>CAYQVT010000334.1:0-3392 GCA_964420885.1 uncultured Gammaproteobacteria bacterium
GTTGCATGCTTATTATTCAATTTGGCTCAAACATAAACTATCCTGAGGCGAGTAAGAACTTAGCCATCAAATTACTTAGCTCAGGCTTATTCAGATACATTGGACTGATATCGTATAGCCTCTATTTATGGCATTACCCAATTTTTGCATTTGCACGTATCAAAGAAGATTTTACAGCGGTAGGCGATAAGTTTGAGGTTATTTTGATTTCGATAGTCCTCGCCATCGTCAGCTACTATTTGGTCGAGCAACCACTGAGAAAGTCGAACAAGGTTGGCCAACCGCGATTCGTTATTATCATTGCCATTTGGTTTCTCCTATTAGCATCAGCCTTTGCATATATTTATAAGACAGACGGTGCGAAATTTCGTATCCCTTCGAATGTTTCCGAGGTAGTCGATTTTAATTATTGGAGCGAAGAAATAAAAACTACGATATTCAGCCAACATCTTGGATGTTGGTTAACGGTTGAGACCTATCGAAAAGAAGACCCATTTCAGGTCTGTCGAAATGCCGAGATAAACGATGCTAGCTTACCCACAATATTTTTAATCGGAGACTCTCACGCGGCTTCTATTCTTCCCGGATTACTCGACGTTGTGAGCGGTAAAGCCAATGTGAAACAACGCGTGCGGCAAGCTTGTTTACCGATTTACAGCCGAATGACGCCACACCGTGAGTCAAACAGTTGTTACAACGCACTCCATTCCGCGTACCAAGAAATATTGAAAAAACAACCTGATGTTCTCATTGTAGCGGGGAGATGGCGAGATGTGGATATGGAACCGCTTCAACTGCAACTGAGAAACTTGAGAGCCCAATTGTCTTCTGAGATAATTTTAGTCGGTCCGCTGCCGTTTTGGTCTCCACCATTACCTCAATACCTGGAAGCGGAAATTGAAAAGTCTCCACTAAAATTTCCTGAATATCTCGCACCCGACCCGAACATTTTTTTGATGAACCAACAGTTTGAAGCCATCGCAGAGGCGGAAAACGTTCGTTATTTATCAATTTCTCAACCGATATGTACAAGTGGGCGTTGTAAAACAAGAGTCAATAACTCTCCTTCGGGCATCGTTGCCTGGGACCATGCGCACTTAACCGAGGCATCCTCAAAATATATTATGAATTCACATAAAGATATTTTACTGGAAGTGTTAAAAAACCGAATTAGTTCTATCGAGCCTCGAGAATAACTTAAGCTAGCATAGCTAAGCTAAGACCTTACATAGGGGAATTTCGACAACCAAACATGCTCCGATATATTGCGTTATTTACTCGGACTATTATAAGTTCGGACGATAGCTTGGTAAGTGCTTTACTTATGCGCACGTGCATACTGGCATCAAAAGAGCTACTTAGCTATGCTGCGACTACATTAATGGTAAATTGAATAAAAATGGTAAATTGAATAAAGCATGTCAGAAAACGTCACAGTCAGTACCGCGCAATCAGGGTTTTATCAAGGTTTCAATAAAGTGGTCGCGGTCACCCCAAAAGTGCTTGTCCTGTGTTTGATCATCTGGGCAATAGCGCTACCCAAGCATGCTCAATTATCATTATCGGCAATACAAAACTGGACCACATCAACCTTCGGTGCTTGGTACATGATTGCCGCTGCCATCTTCATGCTGGCAATCGTGATGCTGGCGATTATTCCTAAAACCGGAAAAATCAAACTGGGGAAAGAAAACGATCAGCCAGAATTTTCGCGCTTTTCATGGTTTTCAATGATGTTTGGCGCAGGCATCGGCATCGGCATGCTGACTTATTCAACCGCCGAACCGATTTTCCACTTTGCCACGAACCCGGACACGATAAAAGGAATTAGTACTGGGTTGGATGCCGACAACGTCCGTAACGCGTTTAAATGGGGGTTCTTCCACTATGCCCTAACTCCATGGGGTGCTTATGCGGTGATTGGTATTGCGCTAGGGTACTTTAGCTATAATCAAGGTCTTCCACTCACCATTCGGTCATCACTACAGCCATTATTTGGTAATGCGGTGCAAGGCTGGGTCGGCCATGCTGTGGATGTCGCCGCCATTTTGGCCACAATCATCGGTGTCGGCGTTACAATCGGTTACGGCGTATCGCAGTTCGCATCCGGAGTATTCAATATCAGTGGCGCCGCTTGGCTAATGAATGCCGAGGGGTCTCCCACATTTGCTGCGCAACTCACGGCATTATCAGTGGTGTTGGTCGCCTCAACCTTATCGGCAATGTCTGGTGTAAATAAGGGTATAAAGTGGCTATCAAATATCAATATGAGTTTGTCGTTTTTTCTGCTCATCTTTTTTGTGTTCTTCGGAACACTTGCTTTCGCCGCATCATCATTCGTTTACGCCATTTGGGATTACCTAGTTAACTTAGCTGACATGTCATTTACAGTATGGGACGTTAAGGAAAACAAGGAGTTGGCCGACTGGCAAGGCGCTTGGTCGATTTTTTACTGGGCTTGGTGGATCGCGTTTGCGCCTTTCGTAGGCCTATTTTTAGCCCGAGTGTCACGAGGGCGAACCATTCGAGAGTACGTTCTAGGTGCAATGGTTGTGCCCTCACTCACTTGCTTGACTTGGTTCACCTTAATAGGGGGAACAGCAATAAATCTAGAACTAAGCGGCGTCGCACAAGGCAGTATCGTAAACGCCGATATATCGGCACAACTCTATCAAACTATCAACCTCATTCTTTCCCCTCAACTGGCAGCGGCCATGTCGGCGGTGATCGTTATTTTGTTACTAACCTACTTAATTACCTCAGTTGACTCCGCGATTCTGATTGTCACTACCTTGGCTTCTGGAGGTAACCAAAACCAAAAACACACCAAGCACATCGTGATATGGGGTGTGATTTTTACAGCAGTAATCGCTTCTCTATTGGCCGCTGGCGGTATGGACACATTGCGTTCGGCGATGATTATTGGCGCCCTGCCATTTTCATTTGTAATGATGTTAATGCTGGTTTCGCTACTCAAATCGCTATTTTTAAGTAGCGATAGTAAGCAATAGTAGAAACGTTATAGTACACACTTGAAACCAGTCTGAAATGATTTGGCTGCTACCGTCTAACTCGCCTAAACTCGTCCCTAAGTAAATAATCGCCCGACCCACGAATACCGACGACTAGGTCTACTCAATTTGTCATTCACATAACCCAATCTCGTGTGGCGTTCGCAAACCATGGAAATCGCTCACCCAACTTCGAACTCCAATAGACAACCCAATATTCTATTTTCTGAGTAAAACTCATATCATTTTCGACCACAAAGTTAATTTGTTGTTGATCTAAATAGGCATGAATCGCATCTGCGTCACTAATATCTAGAGTCTCATAAAACCCCACCATCCCCTTATCTTTGAGCAGTCCACCGATAACAATAGCCATAAACT
>CAYQVT010000335.1:0-3392 GCA_964420885.1 uncultured Gammaproteobacteria bacterium
TGGCGATCCCTTGGCTAAAATCGAAGAGCTTAAAGAGAAGGGGTTTCCAGTTGCCTATGTTGGCGACGTGGTTGGTACTGGTTCTTCACGCAAGTCGGCCACTAACTCAGTCCTGTGGACTATGGGTGATGATATCCCTCATATTCCAAACAAACGCGACGGCGGTTATTGTTTCGGTAATAAAATAGCTCCAATTTTTTACAATACCATGGAGGACTCTGGTGCCTTACCGATTGAAATGGACGTAGCGAAAATGGAGATGGGAGATGTTATAGACGTATTCCCATACGAAGGTGTTGTTAAGCGGCATGGTACGGATGAGGTTATTTCAACCTTCGAATTGAAAACTCAGGTACTACTCGATGAGGTGCGTGCGGGCGGGCGTATTCCATTAATCATCGGTCGCGGACTAACGGCGCGAGCTCGCGAATCTCTTGGACTTGGTGCGTCAGATCTATTTCGTTTGCCAGAACCGGTGACCGAGAGTAGCAAAGGGTACACGCTTGCTCAGAAAATGGTGGGCAAAGCGTGCGGTCTAGAAGGTGTTCGTCCAAGTCAATATTGTGAACCCAAAATGACCACAGTTGGATCACAGGATACAACTGGGCCAATGACGCGTGACGAATTGAAAGATCTAGCTTGTTTGGGCTTTTCATCTGATTTGGTTATGCAATCGTTTTGCCATACGGCCGCGTACCCCAAACCAGTCGATGTAGACACACATGCTAACTTGCCAGAATTCATTCGTAATCGAGGTGGCATCTCTTTAAAACCGGCAGACGGAATTATTCATTCTTGGTTGAATCGCATGTTATTACCCGATACCGTTGGTACTGGGGGTGACTCCCACACGCGTTTCCCAATTGGAATCTCATTTCCCGCTGGTTCAGGCCTGGTAGCGTTCGCCGCTGCTACCGGCGTTATGCCACTTGATATGCCAGAGTCGGTATTAGTTCGTTTTTCCGGTGAAATGCAACCCGGAATCACCTTGCGTGATTTGGTTCACGCAATTCCATTAAAGGCCATTGAGCTAGGTTTGCTCACGGTGGAAAAAGAAGGTAAGAAAAATATCTTCTCCGGTCGAATTCTTGAAATTGAAGGCCTACCAGACTTAAAAGTAGAACAAGCATTTGAATTAGCCGATGCATCGGCTGAACGTTCAGCCGGTGGATGTACCATCAAGCTAAATAAAGAACCGATCATCGAATACATTACATCGAACATCACAATGTTGAAGTGGATGATTTCTGAGGGTTACGGTGATGTACGGACGATTTCACGCCGTATCGTTGAGATGCAAAAATGGTTAGACGCACCTGACTTGCTGGAAGCCGATGCCGATGCCGAATACACCGAAGTAATTGAGATAAACCTCAACGAAATTAAAGAACCTGTACTGTGTTGTCCAAATGACCCAGACGATGCTAAAACTTTGTCGGATGTACTCAAGCAAGGTGACGTTGGAATCGATGAGGTGTTCATTGGGTCATGCATGACCAATATTGGGCATTTTCGTGCAGCAGCAAAGTTATTCGACGAGATGGGCGAACTCGTCCCAACCCGAACGTGGATTGTGCCGCCGACCAAAATGGACGAAGCACAGCTCACCGCCGAAGGGCATTATGCGACGTTCGCCAAAGCAGGTGCGCGTACTGAAATGCCAGGCTGTTCCCTGTGCATGGGGAACCAAGCAAGAGTAGCGCCCGGTTGTACTGTCGTCTCGACCTCGACTCGTAACTTTCCTAATCGTTTAGGCGATGGAGCGGACGTGTATTTAGCCTCAGCTGAACTCGCCGCGGTGGCTGCCGTTAAGGGCAAACTCCCTACGGTATCCGAATACTTGGAAGTTGCTAAAAATTTAGATATGGTCGCTGAGGACGTGTATAAATATCTAAACTTTAACGAGCTACCAAAGTATCAAAATGCTGCTGATGAGGTTTCGTTACAAGCATAAGAGACTGCATCGAGAGAATAAGGCTCGGCGTTTAAAGCGTCGGGCTTTTTTTTCGCCAAATAGTATGACGTGGACTTTAAGGAAATTGGCACCCGCCAGGTTTCTAATGCCCGTGGTGCTGTTGATTTACCAATTCCTCATGTGTATAGTTCCGCGACAATTTTGCGCCAATCTTGGCGCTTATATTAGCTAAGTAATTGAGCGTTTCTTCAACAATATTAAATGATAATCACAGGTGCTTCTGATGAGTAAAACTGCCCTTGGAGTCTTCTGCATAGCCTTAGCGTCTTTGCTGTTAGAACTTAACCTGATTCGTATATTCGACGTTCTTTGGTATCCGAATATGGCGTATATGATTATCACTTTAGCGGTATTTTCATTTGGTCTGGCGGGAGTCTATCTCGCCGTCAAACCGATTGAAAGCAATGACGGTTTATGGATGACTTTATCAAGTTTAACCGTGTTGATGGCAGGTTGGGTTGCTTTAATGCAATGGGCGATTGATCGACTTCCGTTTGATTACACACAACTTGGGGGCGAGCAAACAGGCGAGTTAACGCTAAATTTCTTTTTGATTTACGGCGTGATTTGTGTCCCATTTTTCTTAGCCGGATTGGTGTTATCCATCGTCTTCTCTCACTACGCAAATCAAATTCGAAAGCTCTATTTTTGGGATTTGATCGGTGCTGCCTTAGGTAGTATCTTGCTGATACCGCTGCTTCCCAGAATTGGAACCGCCGGAACGATGTTAGTAGTGGCTGGGTTGGCAGTAGTTTCAGCCGTTTGTTTCTCTGCAGGCCGTAATAAGTTAATGACTTTTGTGATTTGCATACCAGCAATCGTATTGGTGGCAATGCCATTCACTCGACCAACCATCGATTCTTTTGAACCGCACATGCACAAACGTGCGTTTAAGCCCCTGGTCAAAAAAATCAATGAAGGTACTTGGTGGGACCCGATTTCAAAAATCAACATTCTCAATACTGAGCTGATGGGGCAAACTCGAAAATGGATTGCCTATGATGGCGGAACTCAGTCTAGTTATTTCTATCGGTTCGATGGTGACTATCAATCGATTCGAGATAATATGCCGGCCATAGCATCGAGACATTTTTGGAACACCTACGTCGCTATTTCTCACTATGTCAAAGCCGATACAGGCTCTCGGGTGCTTATTATTGGAAGTGCCGGCGGTCAAGAGCTTAAAGCGGCCTTAACGTATGGCGCAAGCTCAGTCGATGCCATTGAATTAGTAGGTACGGTGGTCGCGTTAGGCAAGACTCAATACGCCGACTACACCGGCAACATAATGAATGACCCGCGAGCGAACGTGATAAGAGGTGAAGGCCGAAGTTTTTTACGTCAAACCAATAAAACTTATGACATCATTCAAATGTTCTCAAACCACACCAGCTCGAGTATTGCAGCAGGCAGTGGT
>CAYQVT010000336.1:0-3372 GCA_964420885.1 uncultured Gammaproteobacteria bacterium
AGTCACATTGGGCAATACATCCCATGGTTTTTACTACCCTCCAGTAAACTCAGCGTGCCAACGAGCAACCTTTGCGAGTGCTTTGCCTCCCCTATTGGTGATGGTGCACGGCGGTCCAACCGCACGAGCCTATGCTCACTTTGATCTGCAAAAACAATTTTGGACTTCAAGAGGCTTCGCAATTTTGGACGTCAATCACCGTGGCAGCTCGGGCTACGGCCGCAACTATCGTGATTCTCTCTACGGGCAATGGGGTGAAATTGATGCCAGCGACATCGCCGATGGTGTAGGATACTTAATTGGCCAAAATAAGGTTGACCCTAATCGAGTATGCATACGCGGTAAAAGTGCGGGTGGATATGCTGTTCTGCGAATGTTAACTGAATACCCCGACATGTTTAAAGTCGGCGCGTGCTATTACGGGATCGGTAACCTAGTTACCTTAGCGGATACCACGCACAAGTTTGAAAAATATTACACTGATCGTTTAATCGGCGAAATTTATAATGAATATTCAGCAAAAAGCACTCAGAGTAAATTTTTTCAGCGATCGCCAATCAATAAAATAAGTCAGTTAAGCAGCGCTATGATTGTGTTTCAAGGCGGTATTGATCGCGTGGTTCCTCCATCGGTTGCGAACGAAATTGTCGAAGCATTAGCCAGAGCCGGAATTGACCACGAATATGTCGAGTACGCAAACGAAGGCCACGGTTTTAAACGTTCAGAAAATAATATTGATGCTTGGACAAAAGAGTTAGAATTTTATAAAAGGGTACTGAACGCTTAGAATGGCATACCTATTAGTAACGGAATTTAGAAAAATATTTTATGAATGCAATTGAAGAGCGCAGCATTGCCCTCGCCGGAATACTTCAAGCCTGTAAGCAAGTGCAAACCCTAGCGCGGTCAGGAACCGCTGATGAAGCCGTTTATGATAATAGCGTTCAGTCAATACTGGTTCTCGATGCTGTCAGCACTCCAGCGGTCTATGGAGGCTTAGGCGGCGTACGCTCTGGCTTAACATTGCTGGCTGACGGAGTCCTCAGTTCACCAGCTGCAAGTGATCTAGAAGTTTTGCGCTACATGATGTCGATTATGCAGTTACAAACACAGCTGTTTCAGGATCAGCAAAAATTTGGCTTATTTGGTCAAGCCGTTGAACGTTTAAGTAGTTATTCCAAAGACGAATTAGATAGCGCTTGTTCTGAGGTTTATCAAACTCATATCAGCGTCTTACATCCTCAAATAATCGTTCAAGGCGAACAAGAGTTTTTACAGAACGAAGGCGTGCCAGAACAAGTTAGAACGATGCTTCTAGCCGCCGTTCGGTCTGCGGTCTTGTGGCAACAAAAAGGCGGTGGAAAATTTCGTATGGTGTGGGAGCGAACTCGAATGCGCCATGCCGCTAAATTTCTAAAAGCGCAGCACTAGTATAGTGGCGCTCATTCAATATTTAAGGCCATAACCTCAGGGCTTGATCGAGATCTAACTATGAAAATTTCATTGCTATTGACCGGCAACGAATTAATGAGCGGCGATACGGTCGATTCTAATTCAGCCTATATTGCTCAGTCGCTTAAGGACTTAAGTCTAGTCCCTTACATCAAAAAAGTTGTCGGCGACGATCTGAGTTTATTGGTAAGCTCAATCCGTGAATTAAGTCTTGTATCAGACGTGTTGATTGTAAACGGGGGCTTAGGGCCGACGATCGATGATTTGACAGCATTGGCGTTATCAAAGGCCGTGGATTCGCCATTGGTGCGTAACGACGATGCCTATGAAAAGTTAAGTGAATGGGCGAATCAGCGCGGGTTCAAGTTGACGAAGTCAAACCTCAAGCAAGCAGATCTACCTAGTGCTTGCGAGATCATAGATAACCCAAATGGATCCGCTATGGGGTTTCGTTGCGTGGATAATGACTGTCTGATCTTGTGCACTCCAGGGGTGCCTAGCGAGCTTAAGCCAATGGTTGAGAATCACTTGTTGTCGTTGATTCGTAAGCACGGAAATATTGATGCGAGCTGTCATATTACAAGGTTAAGGCTGTTCGGTATTACCGAATCAGGCTTGCAAGATATTGTGGATCAAGTGTTTCCCGATTGGCCTCAAGAAGTGGATCTGGGTTTCCGAGTGCAGCTGCCTGTTATCGAAGTTAAATTCACCACATTTGGTGATCACTTTTATGATCTTAATAAGAAGTGGGCTCAGAAGTTCGGCGCCCATTTTTCCGACTATGTGATTGGCCGCGACGGGACAAGGCTGAGTCAAGCTTTAAATGCGGCGTTAGCCGAAAAGAAATTAATTTTAACCACCGCAGAATCCTGCACGGGTGGTCAGATAGCTTCTGCTATTACTAGTGAAGCCGGTTCTTCTGTGGTATTTGAGGCGGGCTTCGTGGTTTATTCAAATAGCATGAAGCAACGACAATTAGGTGTGTCCGAAGAAGTGTTAGCCAATCATGGTGCGGTCAGCGAGGCAACCGTCATTGCAATGGCTGAGGGTGCCATCAGGGCGTCAGGAGCTGATATGTCCATAGCGATTTCAGGAATCGCTGGCCCTGACGGTGGGTCTGCGGAAAAACCAGTGGGTTTGGTTTGGATGGCATGGGGTAGGCTCGGGAGTATCTCAGCCAGAAAATTCTTTTTACCCATGGGACGGGTGGGTTTTCAGCGAACATCAACCGCGTTGGCGATGGACCTAGTTAGACGCGAAGTATTGGGCTTACCAACAAATGTTGACTATTTTAGTGAACTGAAAAGGAAACGCGGTTAGTCGCTTGTTGTGCCAATTATGAACGCGATCGGAGTCTTATGAAGCCTCGTCAAGTTTGCGCTTTGGTCGATATATGACGTTGTCAACTACTCCCACTCCTCTCAGGTGTTCACCATACATAAGCAATTTGTTGGTCTACTGCTATCAAACAGAACCAAGCAATTCTGATTACTATTTTACTTAATCTGGGTTGGTAGACATTGTGTTTCTATCAATCCTTTTCTCAATCAACTGTTAAGCCCATTTTTGATTGATATTTTGCCGGTAATCTCAAATACTGGAGACCTCAAGCTAAAAGAAAAGTAACTTAATGATAAAGGCGACGATAACTATATTCAGGGTCAGTTTAATAGCGCCAATACCTTTTTTGACTTGAACGTTAGCCGCTATCCATGCACCGATCCAGGTACCGACCCCAAGCGCAATTCCGTACTTCCAGATAAGTTCTAATTCAGATGCAAATACCGCTAGTGCTACCGATGTGTAGCATAAAACGATAAATACCTTGTGTGCGTTTGTGGTTATTAGGTCAAGTTGCATGACCCGATTCAAAACTGGCATGAGTAAAAAACCAACACCAATGTGGATAACCCCCCCCCA
>CAYQVT010000337.1:0-3361 GCA_964420885.1 uncultured Gammaproteobacteria bacterium
CATTTTTTATAAGCGTATGAACACGGCTGGCGCAATAAGCGGTATGCTGGCGGGGATTGGGGCCACACTATTATACGTATTTCAACACAAGGGAGTGATGTTTATACCTGGCACCGATTTTCTAGGAGGCTTATCGGCAAATTGGTTCTTTGGCATCGAGCCAAACGCATTCGGAGCCGTTGGTGCAATCGTTAATTTCGTTGTTGCATTGCTTGTCTGTCGATTTACGCCCGCGCCCCCACAAAAGATAATCGAAATGATTGATGACTTAAGATCACCAAACCATTGATTTAACTAATATATTAAGAATTTGAAAACTTTATTATGTCTGATACAAAAACTTACCCCGTCTTTGAGTCAATCGCGCAGAATACTCATCTGACCAAGAGCGAATACCAACAAATGTATGCTCGATCCTTAGCAGACCCTGAGGGTTTTTGGGCAGAACAAGCAAGGGCTCATCTGGATTGGTTTCGGCCTTTCGATAGCGTCTCCGATTTCGATTTTAATACCGCGGAAATTATGTGGTTTGAAGGCGGTAAGTTGAACGTCTCGGTTAATTGTATCGATCGTCATCTCAGCGCTAGGGCCGATCAAACCGCGATTATTTGGGAGGGAGACGACCCTGGCCAAAGTCAGCGCATCAGCTACCAGAAGTTACACGACGAAGTGTGTCAATTAGCGAATGCTATGCGAGAGAAAGGTATAGAAAAAGGTGATCGTGTGTGTTTGTACATGCCAATGATCCCGCAAGCTATTTACGCAATGCTCGCGTGTACACGCATTGGCGCAATTCATTCGGTGGTGTTTGGCGGTTTTTCGCCCGATGCTTTGCGAGGCCGTATCAATGATTCAGAATGTAAAATGGTGATTACCGCCGATGAAGGCTTGCGCGGCGCCAAGCCAATTCCATTGAAAGCCAATGTAGACAAAGCGTGTGAGGGTGCGCCCTCGATAGAAAACGTGTTAGTTTGCCGAGTGACTGGTAATGAGGTTGCTTGGCAAGAGGGTCGAGATATCTGGTATCACGAGACAGTCGAAAATCAAGCGAAGACTTGTGAGCCTGAGCAAATGGATGCTGAAGACCCGATGTTTATCCTCTATACATCAGGCTCGACAGGCACCCCCAAGGGTGTTCTTCACACCACCGGTGGGTATTTGCTCACTGCGGCGATGACTTTTAAGTACGTATTCGACTATCAAGAAAACGAAGTGTATTGGTGTACAGCTGACGTTGGTTGGATCACTGGTCACACCTATCTTACCTATGGCCCCTTGGTTAATGGAGCAACTACCTTGGTGTTCGAAGGTGTACCTACCTATCCTGATGCCAGCCGTTTTTGGCAAGTTGTCGATAAGCATCAAGTCAACATATTTTATACCGCACCGACAGCACTTAGAGCCTTAATGGGAGCAGGTGATGAGTTCTTGGAGACCACGTCTCGAAGCAGCATTCGAATTCTTGGTACCGTGGGTGAACCGATCAACCCTGAAGCCTGGGAGTGGTACTTTCATAAGGTTGGTAAGGGCAATTGCCCCATTGTTGATACATGGTGGCAAACAGAAACGGGAGGCGTAATGATTGCGCCATTGCCAGGTGCCATTGATGCGAAACCGGGTTCTGCGGCGCTACCATTTTTTGGGGTCGAGCCAGTGTTGTTAGACGACGAAGGAAATATACTTGAAGGAGCCACCTCGGGAAATCTTGCCATACCTCGTTCATGGCCCGGGCAAATGCGCGGTGTTTACAATAATCCCACACGATTTTACGAGGCCTATTTCTCGATGTACCCGGGATATTATTTTACCGGTGACGGCTGTCGCCGTGATGAAGATGGTTACTATTGGATTACCGGTCGAGTAGACGATGTCATTAACGTCTCCGGCCATCGCATGGGCACAGCCGAGGTTGAAAGTGCCTTAGTACTGCATAACGCCGTGGCTGAGTCAGCGGTTGTAGGTTGTCCACACGATATTAAGGGGCAAGGAATATATGCCTACGTCACACTCATGTTAGGCGAAGAATACACCGAGAGTTTGAAGGCTGATTTGGTTAGACACGTCCGTAAAGAAATAGGGCCGGTAGCTAGCCCAGATGTGATTCATTGGGCACCCGGTCTTCCAAAGACTCGATCAGGCAAAATCATGAGACGTATTTTGCGTAAGATTGCCGAAAATGATTATTCTAATCTGGGCGATACCAGTACCTTAGCCGATCCAGGTGTAGTTCAAGATCTCATTGACAGCCGTGATTAGACGAATATGAGTGTCTTAAGACTCTAGCAATTGCGACATAGGATTATTCTTTGTGATCGCGATTTTTATTGCCATACTGTGACGTTATAGGGTTTCTGGATTAGACACTCATTATTTCTCTGGAGAATTTAAATGTCGGAACTACCTTCATGCCCTTCATGTGACTGGATTTATACTTATCAAGATCGAGAGTTTTATACCTGCCCGGAATGCGGCAATGAGTGGGTGTCTTCACTGGCTGAGGAAGAACGGTTAGTTCGCTGTTCCGATGGCAATGTTCTATAAGGTGGCGATTCGGTAATCGAAATAAGAGACCTCAAAATCAAAGGCGCATCTACAAGTATTAATTTGTAAAGAGAGTACTAAAGTAAAAAATATACGCATTCTTGAGCCTGAATACATTGTGGGTGGTTACAACATTGATTGCATAATTGTCGGCTTTGGTGGGGGGAAACTAAAGCCCAGCGCGGTCAAGAAAAGTTATTTTTATAGAATATAAAAGAGAACATAAGAAAATGAGTAATTCACTATACGATATCAGTGTTGGTTCGTACTTACAGGCCTTGAGTGGTATGGCTATTGTTTTAGATAAAGGCGCCGCATTTGCCGAAGACAATAATTTCAATGACGACGATTTTGTGGTGCTTAAGTTGCACGACACAATGCTGCCATTTTTATTTCAAGTTAATTGCGTGCGAGTGCACTCTGTTGATGCACTCTCATCTTTGGAAGCGGGAGTATATATACCGCCTAAATCAATTGAACAACGCGATTATAAGGGTTTACAGCTAATGGTCGCTGAAACTCTCGATGAGTTGAAATCGATTTCTCCAGACCAGGTCAACGCTGCTCAAGGGAAAACAGTAATATTTAAGTTTGGTGAACGTGAAATTCCGTTCACCGCGGAAAATTTCATTATGTCATTTTCCTTGCCCAACCTAAATTTTCACATCACTACGGCCTACGATATTTTGCGGATGAAAGGCGTACCGCTGGGTAAAAGTGATTTTCTTGGTCAAATGCGGGTAGGGCTCGGCTAAGTCAACAACACATTCAAACTAAAAAAATTACAGATCTATTTATGGAGTAGATATGACAACACAAT
>CAYQVT010000338.1:0-3351 GCA_964420885.1 uncultured Gammaproteobacteria bacterium
AAATACGCCCATAAGGTCTGCAATCAATAAAGCTGAGAAGTCCACAAATTGTTAGGCCAATCTTAGCGTTTGGCGATACATTCAATTTCTACCCGCGCGTTTAGCCCTAGAGCTTTGACTGCAAACGCGCTTCGGGCAGGGTAGTTGCTGTCGAAATATTCCGCATACACTTTATTCAAGGTTGGCCATTCTTTGATGTCAGCAAGCATAACGGTACATTTTACGATTCTATTCATTGAAACATTTTCGCTTGCAAGTGTGGCCTTAATGTTCTCCATGGCTTGTCGAGACTCAGCTTCTATGCCTCCCTCACTCAGCTTACCGGTTTTTGGATCTACGCCAAGAGCACCCGCCAGGAAAATTAAGCCGTCTGCTTCAACGAAGGTAGAAAACGGCGCTTTACCAAGGCCGTTTTTAACGAAGCGAATATCTTCATTTGATGGACTCGCGAAGCTGATTGCGTTAGTGAAGAAAAATAATAATAAGGTCGCACTTATACGGTTTCGCATGGTTACCCTCGTTGGATTTTTATGATCAAGATCGGTGATCTTAGCATAGACATACTTACCGCGTTCAAGCTCAATGTTATGGCGATTTTTTCGATTCTGTGATGACGTGAACGTTTAATTCTACATCGGTGTTATAGTTTCTCGAACTGCAAAATAATACACTCAAATAAGAGTTCGATTTTGGTCTACATCGTTTCTTGATAACTTAGCAAAGGTCTAGAGTATGAAATACACAATAGTCGTAGACTCAATGGCATCATTGCCCGAAAGCATACTGAACAGCCGCCCGATTAAAGCACTGCCAATCAATGTGGTTGTGGGTGGTGAATCGATGTTGGACACATCCAGTGTCGAGGAGCTAATGGCTGTGTATTCATCTGGCGCAATAAACGCCGATGCGAATGCCGAGAGCATCTCTCCTACCAAAGATGATACCAAGGAATTTATGCTTAGCGAAGTGGTGTCAGATTGCGAAGCTGCGGTGTGTCAAACGGTGTCTAAATCTTTGAGTCCTATATTTGATAATTTCAACGAAGTGTCTATGCTAATTGCCTAGGACGCCCGCGATATGAGGGATGCTCGAGGCGACGCGACACAATTTCGTATGAGCATTGCAAACAGCGGGACAACCGTAATCAGGTCAAGGTTTGATCGCTCTTTACACAGACATGGCGTTAGCCAAAGGTATGAGTATTACTGACTGTAATGAGCAGATCGCCA
Source organism: uncultured Gammaproteobacteria bacterium (assembly GCA_964420885.1). GTDB lineage: Bacteria > Pseudomonadota > Gammaproteobacteria > Arenicellales > Arenicellaceae > Arenicella. The sequence goes on from CAYQVT010000338.1 coordinate 1,230, forward strand.
AATTTAGCAAAGCCACCCATTGTTACGCGGTGGTTAAGGATATGGTCTATGCTCGGTCGCGCGCAGAGAAGCGCGGTGTAAAAACATCTAGATTACCGTTTGCAATGTTTGGTAAGGCGATTGGCTTGAGTCCAATCGTTGAAATCACCCGGAATAGTGTTGTTCCAATCACCTTAAAACCAGGATTTAAAACTGGCGTAAATACCGTCCTCGAATACGCAATCGAATCAATCGAGGCAGGCTTGTATTTTCCAATAATTAGCGTGAATTACGCCGGCGATATAGAAGAAATAAGGAATATTAAGAACTACCAACGTCTGCAAGAAATCGCCGACCAACATAAAGTTAGGTTAGTTGAAGGGGTGATGAGCCTAACGGCAACGCTTAATTATGACCCTGAGACATTTTCGATTGGCATTGCACCCAAACTACAAGACACCAAACCTAGCTAAAAGTAATAAACCATTATGGCGATACCAATTCCTAAACGCGCAAGTGGTTTTACCCTCGGAGACACAAATGCACGCGGCAGCATAGACGTATTTTTGGACATTCAATGCCCTCATTCTAAGAAGGCGTGGCCAACCGCGTGTCAGTTGCTGGAGCACTATCGGGGCCAGCCCGTGAGTGTGACAGCACACTTAATTACCCTAAGCAATCATCGTCAAGCGTGGGACATGAGCTTGGGGCTCTTCGCGGTTGCCGCTGGTGATGCTCAGACATTCTTTAATTTTATTAGCTTTCTATTTGAACGGCAGGGTCAGTTTTATAACGTGCCATTTGAACACAAGACCCACGATGATTTGAAGCAATTGGTAGCTGACTTTGCCGCAGAGCATGCCGGAATTGAACGAAGCTTCTTGCTAAGTCGCCTTGCTGATAATGACGTTTATGTAGACGCGAGAACGCCGATCCGTTTTGCCGCAACTCGATCGGTTTGGGCAACCCCCACATTCTTTATCAACAATGCGGATGATGTTCCGGTAGGTTTTAAATCTTTTCTTGATGACTGGGTCACCGTCATAGATGAACTTCTGAACCAGAGCTCGTAACCCTAGATTCTTAATATTATAACTACTCCCCAACAAAGACTAAGTTTGTTACAGTGGCGGACCAACATTAATCGAAGAGACCAATAATGCGTATTCGACAAATCGGTGATCCGATTCTTCGCGAAGTGTCTGAAGCAGTGACCGCCGACCAAATAATAGCGCCAGAAACCGTTAAACTTATCGCTAGAATGAAGGGGATACTCAATGGTATTCAGTCAATCTCGCAGGAAAATGGCAACGCTTTATCAGCGCCCCAGGTTGGAAGTTTAGTTCGCTTAATCGTATTGCGCATCGACGGCGAATTTCAAACCATGATTAACCCAGTGTTCACTGCATTATCGAGTAAGACATTCGAATTTGAAGAAGAGTGCTTCAGCCTTTACGACAAGCGAGCCACCATCGAACGATTTTACGAAGTCGAAGTAAGCTACCTTGACGAGGCCGGAGCTAATCATACGCAGACGCTTATTGGAGAAAACGCTGGCTTAGTTCAGCATGAAGTCGACCACCTAAACGGAATATTATTTGTAGATCGATTAGAGCAAGCCGGCCGTCAAGCGCGGTCCATCGACGAGGTTTTGAGCAGCCAGCCCGAGCGCTTAGAGCGAGTTAAGAAAATGATGAGCTACATGATCAACTAGTAGAAAATCACTCTGCTTGCGAGAGCTGGCTGCTCCAAATAAGGAATTCAGGCAGATCTTACTCTTCTCCCGAGCGCTTAAAACCAAGGTGGGCAATGTCAGGCGGAAAGAACATTGCCCAGTTCCATTCAAGAAATAACCGCACCTTACGCGCCAATGTGGGTACCTTGAGCAAGTAAACACCGCGCCAAAGCATAAAGCCGATGATTCCCGAGAAGGGCATGCCGTAGATCTCGGCAACAGCTTTGTTGTGACCAATTGAGGCGAGCATACCCTGAGGCTTATAGCTGAATGCTTTGGTGGGTTTATTGTTTAGCGAAGCTACTATATTCTTGGCTAGTACTTTAGCCTGTCGGTCTGCAAACTGGGCGGTCGGCGGGCTATATTTGCCGTCACGCGCGTTTGGAACCAACGCACAATCACCCATTG
>CAYQVT010000339.1:0-3342 GCA_964420885.1 uncultured Gammaproteobacteria bacterium
TTCATCTGCGTTAATGATCATTGCTCGATCTGGTCAAGCAGTAAAAGGGCCGCTTTTTTCGATGCGTCGGTAAATTCAGATAACCCCGCAATTGGTGTCATCGAATCCACTGTGAAATAGATGCCTGTCATACCCGTTGCAACAATCGAACGCATTTCTTTTGTTGAGTCAGGAAACTCCTTCTGTGCTAACAGCTCGAGGCTATTTACAAAACCCATAAGCCAATTGTGCATCACCTTTGCAATCTCTCGATTGTTCGCGCTCTCTGCGATAAGCGCTTCAGCCACCAACATTAGCGTTGTATCACTGCTTTTATTATCAAACAAATATTTAATTGCTGAGGTAAGGGGGGAATCTTCGGATACCTGAGCCTTCAGCATATTCATTTGATTACTCGATGATTCAACGAAATGCTGAGTGATAGCGATGACCAGCTGTTCTCGATTCCCGATATTGTGTCTGATCAAAGGCCGAGCTATCCCCGCGTTTTCCGCCACTTTATCGAGTGTTAAACCACCTATTCCGTGGCGCGCGACGCAACTCATTGCGGCGTCAATTATCTGTTTTCTTCTTTGAGCTTTTAAGCTTGGTCTGGCCATGTTGGTATAGTTAATTGTCAATATTGACAATTTATAATAAACTCGTTAATGTTACAAACGTTATCAGCACCCTAGGGTACACGGTTTGGAAAATCTTACACAAAGTTTGTTAGGCAAACTCACTCAAGACGACATTTATTACTGGGAGACGATTATTGGGGACTATGTCTTTATCGCATCCCTGGCTTTCCTTGTGTTTGAGTTCTGTCGTTATATGGTTAAGAAGCAGCTGACGAAAGGCGTGATTGCGGACACAATTACCAACTTCGTCACCTTAAGTATGTTCATTGGTATTGGATACCTTGTGTTGGCCTCATTTTATCTATCGGCTTTTTCATATCTAGGCCAATTTGCTTTGCTGGATATCGAACTAAATTGGGCCACGACATTAATATGCATTGTGTTGGCAGACTTGCTTTATTACTGGGAACATAGATTTATGCATCGAGTCAATATAGCTTGGGCAACCCATACCGTGCATCACTCATCACGTCATTTTAATATTTCGGTGGCATATCGATTCGGGCCGACGGATGCAGTTTGGCCTTTCTTTTTCAGCGTCAATTTGGTGTTGCTGGGCTTTAACCCCTTTGTCGTTCTCTTTTCAGAGATGATTGTTCAGTTGTACCAAACGATGTTACATACCGAGTCAGTCAAACGGCTTCCTCGCCCAATAGAAGCGATCTTTAACACTCCATCTCATCATCGTGTGCATCATGGAGTCAATCGGCGTTATTGGGACAAGAACTACGCCGGAATTTTGATTATTTGGGATCGCATGTTCGGTACTTTCGTTGAAGAACAAGAGACAGTGCGGTATGGCGTTTCAGAACCAGTAACCAGCGTTAATCCGATCATCGTGTTTTTTCATGGCTTCAATCGCTTAGTCAGAGACCTTAGAGGGCAGAGCGGGTTTATGAACAAACTGCGCGCATTGATCAAGCCACCCGGTTGGCAGCCTTAACCGTGTTAATTTTTCATTCAAGAAGGTATCAAATATGAAACCATTAAACTTACCACTCTCCATCATTTTTACCGTACTAATGTTAGTTGGTGGCGCCGCTCTAGCATCGAAACTTAAAGACACAGCGGAACCTGTATTATCACTTGATACGGCGAACCCCAAACACCAAACCTTGGCTAAAGAAACGTATTTATCGATAGAGCTGAGTGGCGTTAGATCGTCAAATGGTAGAATTTTAGTAATGGTATTTGATGACTCAAACGCTTTTAAAAATTATGACCATTTAAAGGCTGTTGGCTTTCAAGAAGTCGACGCGGCAACTGAGGTCTTAACTTTTAATTTTTCTTCCTTGACTGAGGGACCTTACGCGGTATTTATTATGCACGACGAAAACAATGACTATCAGCTTAACGAAAGCGATGGTTACCCAGTAGAAGGGTTTGTCGTTTCGGGGGCTAAAAATAGATACGATGAACCCTCGTTTGAACAAGCCGCCGTCGTCGCGGGCAAGCATAAGCTAACACTTATCCATTTCAATATAACTACCGAAAGTGAGATCTCTCGGCTACGCTCGAGATGACGTTTACTAGATTGAGATGACGGCTGCTAGATTGAGATGAAGGTTCCTAGATCGACGTGGCGGTTCTAAGATCGAGGTGACCGATGTAACGATCGGACAGGCAAGCTAGAATCTCCATACGCATAGACACAGACTCTACAGGAGCACGATATTAGTTGTAAAACATTGCGACTTTCGCGGGACTTAGAACATCTTTGCTTTATAAGGTAGTTAAAGGTTTTCAAATAATCCAAACGCGTTTCGGATACTTATATGCGACCGCCACCAACCTTGAGGTGAAGACGATGCTTAATGCCGTTAGAGTTTTTTTTGTTGTATCTGTCATGGCTCCGGTGATTTGCTATGGGTCGCAATCACACCTCACGCATATGACCTCGGTAGACCCGAGTGGGTGCGTGATTGAGCACATCGCTGTTGAGGAAGGAATCCGGCAGTTTCAATTCGACGGCTTGTCACCCGATGGCAAACGTTTGGCCGTAGGCTGGGATCAAGGAGAAGAGAAACGCGGCACCTATATTCTTGATTTGACCTCAGGAGATCGCTCGGACGTACCCGGGCTCAATAATGGGGCTGTATTCGCTCCAGATGGACAGACCCTTGTGAACTCGATCTACGGCGACAATGGTAAAACTGATATTGTTGAATACAGTCTGCAAACTGGAGAAATAACTGAGGTCGCTCCTCACTCAAACTGGGATTGGTTGGCTAGTTACTCGTCCGATGGCAATACCATTTTGTTCAACTCATACCGAACCGGCGCATCGGATATTTATACGTACACTAAGGCAAGCGGAAAATTAAGGCGATGGACCAAGCACCCAGGATATGAGGCGCACGGCCAGTTTTCACCCGATGACTCAAAAATATTATTTAGTCGTCAGGAAGAAGATGGTGACTTCAACATCTTTGTCATCGATACAGAGACTGGCGAGATATCCCAAGTCACCGACAACCCTAGCGAAGAAGGCTACGCGAGTTGGTCGCCAGACGGCACGGCAATTGCGTTCTCTTCAGATCGATACCAGAAACCTGGGACTGTAGATATCTTTATTATGGATTCCGACGGCAAAAACATCAGGCAACTCACCAATTTTGACGCTAAGGATGGTTACCCTTTTTTCTCTCCGAATGGGAAACATCTTTACTTCAATTCGGATCGGAAGCCTGAAGGCATTTACCGAATACCGCTGGACGAAAAA
>CAYQVT010000340.1:0-3336 GCA_964420885.1 uncultured Gammaproteobacteria bacterium
GTTATAAAGACAAAAAAGTCACTGACCGTTATGGGGAAACTTCTAGACATTGGGGGGCTGAACTCCATCGAGTCAGTTCGCTAAAAGCAACCGGGAAAAACGTAGCGGCTCTGTTAAGGCGAGTGGACTATCGGTATTTATGGGTGAGTAAGTTGCTGTGCCAAATGGACGATATTCCTCAAGAGATATTAGGCTACTTGATGCACTACTGCCCTGACGACCTGTCAAACAACAAGCAGATTGCCTTGAAGCTGTTAGAAGACCCCAGCGCGATACCCAGTGAATCGTACAAGGAATGGAAACTCAAACAATGGCTGGCTGAGCGTTTGGCGCCGGCTATGGTGACCAATTACTTTCTTAGTAATGGTGATATTAAGCGACAACGACAGGCCACCCGAGGCATCTACTCCACGCCCTACAAAAATCAGTGCTTGGTGTTACACGCGGATAATCAGATTCGAAAGTTTCTCGCCGAGCGCCCTGATTTGACGTCGTTTATGACGGTGATTCTCGCCAACGATTCGAATAAATCGGTTAGCGAGGCCTATCAAAACAATCGAAAAATACCTAAAAGCCATGTAGTGCAATTGTCGAACAAGAAACGCAAGACACGAACAAAGAAAGTTGAACAAGCTAGCCCAGCTGAACGCAGCAAGCAGGCGCTGCGAGCGGAGACCGAAAGCCAACAACTTGAGTTTGCGAAAGACTCTCTGGCTAAGGTACGTTTATCTCTTGTAAGCAACCGAAGGTTGCACGATTCAGTTATTGAGGCGCTGTGCCAAGACCGCAGTAAGGCGGTTCGGGCTGAAGTAGCCGACCGACATGGCAAACTCGATTCCGTGTTCGAGTTATTGCGACATGATCAAGAAGCAGATGTAAAGCTGGCACTGCTCGATGGCGCGCGCCGGTGGAGTAGAAGGCGCTTGCCGGTATCAAAGTTACTTGCAATGACGAGCGATCACGACGTTGCTATTCGCCTGGCAATTATCAAAAAATACAAGACTCTGATTTCCGACAACGACAGAGAGCGCAAAAAGCAAGATGAGCCAAGCTTTGGCCTTGAAGAAGAACGAAGCTTGGAAGACCAACTCACTATTGATGCTGAGCCAAGTGTTCGTCAGGCACTGGCGGACTTTATTAAATTTGAAGAAAATCAACTTGCCCTCTGTCAAGACCCGGATCTGGATGTGCGAGTTCGTTTGGCAAGCAATCATTGTGTTAGCGAGACCGTGTTGCTCAAACTATGCGACGATGCCTCCCCGAAAGTGGTTCAAGCCATCACCAATAGACGAAGTAAACCCGAAGCCGTTCTTGAAAAACTCGGTGAAAGCTTAGATGAAGGAACTTTAATACGCCTGCTCAAGCGGGGTGAAAAGAATTTTTCAGAGTCAGCCATTGAGTCAATACTCGCGAGTGAAAACAAAACCCTGCGAAAAGTGTTCGCCGAATTCTTAGGATGGAAACCAAGCAGCTTTGAAACGCTGTTGAACGACCAAAGCGAGTTCGTTCGAGAGGGTTTGGCGGGGTCGAGAAATCTGTCGTTCGAGCAAATTTCTTCGCTGTATCAAGATCAGTCTGCCAAAGTCAGACAAGCCTGTATTAAGTCGTTTTCAACACTCAAGAACGCGTCAAACAAAGGCGGCTCAAACAGAGGCGCTCTCGATGTTAAGGACATTTTTAGTAGCTTGTTTGGCAGCCACCATAAAATGCCGCCAGAGCAAGTTACCAATTTTAGTGACGATGATAACCGAGAACTTGAATGCTTAATGGCAAAGGACGCAGATCACTCGGTAAGAATCAGTTTAGCGGCAATATGCACGTCGGCTGAATGCCAAAATGAATTACTTAAAGACCAAGACACAGATGTGAGAGAGAGCTTAGCAAAGAACAACGCGCTTGATCCCGTGGTTCTAAACAGGCTCACCGAAGACGATAGCGATGTTGTGCGTATTCGCGTAGCCCGACGGTCGAACTTGAACCACGATCTACTCACTAAATTTCTAGCCGACCCGAGCCCAAGAGTACGTAAGTGCCTACTCAGAAACAAAGATCTAGCACCATTTTACCTTAAGGCCTTAGCCACAGACTCGAATAAAGACATTCGTCTTGAAGTAGCGTATCAGCACGGTCATTTACCGCCGTGTTTTGAGGTTTTACACAAGGATAAAGATGAAGATGTTCGCAGCCAATTAGCGCGCAGTTATGAATTAAAGTTTGAACAAACTTTGCAACTTGCCAATGACCCCTCAGAAGCTATTCGGTTGATTGTCATAAACCAAGTCGCCGAATTTCTAGGTAGGCGATCTTCCTATGACGAAGAAATGAGTGATGAAGAGAAGCTAAAGCTAAGTTTGGTGTTTGCTAAAGATTCGTCGCCTGTCATTCGCACCTACGTCGCCGAGCACATCCCTCAGATTGAAATACAGCAGGTGCTCTCAACTGACACAGAAGAGAAAGTCAGAGAAGCGCTTTCAACCACGGAGCGTTTGAATAAAAAAGTAGCGTTGTCGATGTGTGAAGATACTTCAGATTTAATTCGGCAAAACATTGCCAAACGAGCCGGAAATAACCGAGAAATTATTACCGCACTCACTCAAGACCCAAACCCCAAAATTCGCTACGCAGCCTATGAACGCAATACCGGCAAAAAAGGGCACACCGCTCGGAACGGCTTGCGAGATAAGGCCCGAGAAGAGCTATTAGAGCGAATGGCAGCCGATTCAGACAAACGAATTCAGCGGCTTTATAAACGCGTTTTGGCAGAATCGGAGTGAGGATTCCTTGGGTCTGATCAACTTGTTTACCGCCGTTGATATTTCAACGGCTCTTCTCGCACGCTACCGTCCTTACCTTTCATAACGATATACCCATCTATTTTGTCAGGGCCGTCGCGGTAAAAGCTGATGCCAGAGAAATGTATGGCATCGGCTTCGATTTTTACCAGTTTAAAGTTGATGTAATCTTCTTTGGCCTCCCATGCGTGAAACTTTTCACTGAAGTGTTTCACCTTTAGGCTCAGGCTGCCTTCTTCTTCTGTAAGTAACAAGAGTTCGTAAAATACAACCCCTTCGTCGTTATACAGTTTGAAAAACCCCACCATGGATCCGGCGGAGGCTGGGTTCCAGACTTCTTCGAATTGATTGCCAAATGCGGTGCCCACCCAGTTACCCACTAACCAATCGACTTGCTCAATGCTGGCTTTCGGGCGTGGACTTGATTCGTCTAGTTTAAAGGTGTTTTCAGTGTGCGCCGATTGCCCGCTCACTGGGCTTACTGTGTTGCACGCTAGTAGTGTTATTAGCGCGGTTTGCATCAATATGTATCGCATTACACGGT
>CAYQVT010000341.1:0-3319 GCA_964420885.1 uncultured Gammaproteobacteria bacterium
GCTTAATGTCGAATAAATTATTGTTTTAGTTGTATGAATATTGACCTGATGCGCGGTTCTTTTCGGCGCTAGCCCGAGCCCCACGACGGTGAGCGATACTACCGCACTATAAATTAGGGCTTTCCACCAAAATAAACTTCGCTGAACATCATAGCGGCTTAAGCTCATTACCTCGCTGGCATTGGCTATATCAAAGAGTTGACCGGTGGCCACTACCCCACCCAACCAAACGCAGAAGGTGAACCAAAGAATGGTCGCGTACATCGAAGCAAAGACCGCGATAGTACTCGGAGCGCGTAAATATTGCTTGGTTGAGACTCCGAGCAATTCCAAGGCCCTAAGCTGCTTACCACGCACCATTTCACCAAGCCAATTACTCATGATGCTACCTGAACGAGCTGCGAATAGCATACCGCCGATGGCTGGGGCGAGATACAGAACGTATCGCCCGCCCATTAAATTAATCAATGTCTCGGGTTTAACAAACAGACTAACCAGGCCAGTAAGAGAATTATCGGCTAACATGCGTACCACGGCGATGGTGGTGGAGCCCAGCATCAAGCCCACTAGTGCAAAAAAAAGAAGGCCTGAAACAAAGCTTAAATAGATACCATAGCTAGCAATACGAATTTCGTCTTTAGGCGACCCTGGGTAATGAGCCAAGCTCATCAAGGCTGTCCTTGCACCGTTTAGCCAGTGTAACACTGGCCAATCTCTGTTCGTCTTAGTAGCGCTACTAATGGTGGTATCTCTGACAATACCCATCTGCTCTTGTAACATAAACTGTCGACGCTGAAGCGTTTCTGAGTCATCGGGTAAGCTTGGCCAATCAGCGACTAACACCAATTTTCCTGCTTGCAGACGATAGACTTTATTCGCAACCTGAGCAATGTAAAATGGGTTGTGTGAAATCGTAATACAAGCTTTATTATGCTCAATAGAGAGCGTATTAACGGTAGCCGCTAATTTACTTAGATTAACGATATCGAGGCCGGCGTCTGGTTCGTCGAACAATATCAGATCTGGGCTGCATAATAGTGCCCGTGCGATTGCTACGCGGCGTATTTGCCCGCCACTTAGTTGGCTTATACTGGCTTGACGTAAGCCAATGTCAATATTCAAACGGTTTAAGACTTCTTTTATTTGTGATTCGCTGGCAGACGAGTCGGCATAACGAGTTACCAACCGTAAATTGTCGACGACATTGAGATGATCGAGTAGTGCGCCTTCCTGTAGCACCATGGTCGAATTCGATTTTGAGCCGAATTCAATTGATTTATGCTTACCATCTGCGATTAAGTTCAATAAAGTGGATTTACCACCGCCGCTGTCACCGACAATCACCACGTGTTCGCCAGCATTAACAGTGAGATTCACGCTTTCAAATAGGCATTGAGTACCATACGAGAAATCTAAGCCGGAAACTTTGAGCATTAACGATTAGCAGGGTCCTTTATGCCAGCTTCCTTAAAACCCGTTTCACGAATTCGACAAGAGTCACATTCGCCGCAAATTTTGCCATCGGTTCTGGGGTTGTAACAAGAGATCGTCTGTGAATAATCAACACCCAGTTTTAAACCCTGTTGAATAATCTCCCCTTTGCTCATGTGAATAATCGGAGCCTCGATCTTAATCTTGTCGCCTTCTACACCTGCTTTTGTAGCGAGGTTAGCCAGGGTTTGAAACGCTTCAATATATTCAGGGCGACAATCTGGATAGCCCGAATAATCTACAGCATTGGCACCGATGAAGATGGCCTTGGCCTCTAGCACCTCTGCCCAGCCAAGCGCGGTTGATAAAAAGACGGTATTTCGCGCGGGTACATAGGTTATGGGTATGTCTTGCGACGCTTGGGTTGGCACGTCAATATCGCGATCTGTCAGCGCTGAACCTCCAAAATTACCGATATCGATACGCACCACACGATGTTCCATGGCTCCACCGCTTGCGGAGACTTTTTTTGCACGATCGAGCTCGATTCGATGACGCTGGCCATAGTCCATGCTTAATGTATAGCACTCATAGCCTTGATCAATCGCCATGGCTAGAACGGTCGCCGAATCTAAGCCACCCGATACTAAAATAACGGCCCGTTTCATCAGATTATCGACCTGCTTCGTTGTTCCACAAGACTTTATGCAATTGAATTTGCAGTCTTACGGGTAGTTGATCCCGCACAATCCAATCGGCTAATTCCCTTGCCGGCATTTCCTCAGCCGACGGCGAAAAGAATACATCACAATGTTTATCAAGCTCACGTTCGGCAACGAATCGCTTGGACCATTGATAGTCGTCATCATTACAAATCACAAATTTCAAGCAGTCGGACGATTTAATATGCGTTAAGTTCGCATAGGTATTATTGTGTTCTTCATTCGAAGCGGGGGTTTTGATGTCAAGAACGATGTAAACGCGCTTATCGACCGGCGAGATGTCAATGGCACCACCGGTTTCTAGTGAGACGAAATAACCCGCGTCACACAACTCAGTAATCAAATCGTGACATTCGGGTTGCGCCAGTGGCTCGCCTCCGGTAACAGTGACGTGTTTGGTTTTGTACTGAGCGACCTCGGTCATTATCTCAGCCAAACTTAGCTTCTTGCCGCCGTGAAACGCGTAGGCCGTATCGCAATAACTGCAACGCATTGGGCAGCCGGTTAAACGAACGAACACCGTGGGGTAACCAACGGTGTTCGATTCTCCTTGAATGGAGAAAAATATTTCGGTAATTCTTAACGACACAAGTTCTAGGGGCTTTAATTCAGGCCCGCCTAATTAGCCAACTAATTTACCGCGGCGAGTTGATTCTTAGCAGCAATTGCGGCATCTGATTGAGGGTGAAGGTTCACGATTTCTTGAAACAAAATTCGCGCTTCAATTTGATTACCTTGGCTCTGCTCGATATAAGCCGTCTTTAGCATGGCATCCGGTAAGCGCCGACTTTGCGGATAATCACTAATAATCGCTCTTAAATGTACCTTGGCGACATCCAGTTTTCGGCTAACGTGCATGGCCTCGGCGATCCAATAGTGCGCATCGTCAGCCAAATCACCTCTAGGATAGGCCGATAACTGCTGTTCAAAAATTGACGCGGCCTCTTCATATTTTGATTGCTTGAGTAACTCAAAGCCTTGTCCGTAATAATCGTCTTCAGACAAAACCGCTTGGGTTTGAGGCTGTGCAACTTGATTAGCAGCAACTTGACCAGCAACTGCTTGGCCCTGAGTAACGGCAGCGACTGAAGTTTGGCCAGGCGCGGCCTGATTGACAGCAAGTTGATTAGCGACTGGCTGAACTTGAGAAACCTGATTCGGCAAAC
>CAYQVT010000342.1:0-3318 GCA_964420885.1 uncultured Gammaproteobacteria bacterium
CATGTGAAAGTAGGACATCGCCAGATTTAATATAGAACCCAGATTGTGAAAGCAGTCTGGGTTTTTTTATGTGTATCCCGAAGTGGTGAACTACCCTCATATACTCCAAGGACATCTGAACAATTTCATCCAGAATGATTTTAAACTGCCGAAGCCAGCAACTCCCTTGTGGCCACGAGGGTGAACCGCATGGATTCAGTGAGTAAAGTAGGGCATCGCCAGATTTTAATTAAAAACCATCCTCGTTGAATAACTCACTTTGCAACGACCGTAGTGATTCACTCGCCCTAGCAAATTGACGATGACGTTCGAGAATCAGCGCCTCTTTAAGCTGGTCAATAACCGAGTCTTTTCGTAATAAGTGCGCCCTGATTTGTGCATTCTCTTGTTCAAGTTCAGCTCGCGTTTGCACGAACCGAATTATACCAAACCGTGCGCCTATCTATTAACTAAAGGTATGATAATTCTATGGTTTATGCGGCTCTGGTGGACGAATAGTCAAATCTAACAAGAACCAATTCAATGCCTGCTCATCTAACTCAATAACCCGAACCTTCACCCTTTTAATCTCGTTAAGAGGTCGTTCAACTTCAGACGGCACTATTTTCAAAAACGATTTTGATTCTTATTCAAGCTGACGCTTACGTGTACTAAAATAGTTGAGGTTATTCGACTTTCGTCGACAAAACTCAGCGCAACTTAAACCGCTCTGGGCCCGTTCGCCTATCATCTTATACCACTGCACTTTTGTTCTTCTGTAAGCGTCCAGTTAACGACACCGTATCAAGCCGTAGGCTCTGACTTTATAGTTGTTTTTTTAAGAATATAACGATGTCTAGAAGAACCCAAGAAGGATGGCGAGACTTAATCGCGCAGAAACACACGAGCGGCATGAGTGCGGCGCAGTTTTGTCGAGAGCGATCAATTAACCCAAGGTACTTTAGTTTACGCAAGAAGCAATTGGGTGGTTCCGCGACCTCGTTTGTACAAATTGCACCGTCGCCGTCGCCGAGCGTAACAGGCGCTTCGGTCAAGTTGCGAGTCATTGAGACGGAAGTACCAGTCGAGGCTTTGCTGGGCTCACTGTCGTTGCTTTGAGGTCAGCGCGAGTGATGAAGTGGTTTTCCGATCTACCAAGAATCTATCTGCACCGTGACTGTGTTGACTTTCGCGAAGCGGTGAACGAGCTTTGTGTTGTGGTACAAACGGCTCGAGAAATAGAAATTCAAATGGCCGATTCGCGATGACGATGCGGTGATTAGCATTAGCGAAGAATCGTTAACTTGGTTGCTCAGTGGTTTAACGATTCGGCCACCAGAACCGCACAAACCATTGAATTACCAGCCTTTGGAGCCTTGTTTGTGAGCATGTTTGGATATAATCCTGTGCATGTAACGCGAGAGAAATTAGAACAAGAAAACGCACGGATGCGTGCGCAATTACTTGCCAAAGACTCGCTCATTAGCGTCAAGGACACGGAACTTGATGCAAAAAAGTCATTGTTAGAATCCAAAGACGCGTTTATAGATCAGCTCAAAGAAGCGTTATTTCTAGAACGCAATCGCCTGTTTGCCAAAGCGACTGAATCACTGCGTTCGCTGCAAAACGAGCTGTTCGACGAACCTGAGTTAGAATCGAAGGAGGCCGATTCCCTTGATCAAGCGAACGATGACGCTATCGAGATACCTGCGCACAAGTGTAAGCGCGGTGGGCGTAAGAAGTTACCTGACGATTTACCGCGTATTGACGTGATTCATGACCTGAGCGATTCAAACAAAGTCTGCCCGCACGACGGCCACGCACTCAAAGAGATTGGCGCAAAGGCGTCGGAGCAGTTGGACATCATTCCCATGCAGATATAGGTGATTCGTCACATTCGTAAGCAATACGTGTGCCGGTGCTGTGAAAAACAGGCTGGCGCTTACCTGAAAACCGCGTCAAAACCCAAGCAACCAATTGAGAAATCGCAAGCCAGTGCCGGTTTGCTCTCCTACATTGCGGTGAGTAAATACGCCGACAGCTTACCGCTGTATCGTCAAAGCGCGATTTTAAGTCGCTTTGGCATTGATATGAACCGCACCACGTTGGCGAACTGGATGATTCAGTGTGGTGAGTTGGTACACCCGTTGATTAATCGCTTGGAAGAACAGTTATTAAGCCAGCCATTTATCCACATGGACGAAACGCGGGTTCAAGTATTGAATGAAGTTAGCAAACCGGCCACCTGAAAAAGCTATATGTGGGTTCGAAGTACGTCCGTACTGGGCACAGGTACACCGGGTCAACGAATCACGCTGTTTGATTACAACCCCAGCCGAGGTGGTGCGGTGCCGACCAGGCTATTGGCCGGTTATGAAGGTGCTTTAATGGTCGATGGCTACCAAGGCTATGAGCCTGTTTGCACCGAACAGAAGTTGGTAAGGCTGGGCTATTGGGTGCTCGCCAGACGAAAGTTCGTGGATGTGGGCAAAGCAAGCCGATCGCGGTCCGGCAAAAGCAGCCAAGCGGCCTATGCGATCAAGCTAATTGCCAACCTGTATCGAATTGAAAAAGCACACAGAGAATCGAGCAGCGATGTACGCTGTCAAGCTAGGCTAGAGAAAGCCATGCCGATTCTTGACAAGCTCAGACATTGGTTGTCTGAAACGAAGCCAATGGTGCCGCCTAAAACCACACTCGGCAAAGCGTTACACTATCTTGACCACCAATTGCCTACCTTGATGATGGTTGTTATCCAATCGATATCAATCCGGTTGAGAACGCCATTAGGCGCTTTGCCATAGGTCGAAAGAACTGACTATTCTCAGCAAGCGTAGAAGGAGCCAAAACCAGTGCGAATCTTTATAGTTTAATTGAGATAGCGAAGGTGGGTGAATGACTTAGAGCCTTACGCGTACCTCAAACGGGTATTCACGGAGCTGTCAAACGTAGACAACTTTGATGACGTGGATCGACTATTGCCGGGTAAACTTCAATCAATAGAATGAATAAAGCCGCTCAAAAGGGCGGCTTAAAAACAACACCGAACATCCTGTTCAAGCACTCTTCCTGAGCCGTGTTGTTGACGATATAGTAAGCAATCTAGAGTATCAATGAATCACTCGAGCGGGTGAGATTTACAATAATGCTGTTAACTGGGCGCTTACGTTCTTCTCGTCATGTTTATCTCCTATAGAAACAAAGACGATAGTCGCTGATCGTTTACTTAGAAAGAATGCTCTTTACGAGTCGCTTACGTTACTGACGACAGAGGTCAACTCAATGCGAGTTTCAGCTATGATGTTAACGACAACCTGAATGTTGGTGTGGAAGTTGTTA
>CAYQVT010000343.1:0-3299 GCA_964420885.1 uncultured Gammaproteobacteria bacterium
GAACGAATGTCTTGGTTTGTGCCGGATTTTGGAGGCGATTACAGAGGTTTTGTAGACGTCGAAATTCGCGACGATCGTGGGCGTTTCTTTTTTGCGCCACGGGCATTATTTTATGGTCAATTATCAAGCAATAGCCGCACTGATTTAGCAGAGCCATTCTCGTTGCGTCAGATACAAAATGAATTGAATACGATTGCCAATGGCGGCGATAGCTCAATCACTCGAGACCCAAGCGTGTTACCCGCAGGTCGACTAGTCGGACTTGAATCAGATACAGAATTAGGTTTTATTTACGCCTTGGGCCGAGGTGCTCCGCTTACTGGCGACGGTGTTCCTCGACCCGCGACCATCAGTAGCCAAGAAGAATTGCAAAACTTTATTTCGCCTTCATGGCTGGAATTGCTGGCCTATGACCGCAATGCTATCGAGAACGCAGCTCCGCTTGTTGGCTTGGGTTACTTTGATTTGCCGCAGGATCTAAATGCATCGGGCATCACTTTAGGTGAAGAACATGTTTATGTCACAGCTCAGGGTATGCACTTTCCTCTTATAGATACGCCATTTGAAGACAATACATGGTTATTGGTCTATGAACGGGAAGACCGCCTACCGGGCGAAAGTGAAGATGGGCAAAGTAGGGACAGAGACATTATCTACTCGTTGCCGCTGCCAATTAGCCAGCCGCCAACCGAAATGTTAGCAAAAGATGGGTTATTGATTGCAAGAACTGTAAACGAAGGCGTACTGATTATTAGTATCTCAGACCCTGCCAGACCGAGCGTGGTTAAAGTCATAAACGATGTTTTAATTGGCGGAGTACAAACTAATCTGTCTGCGACAGCGATGAGTGTTCGCGGCCAATACCTATCGATTACGTCGGTTAGGCAAGTCGTCCGAAATACAATTGTTAGGCGGCTTGTATTTGATTTGAGTAAGCCGACGATCCCTCAAATAAGCGATCTTGGTTTTGACTCGGTGGGACCAATGCTTGGTCTCGATTCCAGTTCAGCCACCGTGGCTTATAGTCGAGGTGTCGATTTATGGGACGATCGAAATCTTCAAAACCCAGTCGAAATAGCGGCCTATGTGGATAATGGCTTTCCTATTCCTGGGGCGGCATTAGAGTTAGGTGGGCAGACTTCAATTGTCAGCAGTCTAAATCTGCAGTTGACTGGGCCCGGTTCAATATTTCCATTGCCTAATTCGACTCGCGACCCCGCTAACTTGTATCTTAATTTATTTGATGTGAGCGATCGTGATAATGTACGAATTGTCGACTCCGTCGAATTAATGAGCACCCAAATAGGCTATGCGCAATATGAGTCATACGATTCAGATACTTGGCCATATATACATACTAACGACGGTTTAATAGCAAGCGCCGTGCGTTCCTCGGACCGTCAAAGTTGGTCGCTTGATATTGTTGACACCTTTACCCTAGACTTGGTTCAGAGTTATCCGCGTTTTGGTCAGCAAGGTGTGAGCCTAGACGACGTTATTGTACTGCGATTTAATTTGCCGATAACCATTCCGAGTGAGCTTACAGCACAACAATATTTATCACCTTACCTGACTCTTTTGGAGCAGAGTGGCACCACCACCGGGCAGCCTCAAGGTATTTCGATTGAGGTTGATGCAGCTGATAATCGGGTTGTTCGCATATCACCAACCAATGGGCTCAATGCAAACAGCCAATATCGTCTGGAATTGCTCGCTGACCCAGATGACGGTGGACGGCGTTCTATAGGGCTGTTTGATCACACACTTAGTTTTTCAACCGGTAGTGGAGTGGGTGCTCAACCAGAAATTGTCAACATTAGTCCAGCCTTTGTAAGTACTGATGGCGGCCAAATCTCGTTAACCTTAGACAATAGTGTAGACCCAATATTCCTTTTTTCTGGCGTACAGGCGTCAATAATTTCGCAATCACCTTCAAATGATGGGCAAACCACCTATACGCTTGAAGTTCCCGGTAGTTTGGCGGGCCCCGCAAGCATAGACGTCATCGAAGCCGATGGTCGTCGAACTCAACGCCTAGGTGCTGTACAGGTCGTTGAACAACTCCAAGCAGAGGAAATAACGCCAGTTGAAGGCTCTGTCGTTGGCGGCACACTCGTCACGATTGTCGGGCGTGGATTTCAAGTAGGCGACACAAATACTCGAGTATTTTTCGATAACACCGAGGTGTCGGCTTCAAATATTAGGGTAGTCGATACCAATACCCTCGAAGTGGTTACACCACCTGGTCAATTGGGCAGCGCCAGCGTCATTGTGAGAACAGCCACTCAAGAATCCAGCCTGGGTGAGGCATTTACCTACTTGCAACCGGTCAGAACGAATATTGCCACGGATGCTCGCGATCGAATTTACGATATGGAACTTGATCCAACGGGCACATTCGTGGTCGCGGCAAGTGGTACAGGTGGGATTGTTTTCTTCAATATCGCGTCGTCTGCACTAACCGCCGATACCAGCGATGTGACCAATATTGGTGAGCTAAGAGAACGAGTAGATCGTAATGATGACGGCGTAGATGACCGAGTCGTAACTCGAATCGAATTGCCCAATGGCTTTGCAGCTCTAGGCGTTGAATTGTTTTTTGAACGCAATAATGATCGCTTATTCGTTACGGCTGCTAGACTAGGGGACCCACCAAGCGACGCGCAACTTTTCATTTACTCGGTTGACTCCTTAGATCTTACGCAATCGACTCTGATAAATCGTTTACCGCTAAACGCCAGTTTTGCTAAAGGCCTCGACGTTGAGAACAATCTGGCTGCCGTTACCATGGCAGAGCGCGGATTAGGCTTTGTTGACGCTCACCTTCATAGTCGACTCTATTTGACCGATTCAATTCAATTACCTGGCAATCGAACCGCTTTGGATGTCGCTAAGATCGGCGATGTCAGGCCACAAGGGTCCAGTGACAAGTATTTGGTAGTTGGTGGAGAATATGATCTAAACACTAACCGGTTGCTCGATACTGAGGTGGTTGGCGCAGGTGGCTTCCATATTATTGAACGCAGTACCGCCAGCGGTTTACGTCTACTCAGTTCTCTTGATATTCCAGCCAGTAAGATACAGCTTGAGCAAGTAAACGCGGCAAATCCCGTTTCTCGATACGCGTATTTATCGGCAGGCGAATCTGGTGTCGTAATTGTTGATATTCAGGATCCCAACAGTCCAAGAGTTATCAGCCGAATTCAAGTCACTAATACTGATATCGCCGTATTTGGCAATACACTGTATGTCGCGGTCGGCGAAGCTGGTATCGCTAGCTACGATATCACTGACCCTAG
>CAYQVT010000344.1:0-1476 GCA_964420885.1 uncultured Gammaproteobacteria bacterium
CTTTACGATTAATCTGGCGGTTTTCGTTGACTCGAGACCATAGTCTCTTGTTAAGTACCTTACCATTCATAAATAAATTCTTGTTCCATATTTTTTGACCAATTAATTAGGCTTTTACCAAAACCATTTAGTTCTTGATTTGATATACTACAAAAGAAGTGTGAAACAGCCGTTTCAGTGATTCCATTGTGCTTTTTACTTTCATAGTTGTTGTTTGTACGAATTTCTATATTGAGTTCACCAAGGTTTTTGTAAGTAACTTTAAGCAGAACATAAGAATAAAAATTATCTATTTCTGAACCATATTCTAGTACTACTTCTCCTTTACCTAACTTTGGAAAAAAATTTTCTGATTCTTTTGCGAATGAAAGAAAATCATCTGGGTAGATATAAAAGTCTTGGGTAGTCATTAACTTCCCATTTGACGCAGTGAGCTCTAACTGCAACATTGAATCGTCATCTTCCCAGATTTTTTTAAATTTGATGAGTGACATATCTACTTGTGTACTTAACAGCCTGATATACGGGACGTTGTCCCAGATATCATTATTATCGGGAATCCCTGTTTTTTATTTGGGTGATTGTCGTATCGCATCTATCCTTTTGAATTTAAATCATTTTTTTCAGGTCTAAAATGAGTGTTTTTTGATAACTAGGAAACAGTCCTTGTTATTTTTAAACTTTTCAATAAGAATAGTAGCACACATTTTACAAGGAGGGTTCAGTGCCGCATTCACCGTTTTTAGATTCTATTGAAAAATACGTGCTTATGCGCCGTTATGGTAAGCAGACTGTCTTTGCTATCTGAGATGAATTCGATGTTATATTTTTTCAGTATAAGACGCATCCGAGTCCGCTAACATAATTCCGGGAAAGCCCAATACTGAAAGACCGCTCTACCGAGCTTGGTCTCTTTATTTACGCCATACGCGAGTCTACTAACGCCCCACCAACCCTCGTGCCACGATCTCCTTCATGATCTCTGAACTGCCAGCATAAATAGTCTGCACGCGCGCGTCTCTATAAAAGCGGGAAATTGGGTATTCGTCGGTGTAACCGTAACCTCCGAACATTTGTAGGCATTCGTTGACGGCTCGAAGTTGCATTTCGGTGGTGGCGTATTTAACGATGGCGGCGTCTTCAACCGTCATTTCATCGTTGTCAAACTTTGCCATGTATTTTTCCACCAATGCTTGGCAGAGTTCGAGTTCTACTTTTATCTCTGCTAATTTAAACCGAGTGTTTTGAAATTGGCTTACTTTTTGGCCAAAGGCTTTACGTTCGGTGACATAGTCGGTGGCAAGTTCTAGTGCTCCCCGTGTATGACCGAGTGCTTGCATGGCGCAGCCTAGGCGTTCTCTTGGTAGCTCTTCCATCATGTACATGAAGCCACGGCCTTCTTGGCCCAATAGCGCGTCTGCGGGTAGCCGCACGTCTGAGAAAAACAACTCGGCGGTATCACTGCTGTGTTGCCCC
>CAYQVT010000344.1:1486-3295 GCA_964420885.1 uncultured Gammaproteobacteria bacterium
AAACTGGTGTCTACAAGAAACAATGATACGCCTTTAGCGCCGCCACTGGGGTCAGTTTTGGCAGCGACTACCACCATATCGGCGTGTATACCGTTGGTAATGAATACCTTTGACCCATTGAGTACGTATTCTTCACCGTCTTTAATTGCCTTACTTCTTAGTGCAGCGAGGTCGCTGCCTGCACTGGGTTCAGTCATGCCCAGTGCGGTAACGATCTCACCGGTGACCATTCCCGGCAACCATTTTTGGCGCTGTTCTTCGGTGCCAATATTGTTCACATACGGTGCAACGATGTTGGCGTGAATATTATAGCCGGTGGCTAAGGAGTGATAGCCTGCGGCACACATCTCTTCTTGAATCATCATTGACACATCGAAGCTGGTATTTGCGGCGCCGTATTGTTCATCCATATCGACCAGTAACACGCCGGCCTCACCCATAGTTCGCCAAAATTCCTTGGGCATTAAGTGATCGTGCTCCCATTGTTCGTAATTTGGTTCAACTTCTTCCTTTAGAAAACGTTGAATCATGTCTCGAAACAATCCGAACTCTTCGTTGTGTGGTTGTGTCATATCGTTATCGTTGTTATCGTTGATGAGCATGAAGCTTGATGTTTGTTCGCCCTATTTCCACCAAGGGTAAAATTCCGGCATGTCTTTTGAAACACGTTGAACAAAATTAGGCGCTCGTTTTTCGAGAAACGACCGAACGCCTTCTTTGCCGTCGTTCCTACTGACATGCAGCATCGACAATGAGTCGACAATATGCGCGCCCATTGGGTGGTCCAAGGCACTATTGCGGTACATCATTTGTCGAGTCAAGGTAATGGCGACAGGGCTGTGTTGGCTTATTTTCTTGGCAATGGCGTAGGCGGCTGGAAGTAGCTCATCGGCGGGAAAAACCGATTTAACAAAGCGTGCATCTTTGGCTTCATCAGCAGCAATAATATCGGCGCTATAGCACCACTCTAGCGCTTGAGAAACACCGACAATTTTTGGAAGAAACCACGTAGAACAGGCTTCAGGAGTGATGCCTATCTTATTGAAGACAAAGCCTATTTTTGCTTTTTCTGAGGCGAGCCTGATGTCCATAGCACAGGTCATCGTTGCGCCAATACCTACCGCAGCACCGTTGATTGCAGCGATCACCGGCTTGTTACATTCATAGATCGCGAGAGTAACTCTCCCACCAGTATCGCGGACGCCGTCAATATAGTCATCAGACTCCAGGTTGGCGCTTAACTCGTCCACGTCGGGGTTTAGAGCTTCGTTTAAGCCAAATACGTTGTCTGAATCAAAGCCGTTATCAGCTTGGTTTAAATCCATGCCGGCACAAAAGGCCTTACCTGCCCCGGTTACGACAATAGCGCGTACTGCATCGTCATCACTGGCTCGATTAAAGGCGTCGATCAACTCCTTGGCCATTTCAACCGTAAACGCGTTCATTTCGTCAGGGCGATTCAAGGTAATGGTTAGAATCGACTCAGCGATTTCATATTTGATTGAGTTATACATAAATTTTCCTATTGGTAAGCTATTTCTGCAACAGAGTGCCTGCTCGATCGGTGAATTTTTTCTCTTCGGCTTTGTCTTTTAACTGCTTGGCTAAATCGAATGGCACCACAATCCCCTCTTGCATGCCTGGCTGGTCGCGCATGGTTAGCATCCATCGCTCGAGGTGTTCTAACCCGTCGATGGACACGCCCGACCATTTGTAGGTACGAACCCAACACCAGTTAGCGATATCGGCGATTGAATAATCATCAGCTAACCATTCGTGATTAGCCAAATGTGTATCAAGCACGGTAAA
>CAYQVT010000345.1:0-3261 GCA_964420885.1 uncultured Gammaproteobacteria bacterium
AACCGATAAACAGCTCTTCATCTTGCTCTTTTGCAGCCACCATGTTCAATTCGTGCCTGCGCTGCTTAAAGAGTTGTTTTGTCTTCTGTTGCCTTCGCTAATTGGTAGTTAGCCCGTACAGCCCCAAGTTCCTTCGACCAATTTGTCGCCAATTGATCAAACTCTGCACGGTGTTCAGGTTTAACTGACGATGCCTTAGGTGTCTTATAAGTAAGAGAATTACGGTGTACACCGTCTACCCTAAATTCATAGTGTAAATGTGGGCCAGTGGAGTAGCCAGTTGTTCCAACGTACCCAATTGTCTGACCTTGTTTCACACGCGCACCAGAACGCACGCCCTTTGCGAAGCCATTCATGTGAGCATAGAGAGTGCTGAAGCGGCCAGCATGGTGTAATACTACGGTTTTGCCATACCCACCTTTTCGGCCAGCTAATACCACCTTGCCATCTGCTGTCGCTCTGATTGGCGTACCTCTAACGGCGGCATAGTCAACGCCTTTGTGGGCCTTCCATTTCTTTGAAATGGGGTGCTTTCGCCGCCCAAAACGAGAGGATATTCGACTGAATTCCACTGGCGACCGTAAAAATGTTCCCAACATGCTCTCGCCGTCAGGTGTATAAAAGCTGGCATTGCCTTCATCGTCTTCAAAGCGAATGGCGCGATAGGTTTGGCCTTGAGTAGTAAACTCGGCGGCTAAAATATCACCATCAGCCAGTTTTTTATCGCCGAGGTAGTATTCGGAATAAATAACGTGAAAAGAATCGCCATTGCGAATGTCTAAGACAAAATCAATGTCCCAGCCGAAAATTCTCACCATCTCCATAATCAGATTATTGCTCAAGCCAGAATCAAGCGCCGACAAATACAATGATGAACTAATCTCAGCCGACACCGTCCGTTGGTGAGTGACGTAGGGCAGATCGCTAACACTGGCGTCAACAATTTGCTTGCCGTCTAGTACTACTTCCAGCTTTTCCAGCGCACTGATTGGGTAACTGATTTCGCGTAATTGATTCAGCTCGTCAAATTGAAATTCGAGTTCTTTTCCGATTGACAAAGAAACTAATTGTTTGGCTACCTCGTGTTGAGAGATGGCATAGGGCAGTGCCATGTCGAGTGATTTCTTGCGGAAAATAATACCCAAAGATTCCCCCTTCTTTACTTTGTGTCGTACCGTAGTAAACACCTCTTCGGGCTCAGTCTCGTGACCGGAGTGTAGCAACGCAGTGTTTGTTAAATTGGTGTCGGCTAGCAGGCTAAGCTCATTCTGGCCGTTAAAAGAGTTTTTTACGCTGGAGGCAGCATTAATATCGTCAGCGAATATAGGCCCTTCAGCTGGTGTTGCAATGGTGGCCGTAGTGGTGTGGGTTATCCAGCTGCCGCTGAGTATAAGCAGCGAGCCCAACACCCAATGATGTTTACGCATTTGCGGCGTATTAGGGTTTGCCTTCTTGGTGCGAAAATTATTAGAAAAGCTTGCAGTAAGAATTCCGAGCATAGGGTGCATTTTTGTTGGTGCATTGGTGCGTACAGTCCAGATTGATAGGTCCACAATGTCACATTAATTTTGTGTCTATCTACGCAGACTCGCTTAAGTTAGGCATTTTGCTAGTTTGTTGGCACTTTAGCAATTGTTCCATGATAAAAATCAGTCGAAAAATGAGGATTGTAATCTAAAGCTGCGAACACCTCTGCGCCCGCGCAAATTGCTGCCCACGGGAAACGCTTGTCAACGGCAACTAGAGCGTTTAATCTTGCGGCTTTAGAGCTTAAAGGCGTTTTGCGCCAAAGTATCAACGAACATTACGAAGTCAAAGAGATTATTTTGTCGTCACAGCCGTCCAATAAAGCGCAAGAAGCGTCCCTAGCTCAAATGGAGCCTTCAGCTCAGATTAAAGAGCTGCTTCGTGGCGCCGAAGAAATTATTCCGCAAGCAGAACTCGAAGCAAAGTTAGCTAAGGGTAAGCCCCTAGAAGTTAAAGCGGGCTTTGACCCCACCGCTCCCGATTTGCATTTAGGTCACACCGTGCTGATTAATAAGCTGCGCCAATTTCAACAACTTGGTCACAACGTCAGCTTTCTAATTGGTGATTTCACCGGCTTAATCGGCGACCCAACCGGAAAGAGCGCCACGCGCCCCGCGTTAAGCGAAGCCGAAATTCAGCAAAACGCCTTAACCTACCAGCAGCAAGTGTTCAAGATCCTTGACCCTGATCTGACGCGAGTGCGGTTTAATTCTGAGTGGATGAACAAAATGAGCTCGGCTGACATGGTTCGCCTAGCCGCTCAGCACACCGTTGCCCGCATGCTCGAACGTGACGACTTCAGTAAGCGCTACGCCGCCCAACAACCCATAGCGATACACGAGTTTCTATATCCCTTGGTGCAAGGCTACGATTCCGTCGCCATGAATACAGATATAGAGCTGGGTGGCACCGATCAAAAATTTAATTTATTGGTTGGGCGAGAAATGCAGAAAGCCTATGGCAAGCCTCAGCAAGCCATTCTCACTGTGCCAATCTTAGAAGGTTTAGACGGTGTGCAGAAAATGTCAAAGTCCTTGGACAATTATATTGGCATAACCGATGCGCCTAATGACATGTTCGGCAAACTAATGTCGGTATCAGACGAGCTGATGTGGCGCTACTTTGAATTACTCAGTTTTCGACCAATGACCGAAATCACTGGTTTTCAGAAGCAGATTGGACAAGGGGCCAATCCCCGCGATATTAAATTTTTATTATGCGAAGAGATAATCACACGTTTTCACAATGCCGCCGCCGCGCAAAGTGCTAAACAAGATTTTATTCAACGTTTTCAGAAAAACGCGATTCCCGACAACCTGCCCGAAGTCTCTATCGCGCTAGGCGATGGCATGTTGATTGGCAATCTGAGCAAAGAGGCACAACTCTGTATCAGTTCGTCAGAAGGTGCACGCATGGTCAAGCAGGGTGCAGTCAAAATAAATGGTCATAAACTTGAAGACCCAAGAATGGTAGTCTCGGAGACCGAGCCCTTTGTACTTCAAGTTGGTAAACGAAAGTTTGCCCGAGTTATTCCAATTTAAATATGCAACGCGTTTTATTCTTATCACTGGTATCGCTTCTTCTGCTCACAGCTAATCGCGCAGACGCGCGTCTCGAGGTCTGCAATCAAACTGATTTAGTGTTAATGGTGGTAGTCGGATATGACACCACCGAAGCGCGCACCGTCACTGAAGGCTGGTGGCGTATTTATCCTGGCATGTGCGAGGTGCCGGT
>CAYQVT010000346.1:0-3248 GCA_964420885.1 uncultured Gammaproteobacteria bacterium
CTTCAATTCGGATCGGAAGCCTGAAGGCATTTACCGAATACCGCTGGACGAAAAATTCAACTGTCTGAAAAAGTAGTATTGGCAGACAGGCCCTCAACGAGTAAAGAATTAGTTGAGATTCAACGCTAGGCCAAGCCGTGTAAGACCGACGGTTCGCCTATCTCGGTTAGTAGCGCTTCGTTTTAGAGATTCTTCGCTTTGCTCAGAATGACGATTTTGAATAGTTTATTCGGCTAGAATGGTTTAATACTCGTCGCTTTCTCTGAGCGAGCGCTCAAACTCAAGATCATCGCGCCAATCTTCTAATTGTTGGTTTAGAACATAGCGTGCGTCACGTCTTTGATTGGTTTTACTTTCTTGATGAGCGCCACCTTTTCGCAATAAAGGAGATCGTGCTACAGGGTTACGCGGCACCACCGTCGATATGCCAGCATTTCGAATTACGCGGCGAGGCATGGCCCACCTCCTGCGATCTCGCGTTTAACCTCATCCATCGATAATTGATAAAAATCGATATCAGGCTGATTCCGGATAAGCCGTTGATAGCATCGTGTTTGCAATAAAAACTCGGGGGCGGCATAGGTGTGCTTAAAGGCAAACTTTCTAGGCAAATCCGAATAAAGAGAGCGCGGTGCGTGCCAGGTTTTACTCATTTTTTTAACACGCCAACCAGATTTCGCGGTGTGCATGAACACGCGCTCAATGCCCAATTCTTTGTGAACGAATTCTATGGTTGCACAGAGCAGCGCCTCAGACCAAAGCTTAAGGTAGGGTTCAAACCAACGAACATACTCCAGCCTTTCTATGCAACGGTCACAAGCACAACGCCGATAGCGCCGTGACATATTGAGCACTTTTCGAGTTGCGTCACTTTGCACTTCTTCGATCAGTGCTTCATTGCTCCCAAAGTCAATATCCAAGCGAGACCAAGCTAAGGTTTCTCTAAAAGTAGGCCGCCCTAGCTTGGTTTGTACAGGATGGCTTGACCACACGCCATTCAGAGTGGAGAAACCACTTGGGTCGATCCAGCGCTGATATTGACGTTGATGCTGCACCGGCAGATTCAATTGCAGCACTAGGTTTTCACCTCCTCTCGAGGTTTGATACCAATCGCGCTCTCCACGACCACCCCATCGATTTACGCTTAGTAAAAATGCGTGCGAGGGCTCGAGCCAGCTCGCCTCTAGAGCCTCTCGTTCTAGTATTCCATTACCACTGTAGGCGACAATAGGCTTAACACTCTTGTGTTCCAGAAGTCGCTTAAAACGAGTTTGTTTAAGTGTGCTTAGCGTTGCTTTTTTGGGCATTATCATGGATAGAATTCGAGACGCGTAAGCGCCCTGAAAATAACGATAATGGGTTTTACCAGTGGGTAAGCAAGCGATCACTTCGTCTAATATTTGTGATTTCATAGTGTTCCTTTACAGCCTGCTTAAGGCAGGCGAGTTCAAGTTGATATTGATTTCATTTATGTTTTTGTATTGCTCATTTTTACTGCTTTATTAATGTGTTTGCGTCGTCTCGAGCGTAGTCGACAGGTCTCACTTTTTCACGGAGATCTCTCGACTACGCTCGAGATGACGGTTTTATGTCCGAGATGACATTTCTATTCTCGAGATGACATTTCTATTCTCGAGATGACATTTCAGGGTGCTAACCCTTAATACATACGACTTGCTTCAAAGTATGCACAACATCAACCAAGTCATTTTGATGCTGCATGACTTTATCGATGTCTTTGTACGCAGACGGTATTTCGTCTACCACCGATTTATCAATACGGCATTCCACACCCGCGGTTTGCTGTTCTAAATCTTCGATGTCAAAAAGCTTTTTGGCCTTGCTTCGACTCATTACTCGGCCCGCACCGTGCGAACATGAGCAGAACGAACTCGTATTACCTCGCCCTTGAACAATGAACGACTTTGCGCCCATGCTGCCAGGAATGATGCCTAGTTGACCTTCACGCGCTCGGATTGCGCCTTTGCGTGTTACAAAGACTTGCTCACCAAAGTGGAACTCTTCCGACACATAATTGTGGTGACAGTTAATCGCCTCTTTGGTGACTTTAAAGGTCGGCAAACGTTTCTTTAAAACGTTTAACACTCGCTTTATCATTTCACGCCGGTTCACCATGGCGTAATTTTGCGCCCATTCGACCGCTTCAATGTAGTCTTCAAAGTGATCCGTACCTTGGCTGAAATAGGCTAGATCGCGATCAGGTAAGTTCATTTGAACCTTCTCCATATCGCGTCGCGCCATCTCAATAAAGTACTGACCAATCGCATTGCCGACTCCGCGGCTGCCTGAGTGCAACATCACCCATACATCGTCGTTTTCGTCTAAGCACAATTCTATAAAGTGATTACCGCCACCAAGAGTCGCTAATTGGCGAACCCAAGTTTGGTAGGGCTTCTTCTGCTTGCTTACTAGCTTTGGGTGTTTCTCCCAAATACGGGACAAGCCATTCGATAGAGACCGAACTGTAGAATCTGGCACCGCATCGACCTTGTGCATGTTAAAGCCAACGGGTACATCACGCTCGATGGCACTTCTTAATCCGCGTAAGTTGTCGGGCAATTGATGCGCCTTCAAACCCAATCGAATCGCGTTCATACCACAGCCAATATCCACACCAACGGCGGCTGGAATAATCGCTCCTTTTGTCGGGATTACCGACCCAACGGTGGCGCCTATTCCGCAATGCACGTCTGGCATAGCCGCAATATGAGAGTGAATAAATGGCATCTGCGACATGTTCACTAATTGTTGGTACGCGCTTGGTTCTACTTCATCAGTGTAAATCTTTACCGGCACGCGACCCTTAGTTATCGTTGTTAAAATGGGCATGATGCCCCTCCTCTTTTAGTAAAAATCTATTGTTTTAAAAATCACGGAAAGCTCCCACGACTTGCTGACGGGCAATACGCTGACACCAATTGGTCGAGTGCATTTGGTTTGTTCAACATGCCTGTTTATTTTCTGCATCGTGCAGTCACAAACCGTCAGCAAACGAGTTAGTTGGCGGCGACGTATCGCACAAGCCACTGAGTCGTTGCCATGCTCAATTGATATCGACAAGCCGAAGTTCATCTTTATCTTTCAAACACAACACGGGAACTTCCCGTTTTCATGTGCGCTTTCGCGCGTTAAAACCAACTTTTCAGATTAGTGAATATGGGCGGGAATCGAACCCGCTACCGGCAAGTTATGAGCTTGCTGCTCTAACCAGATGAGCTACCACGATG
>CAYQVT010000347.1:0-3227 GCA_964420885.1 uncultured Gammaproteobacteria bacterium
GCGTTCAAAATGGTCGAGCCAGTGATTTAGCCATACTACTAGAATCTATGTTTGGAGCCGGGCATCAATCAAACGACCTCGACGAAGAAAAGAGAACGGTTCCACGCTCACTTGCTGATCTAAAATCAAACAGTAATTTTCGAGTGGTGGCCGACGAAAGTTCTAATAGTTTGATTATTACCGGTAGCCCTCACTACTACAAAGCGGTGCGAGAGGCGATGAAGCAACTGGACAGCACACCGCTTCAGGTTTTGGTAGAAGCGCGAATTATGGAACTGACGCTCAACGATGACCTTCAGTACGGCTTAGAGTGGTTCTTAAGAGGCTCAAGCGGTGATTCTAATACCAGTGCCGGTCTAGATCTAAGAGGCGGTGCTGGAATCGGCTCGATTCAGCCGGGATTTAGCTATGTGGTCGAGCGTGCCGGTGAAGTTCGAGCGGCGCTGAATGGCTTGGCAGAGGATTCCCGATTAAAAGTGCTTTCTTCACCGTCGTTGATGGTACTCAACAATCGAACGGCCAGCATTTTAGTGGGCGATGAAGTGCCAATACCAACTCGTCAAGCGGTCAGTAATATCTCGCCAGAAGCGCCAACGGTTAATGAAATCGAATACCGCAACACCGGTATTTTACTGACGGTGTCTCCCAGGGTAAATTCTGGCGGCATGGTTACCATGGATATCAGTCAGGAAGTCAGCAGCGTGATCAACAACACCACGTCGCAAATTGACGCGCCAACCATTCAACAACGCCAATTGAATAGCACGGTGTCGATCAGAGACGGTCAGACGGTGGTATTAGGCGGCTTAATAAGAGATCAAGACTCCAACCGCGAAGCAGGCGTTCCGGTGTTAAAAGACATACCTGGTGTCGGTAAGCTGTTTAGTACAACCGATAATCTATCAACACGTACCGAGTTAATTGTATTGATCACTCCTCGTGTTATTTCTAATGAGAAAGACACCGACGCAATTACTCAAGAGTATCGCCAAAAAATGATTGGCTTAAAGCCGATTCCCTTGAATCAACTATAAACTTTGCGCAAAACCGAAAAGGGCCCTCTAAAACTAGAGAGCCCTTTTTATTTGCTTAGCTTAATACCGCTATTTACGTTGACGGTTAAGCTAATGATTTACATCACACCATACGCCAGCATGGCGTCCGCCACCTTAATGAAACCTGCAATGTTGGCGCCTTTTACATAATCGACTTGATCGGTGGTGTCGTGACGGCCCTTACCATATTCCACACAGCTTGCGTGAATGCCAGACATGATTTTACGTAGCCGTTGATCGAGTTCGTCTCGGTCCCAAGAAAGACGCATGCTGTTCTGCGTCATCTCTAAACCTGACACCGCGACCCCACCAGCGTTCGCGGCCTTGCTTGGGCCAAATAGAACGCCGGCGTGTAACAGCGCATCAATGCCGTCCTTGTAGGTCGGCATATTAGCCCCTTCACACACGGCCATCACATTATTTGCGATTAAGGCCTTAGCGTCGTCTAGGTTAATCTCATTCTGCGTAGCACATGGAAAGGCCAAATCTCCATTCACCTCCCATGGCCGCTTACCGGCATGAAACTCACAGCCGAATTCCTCAGCGTATTCTGAGATACGGCCTCGACGGGCGCCTTTTAATTCTTTCACGTAGGCGAGTTTTTCGGCTGTAATACCGTCAGGATCATAAATATAACCAGATGAATCTGACAAGGTCACAACTTTCACACCGAGTTGGGTAGCCTTTTCACAGGTATACTGTGCAACGTTGCCCGATCCCGAAACGATACCAATTTTCCCTTCCATAGAATGACCGTGATGTTTCATCATGTCTTCCATCATGTATACGCAGCCATAGCCAGTTGCTTCGGTACGAATTTGGCTTCCACCAAACTCCAAACCTTTTCCGGTGAGCACACCAACAAACTCGTTTCTCAAACGTTTATATTGACCAAACATAAAGCTCACTTCTCGGGCTCCAACCCCAATGTCGCCAGCTGGTACGTCAGTATTCGGGCCAATATGTCTGAACAGTTCGGTCATAAATGCTTGACAGAAATGCATCACTTCACGGTCAGACTTGCCTCTGGGATTAAAGTCAGAACCACCTTTACCACCACCCATCGGCAAGCCAGTGAGGCTGTTTTTGAAGGTTTGCTCAAACGCTAAGAATTTTAAAATACTTGCGGTCACACTCTTATGAAACCGGATGCCTCCTTTGTAAGGGCCAATCGCATTATTGCATTGAACCCGATAACCTCGATTTACCCGCACATTCCCATCGTCGTCTTCCCAGGCAACACGAAAGCTGATCAGTCGATCGGGTTCGCACATGCGTTCCAATATCCTGGCTTGCTTGTACTTAGGTTTATCCTGAATAAAGGGGATAATGGTTGCAGCCACTTCTTCGACCGCCTGCTGAAATTCTGTTTCACCTGGATTTCTGCGCTTTAGGCCGGTCATAAATTCTTCTAATTCTTCATTCGCTTGATTTGTCGTCACTTCGCCACCTCGTTGTTTAATGCATTTTTGTTGTTAGAATCGTTCTGATTTGGAGCTGTAGTGGTCTATAAAGATCGTTGAAACCGTAACGCTTTCATCTTCAGACACCCCCCATATTTACCCCTTCTGGCCGAAGATTTCTCGAGCCGTATTCCCTTTGTACTAACATATAGAACAAAAGTCTATAATCCATTTGATCTATTGCACCAGCCTATCAATAAGGTGTATTAATAATTAGGGGTACTCATGGAAGCTTTTCTGTGAGATGGTATGGCGTCATTAGAACATGGCTTTAGCTGCGTTGTCGGATCTATCGCGCCATAGTTGGAGCCTAGAGAAATATTAAAACACTGCTTATTAGAGGGTTAAAAATGAAGACTTCAGATTTATTCGTAAAAGCGTTAGAAAACGAAGGTGTAGAATACATCTACGGGATTCCAGGAGAAGAAAATTTAGATTTTCTTGATTCGCTTCAGGGTTCGTCCATCAAACTAATTTTAACGCGCCACGAACAAGCTGCTGGCTTCATGGCCGCCACCTACGGCCGCTTAACAGGCAAACCTGGGGTGTGTCTTTCAACGCTCGGTCCTGGAGCAACAAATTTTGTAACGTCCGCAGCGTATGCGCAATTAGGGGCGATGCCGATGATTATGTTGGCTGGCCAAAAACCGATTCGCAAAAGTAAACAAGGCCGATTTCAAATCGTTGACATTGTCGGACTTATGAAACC
>CAYQVT010000348.1:0-3195 GCA_964420885.1 uncultured Gammaproteobacteria bacterium
TCTACCGACACTCCGCCTCGCGTAACTTCGGCAGTGCGGTAGCCTTCTGTTCCGGAGGGTGTCAGTCGCCAACTATTAAGGCACTCACCAAGTATCTGAAGACGGCTATTTTTAATCTGATGTAAGCTTTTGCCACTCAACTCATGCCACCAGAGCGCTTGCAATTCAATCAATAGCGATTTTGGTAAATAAGGGTTTAGTGCCTTCAAAATTGTCGAATTAGGTTCCTGACTTTTTTTTGCAATCAATAGCGCTGCTACGTTGTTATTGGGCATTAAATCAATCTCGACAGAATTGCCAATGCACCAATAATTTGAAAGTTGCAAAATAGCTGGGCCGCTTAAGCCTCGATGAGTAAACAGCATGTCCTCAGAAAAACTCATGTCGGGCACAGACACCACCACTGGTAGCGAAACGCCCGATAAGGCGGAAGATAAATCCTGCCATTTTCCGCTAAGCGTCATCGGCACCAAGGATGCTTCAGTTGGTAGTATTGATAAACCAAATTGCTCGGCTAGGTGATAGCCTAAACCCGTCGCACCACCCAAACTAGGTATCGACAAGCCGCCGCACGCAATGATTAAACTGGATGCAGTATAACTACCTTGGTTGGTCTCAACCGAAAAATGCTCAGTATCTAACACCGACGCTACTTCACAATTCAAAAGAATCTCTACCTTTGCAGCAAGACATTCGTCGACCAACAGTTTCAAAATATCTTTCGAACTATTATCACAAAATAATTGCCCATGTGCTTTTTCATGGTAAGCAATGCCGTGTTGGGCGACTAGGCTAATGAAATCCCATTGCGAGTACTGTGCCAAAGCAGACTTAACAAAATGCGGGTTTTGGCAAATAAAGTCATTGGCATCAATTTCCAAATTTGTGAAATTACAGCGCCCTCCCCCAGACATCAGAATTTTCTTGCCTAGTTTATTTGATACTTCTAATACCGTTACCCGTTTACCACGCCTGCCTGCCGTAAATGCCGCCATTAAGCCCGCGGCACCGCCACCGAGTACCAAAACATCAACATCGTGAGTATGACTCATCGTACCTATCATTGACCTTGTTCGAAATTCACTAACGAAAGTCTTGATAGAGTGCGGCCAAGTGCTTAGCAAAGCGTCGTGATGTCCATTCTTGGACTGTTACCATTAATCTCGGTGGTAAGATGATGTGATCGCTCGCCGGATGTTTATCAGGTGCAAACATAGGAGCAAGTAAACTCGCCGCAGCGATATCGGCATTAGACAATGTTTCGCCAGCCAGATACGGTCTGCCGTCTTCGAGCAGACTATCCAACCAGTCTAACTCATCAATTACAATTGATCTTGATTGAATTTCTTGCTTAGGCCCTAGGTCCATTTTTTTTGTCATGATGGCCACAACTTTCGGCCACGCTAGTTTTAAGACAAGCCTTGAAGCCCAACCAGAGCCTTCGGCAAAAACCGGCCGAACTGTTTCGGGACAATCGATAAGCGATTCTGAGTAGAACCACCGACGCACATGCACACCTAACACCCCATCTAGGCGTTTTTCTATCTCTATCGATTCATCACTGATTGTCAGCTTAGTGTTTGGGAGTTTTTGA
Source organism: uncultured Gammaproteobacteria bacterium (assembly GCA_964420885.1). Classification (GTDB taxonomy): domain Bacteria; phylum Pseudomonadota; class Gammaproteobacteria; order Arenicellales; family Arenicellaceae; genus Arenicella. Next base: position 1,595 of record CAYQVT010000348.1, read on the forward strand.
CTATTTTCCTTAGCCCAAAGCACAATTTCAGAAGAGCCTTGTACCACACCCGCGGAGGTTTGGAGAATCGGCAATGATGTTGAATCAACGCCTAATAGTTTTGCGGTTTTGGCATGAGTCATCGGCGACAATAATGTCACCTCATGGTCAATGTCGAACAAATCTAAAGCCCAACGCGCCTTCTCACAGTAATGAGAAATCAAAAAGACATAAAGAACAGGCTTAGTCATAGTAATCTAATATTTTGAGAGCGATTATTTTTTATCGGAGAACGCTGAGAATTAATTATTCAAAAAGTACACCGTGATGAGCAAAAGAGGCGTAAAATTACGCTATGGATTCTATCATATCAATCAGAGACTTGACCAAGGTCTACGACAACGGCTTCAAGGCGTTAAATGGCGTCAGTTTAGAGATTGAACGCGGTGAAATACTGGCCCTACTTGGGCCAAATGGCGCAGGTAAAACCACCCTTATCTCAACCATAACTGGCATTGTCTCTGCAAGTTCTGGCACCGTTGAGGTCGACGGGTTTGACAATGTTAAGAATTACAGAGAATCACGCAAACGCATTGGACTAGTTCCCCAAGAACTTACTATCGGCGCCTTTGAAACGGTTTGGAATACCGTGCGATTTACGCGCGGTTTATTCGGTTATAGCTCTTCGGCTAAGAACGATAACGCCTATTTGGAACAATTACTTAAAGATCTCTCGTTATGGGATAAAAAAGACAACCAACTTCGAATGCTTTCCGGCGGCATGAAACGGCGAGTATTGATTGCTAAGGCTCTTTCGCACGCTCCAAAAATACTCTTTCTGGACGAACCAACGGCTGGCGTCGACGTGGAATTGCGTAAAGATATGTGGGCAATGATTAAGAGGCTTCGGGAATCAGGGGTCACCATCATTCTAACCACACATTACATCGAGGAAGCAGAAGACATCGCGGATAGAATCGGAGTAATAAACGGAGGTGAAATTTTGTTGGTGGAAGATAAGGCTGAACTGATGCAAAAATTGGGTAAAAAGCAACTGCTCGTTGAACTCAAAGAACCAGCTGCCGAACTTCCGAGTAGTCTTGAAGACTACGACGTTAGCTTGTCAGATGCAGGCGATGTCCTAACCTACACCTACGACGTTTCAGCAAATGCAACAGGCATAACCAACCTGTTAAATCTTCTCAGCCAGGCTGGTTTGCAACTCAAAGATTTACAGACAAGCCAAAGCTCTCTGGAAGACATATTTGTCGACCTTGTACATAAATCGTCGAAGTAGAGTCAAGATTATGAATATATCCGCAATTAGAGTGATTTATCGAGCTGAAATGCAGCGCGCAATCAACACGCTGTTTCAGACCATAGCATCCCCGGTTATCTCTACGTCGTTATACTTTGTCGTGTTTGGTTCGGCCATTGGCTCTCGTATTCAATCGATTGACGGCGTCAGTTACGGTTTGTTCATTGTGCCTGGCTTGACCATGCTGACAATACTCACACAAAGCATATCCAATGCTAGCTTTGGTATTTACTTTCCAAAATTCAGCGGAACGATCTACGAAATACTCTCCGCTCCAATGTCATTCTTTGAAGCTCTAATAGGC
>CAYQVT010000349.1:0-3099 GCA_964420885.1 uncultured Gammaproteobacteria bacterium
ACGGCGGCACCGAGCAAAGCCCACGAATATGGTATTCCAAGCGAAAACGTGGTGGCGTTTCCAAACTGGGTCGGCGGGCGCTATTCCGTGTGGTCCTCGGTTTCTTTGTCAGCGGCCTTAGTGCTTGGTATAGACAAATTCCAACAGTTTTTAGACGGTGGTGCTGAAATAGATCGCCATTTCTATTCTCATGAACCGAGTTCAAACATTTGTTTTCTTGCGGCCATGCTAGATCACTATTATGTCAATTTCATGGGTGTTAAGTCCCGCGCGATCTTCGCCTATGACTTCCGCCTGCGTTCACTTGTCGATTATTTGCAACAGCTGGAAACTGAGAGTAATGGAAAAGATCGGCAACGTGATGGGCAACCCGTCGATCAACAAACTTCTCCCGTTGTATGGGGAGGTGTTGGTACAGATGTACAGCATTCGGTTTTTCAAATGTTGCATCAGGGAACGTCTCTTATTCCATCTGAATTTTTATTGGTTAAGATGGCGGACCACGAACTAGACAGTCATCATCAGGAGTTATTAGCCAATGGCTTGGCCCAAACGGCCGCGTTACTAGCTGGTCAAGATATTGACACGGTTACTCGTATACACGCCAACGACGGTTCTTCCGAGCTTGCTATGAAAGCCAAAGTTTTTTCAGGTGATCGGCCGTCTACCACCATTTTAATTGAGCGCCTAACGCCTAAAGCCTTGGGTTCATTGTTGGCGTTTTATGAGCATCGTACATTCTGTTTTGGTGTATTCGCTAACATTAACTCCTTCGATCAAATGGGGGTTGAGCTCGGTAAGCGCCTTGCAAAGCAAGTTAGGCCGTTACTCGATAGCGCAGAATTTGATAGCCGGAACATAAAAAAAAGCGTGGAGGGTTTTGACCCATCCACGCTTAATCTATTAAGCAAACTATCGAAAGGCTAGTTCAATCTAAATTGAACCTTTGTTGCAATCGACGGACTGCGTACTGGAAGACCAGTCGTCTGGTTTCTAGCTGGAGAGAAGCGCCACTTTTTAACCGATTTTACGGCAGCGTCATCGAATGTGCCCTTAGGTTGTGACTCGGTTACGGTGACGTCGACCGGTTTTCCATCGGTGTCGATAAAGAATCTAACCTGCACCCAGCCCTCGATGCTATTTTTTAAGGCCCTCGACGGATAGCGAGGAGGTTCTCGACTGATTATTTTTGCGGGCGCTATTTTCGGCGGTTCCGGCTTGGCTTCCTCAATTGCGGCGGCCTGCGCTTCAGCTGAGGCCTCAGCGGCTGCAGCGGCAACTTCCGCTTGTTTAGCCTTTATCTTGTCCGTGAGACTCGACAAACCCGCGCGATCAACATTTAAGCGTCTAATAAGCGCTATAAACTTATTAGTTTCCTCCATGTTGTCTTCCGCAAAAGCGGCATTGGCTTTTTCCAGCAAGCCGGCGCTCAGTGTTTTGACACGAGGTTGTGAATTAGTTTTGCTGATTTTATTCGCTTTTAGTGCTTCTGAGACTAAGGAGTAAGCGTTGCCTTTGGTGGGCGGAGTCAGATTGCCTCCTTTGAGTGCAGCATCAATTTGCCCAATTAAAATCTGTTCTGCCTGTAATGCGGCGGCGGCCGATGCGCCAGCTTTATCGTCTCCTATTCGAGCGAGAACGGCAGCGGTTTTAGCGATATCTTCTGCGGTGCCATTCTGTTGCAGATCTTGTACATGAGAATTTATTTTATCGCCCAAGTCATCTAATAATTGATCATTCGCCAAATTTAGCGGTTCAATAGCACGCAGAGCTTCCAATGTCTCCAAGGCCTGGTCAAAATCACTCGACGCTACCTGTTCATTGTATGAGGTACGCAAAAATTCAGCGACGGTCTTTCGACCTTCGTAAGCGGTTGGGTCATACGGGTCAATCGCCAGAACCTGATCGAAATACTCTAGCGCATTGTCCCCTTTGGGCGAAATATAGCGGCCATCTAGCAAGGCATTCGATCCGGCTTGATTAAGTTCATTTGTTACCGAAACATTGGAACTTTGCTCTTCGATGGGTTCAAAAATTTGATCTTGAGTATTATCGACAACCACCGGTGCCGGGGCGTCATCGCCTCCCAAAAATAAGAATGCAACAATACCTAGGACCACCACACCAATTCCAGCGTAAATCGCCGGATTAGTCTTGCGACCTGCTGCCAGAGAGTCGATGCTGGCTTTGTTTTCGGCAGGACCGACGGACATTATATCTTCACCCGCCGCTTGTTTTTCGACCAACTCGGTGTGAAGAGAGTGTCCAGACTTGAAGGCTAGAAAAATCTGATTTGGGCTAATCGGCTTGTTAAACGCTCGATAAACCAGCGGTTGAATATTCGATTTCAATATTTCGCTAAGCGGCTCTTTTTCGCCAACCATGATTAACACTTGGGTCGGGTCAACTTGCTTTATCTTAATCGCCTGATCGATAGCGGCTTCTACGCCGCCGCCAGCGCTGTCGATATCAAAGATAATAATGCCATTCCCGTCAAGTAATTCGGGATTGCTAACTACGTCGCTGACGGATTCGCGAGCGTTGAAGTTTTGATCGCTAGTGTTATTGCCTACGATGGCTTCCACTACAGATGAATCGGCCGATATGACGAGGGCCGAAGGTTTAATACTGTCGTCAGACATGCATCCTCCTAGAGTTGTTTTTATTGGGGTCTATCATGACTTTGGCCGAGTAACAAAGCGAGCCGTATGGCTGCGGTTTAATCGGCCTAAACATCATAGCATTACATGCGTTAATTACCATCTTGTAAACTGACCAAAGCGCAAAATTTGGTAATTTTTACGTATGATTTCACAAATATGAAATCGTCTATGTGATTTGAGCGTCCATGCTCCGAACAAAGGCTCATCGTTAGTTAGAATTGACGTTTGCCATCGCAGCTTGTTTGGCTCTATTTAGCTTTTTTTGGTACCGGCTTTGTACTATCGCGCTAAGGATTAATACCGCGAGAATGAAGTAAAAGGTAGTCTTTGACATTTGCACTACTTCGTTTCCAAACAACGTCATATGAGATAAATGGCCACCTTCGGTCAGCAGCATTACACCGACTAAAAAAAGTATGAATAGGCCGAGGACTTC
>CAYQVT010000350.1:0-3094 GCA_964420885.1 uncultured Gammaproteobacteria bacterium
ATCATCGTAACTTTGGCGCCGAGCTGCTGCTAGATGACTTATTATCGCTTTGTACTTCCGAACGAAAAGAAATCCAAGAGAGTTGCAAGGTTTTGAGCTCATGGGATCGTACTCATAAAGTGGACAGCCGAGGGGCGCATTTATGGACCGAAATTATGCGTTCATTGCGTTTCGATCTAAGTATCTATGAGACGCCGTTTAATTTGGAAGACCCGGTTAATACCCCTGCGGGTCTTAAGCTCAACGATGCTGATGTTGTCTCAAGATTAATTGGTGCGATTGAAACCGCTCAAAATCAACTCGCTGAACGAAATATTTCGTTGGATGCACCCCTTGGTGATATTCAATACGTGATGCGTAATGACCGTAAAATTGGAATTCCAGGTGGTGAAGGTTGGAGTGGTGCTTTTTCAATGATCATCGCGCCCTTATCGAAGGAACCCAAGGTTGGTTACACGCCGGTCGTGCATGGTAATAGCATCATTGAAGTTGTTTCCTGGGACGATGATGGAAAGGTAAATCCACGCGGTATTTTAACCTATAGCCAATCACAAGAGGCAGATAGCCCGTACTATTCCGACCAAACCGAATTGTACTCAAAAGGGCAATGGATAGATTTCCCATTTCATGAAGAAGACATCGCCAACAATCCCGACTTACGAAGTATTAAGTTAGAGGAATAAGGTTCAACACACAATTAATCTAGTTTGTTCGATGACAAAGACCAACTTAGACGCAATTGATATTCGAATTCTGGCGGTGCTTCAGGAACGAGGTCAATTAAGTAAATCAGTGCTCGCTGAGTGCGTTAACCTCTCGCCCTCAGCCTGTTGGGCCCGGTTGACTAGATTGAAGAATGACGGTTATATCCGCGGCTATCATGCCGACATCGCGCATATCAAGATTGGCGACTTCGTCAAAGTGATAGTCATCGTATCGTTGAAGACCCATCACAAGAGCGATTTTGACCGCTTTGAAGCCTGCGTAATTAAGGTCGATCAGATTGTTGATTGCATTTCAACCGGTGGTGGGTCTGACTATGTTCTAACAGTTATCAGCCCCAGTTTGTCTGAATTTCAAACTCTAATGGAAGATTTGTTGGCAAAGGATATTGGCATTGATCGCTATTTTACCTATTTCGCCACTCGAGATATTAAATCGAAACCGGTAAACCTCAATAGTTTAATCAAATCTAGTTAAGCCCCCTAGACCTTCAACGCAAATCTCTAGCAAGGCAAGTTTTCAACCGCCTGCAGGCGCAATATCGAATAACGACCGAATGGTCGAAAACTACCAAAAATTGAGTCTAAATGGACCCACTATCCGCTAAATATCGGACCCCATTTAATAATTAAACTTATTAAACTGAAGGTTAATGAGAGAGCCACGCGAATAATATCTGGCAACCTCAAGAATTAACCGAGGATTATTAAGATGAAAATGAGAACTGAAGACTTCGGGTTCGGAACGCAAATTCGAAAATCAGCGTACTTTGACGCGACGGTGCGCTGGGGTGCAAAGGCGTTTTCAGTTTATAACCACATGTATATTCCTCGCGATTTCGGCAATCCAGAAGAGAATTTTTGGAACCTTGTCAATACAGCGATTTTGTGCGACGTGGCCGTTGAGCGGCAAGTTCAGATAAGCGGGCCGGATGCTGCAAAATTCACTCAAATGTTGACTCCTAGAGACTTATCTAAGTGTGCTATTGGGCAGTGCAAGTACGTGCTGATCACTAGTCAAGATGGGGGCATCATTAATGACCCCGTATTATTAAGGCTGGCTGAAGATTGTTTTTGGCTATCGCTGGCAGATAGCGATGTCTTGCTTTGGGCGCAAGGTGTCGCGGTTCACGCGGGTTTAGATGTTCATATATGCGAACCCGATGTGTCCCCACTTCAACTTCAAGGCCCGCGCTCGGGTGATGTGATGACGTCACTATTCGGAGAAGGAATTAGAGATCTGAAGTATTACTGGCTTAGAGAAGTCGAGCTCGACGGGATACCGTTGATAGTGTCGCGAACCGGCTGGTCAAGCGAACTCGGTTACGAATTGTATTTACGTGATTCAACAAGGGGCGACGAGCTTTGGGAGAAAATTATGTCAGCTGGTGAACCTTATGGTTTACAAGCGGGTCATACTTCATCGATACGTCGTATCGAGGGCGGAATGCTCTCCTATCACGCCGATATGACCCTTGATAATAACCCGTATGAAATGGGCTTAGATAGACTGGTACAAGTTGATATGGAAGCTGACTTTATTGGCAAAAAGGCCCTGAGATCACTCCGTGATAATGGGGTTTCACAAAAACAAATCGGCTTATTGATCGACGGCGACCCATTGACTGGCCCAAACACACAGTTCTGGTCAGTCTATTCAAACGATGTTAGGGTTGGTAAAGTGACCTCAGCAATCTATTCTCCTAGGCTAAAACGTAATATAGCCCTAGCTTTAGTTGAGAATGCTTATATCGGCCTCGGTACTGAGCTGATCGTCGACACAAATAATAATAAGCGGAATGCGCAGGTAAGCGGTATTCCATTTTATGACGCTAAGAAGAAACTGGTGACATCCTAATATTAATTCTAAACAACCTAATACTAATTTGAGAGGTATAAGATGAACGTCAGTCAAAAACAAAATAGTGAGATTTTATTGCAAGAACGGCTAGATGGTGGAGTCCTCAAACTGACTCTAAATGATGTCTCTAGACGAAATGCATTATCCGAGGAGATGTTACTTAGAGTATCTAAAGTAATTGATGAGGCCTCGCACGACACCACTGTACGCGTCATCATATTGGCTTCCAATGGCCCAGCTTTTTGCGCTGGTCACGATTTAAAAGAATTAACACAAGGCCGAGAATCGGGCGATAAAGGGCGTGCCTATTTCAGTAAAATAATGGCGATGTGTGCAAGCATGATGCAGAAAATCGTAAATTGCCCCAAACCCGTAATTGCACAAGTGGACGGCATAGCAACAGCAGCAGGTTGCCAGTTGGTCGCGAGTTGTGATTTAGCCATTGCTTCCCAGAGTGCCAAATTCAGTACACCAGGTGTGCACATTGGTTTGTTTTGTTCCACGCCGATGG
>CAYQVT010000351.1:0-1214 GCA_964420885.1 uncultured Gammaproteobacteria bacterium
GTCGACAATGAAGTCTCCATCGGTATCGACTACGGTAATATTGCCTAAGCCATTGGGGTTGGTGGCCGAGCCGACGCCGGTTTGTATTTGTTTGATGAGACCGCCGGATCTGATATCAACGATAAACAGACTCGCCTCTCCATCGCCGACGTTGCCATCTTCTTCTGTGTTGTTGTAGCCATTGCCGAATATCGCCACCCAACTACCATCATGCATGCGGGCAACTTCTGGCGAACCTAATCCGTAACCTAAATCGGGATGGGTAAATTCCCACAGCAATTTATTAGCGATGTCAGATTCAGTATTGCCGTTAAGCGGTACCGTGGTCACGTCAATACCATATACCATTTGACCGCCGGTGCGCAGGTGTCCAGTTAAAACAGAGTGCCAGCGTCGGTCATTTTCAAAAAAGGCGTCGCCAACACTGGGAGAGCCGTCTACAAAAAATTCATGGGTGTAATTGGGGTCAGTGAGAATCGCCAAACGGCTCTGTAAAATCGAAGGAATGTAGGCAAATTCCTCTCTGCCACTAACACCATTAAACGCATGTAGCATGCCGTCGTTGGCACCAACATAGACCATTCGCTCGCGACCCTGAACGCGTGTTTCAAAATCAGAGAAAGTTTCTGCAAGTTCAGAGTTTTCGGCGTGTACCTCTGAGAATGAGGTGAGATCTTCCCAATCGCCTCGACTGGGGAAGGCGCGGGCAGGAAGATGCACCAGCGCGGGTGAGGAATTGATAATATCACCTAGGATGTTACTGCGATTTCTGAAGTCGCCGCCGCGTTGTTGCTCTAATTCTCTTACGCCACGAATATAATTAAGAGTTTTGCTGGCTTGTTCATCGTCTGCACCAAAAAAGAGTCGCTGGTTTTCACTTAACTCAGCAAGCCTGAATGGCACGGGCTGGCGATCTGTATTACGGGTGATAATGCGCCTTGAGCCCCCACCGCTACCTACAGGGTTGAGAGGTGTGCCATAATCTGTGCCATCATTTTCGCAAAAACCACCGGTCAATCTACAACCGGCGTCAAACACTTGATCGCCAATGGCCAGATCATTAAAAAAGAATCCTTCCAGCGTGCCAGACCAGTCGCTGGTCGAGAAACTCGCCCGATAAAAAAATTCAGTCGATGCGGATAGTGTGCTGTCCGCGGTTACTGCTGATCCGGTCGCATCTCTTTGGCTTATGCGGTTAAGAATGCCGCTGAAAG
>CAYQVT010000351.1:1224-3089 GCA_964420885.1 uncultured Gammaproteobacteria bacterium
TCAGTTCGTTCGTATCGGAGGCGCTGAAATAGGTGCCGCGGCTATTGACCGCGGCATGCCAAGTATCGTCGATTCGGGTTGCTCGCGAGAAATCATTTTCTTGTTCAATAAATGTCGGCCAGGCAAGTTGGCCGCTGGCAATAAAAGGGAAAGCGTCTGGAAAATTGATAACACCTCTAACACCAAGGGTGACGGTGTAATTGACCAAATGTTGCCAAGTGGCGGGATCGTTTTCAGAATTAAAAAATCGTTCTTCTTCGCTGCCACTCTGATCAGCGAAATACGGGGTGAGATTGTTTTCAAGGTCTGGACGAAGATCATTACTCCAATAGAAAAATGACCAGTCAGCTAAAAAACCAAAGGCAGGATCTGGAGACGTATAGGGTGGCGTTCCAGCGGTAAAGCTTGTGCCATCTGGCAATGTCGTGCTTTGGCTATCAAAATCGTCAGAAGGATCTCGACTAACACTGTTCAATGGCCCCCACGCACCATCGGTAAATAATACATTGTAATTTTGTCGGCAGCTTAAATCGTCGGCGGGGTCGTGATCCGCGGCACCCGGAACCGTGGCAAACGGGTTGATGTTGTCAGTAGAACTCACGTATTCACCCACAGTTTGCATGGCCTCGATCAAAGGCGTGCCGGCTTTTACTTGCATGGACGTTAACCAGCTATAAAAATTACTGCGGTGCCCGCCGGTGAATGGTGAAACAAAATTACCATTTGTTTCGCTAAAGCTATTTAGCACATTGATGTCATTCCAGCCAACGCGAATCTCTGGATCAATCTGGTCAAAGGTGATAGTCGCAGCGGATTTGGTCATCAGCAGCCGGGTTCGATAATAGCTATACCAGTTGGCGAAATTTTGTTCCTGGCTTTCTGGCACATTGAAAAAGTCGAAACAGTTGTCAGCGTGTGGGCTGTTGAAGTTGTTATCGAAATTTATATCGCAACTACCAAAAACAGGATCGACCAATAAGCGATTAAAACTGGTGTAGTAAGCACGCGCATTGTTAACGTTGGTTGGTAAGGATACGAAATTGTGGCTAATGCCACCATCAGCAAGATTGACGTAGGAAAAGGTCGGGTGGTAGGCGGAGCCAAGATCGATAGTGTTTGAGCCACTATCAAAACCATCTACCAGTGCATTGTTGAAATCTGCCGGTGGGAAATCTGTACCATCGGCATTCTTGGGTAACTGGTAAGTAATCTCGGGATTGTAGTACAGCCTGTTTATGCCGGAATCAATTTGGCAGAATCGATTGTTGGCACATTCGATTCCGAAGTCGAAGATGGTGGCGCTTCCCATACTGGCCGAATTATCCAGCGTCAAAATAACATTTGGTGGTAACTCTTCTTGCAAAAATAATGGCACGTCCGGCAAATCGAGCTCTGCGGCGCTCACAGCGGTGATGCTAAAAATCGCGATTAAAACCACATGGGCGAGTTGACGATTTTGCAAGATCATGGAAATACCCGTCGATATACTGATTGCAGTATAACCTCTGAGTTTGGCGTTGTGCCGCGAGCGCGTGTTGTAATTCTATAGTAGTGCATGTCAGGAGAGCCCGCTGTCGCAGAGGCTTGTGGGCCGATATATTCGACTACATAGCGAGGTTGTTCGACAATTTCAGTCATCTCCCCAGAAGCATTTTGGTTGGCCATGGTTCTGCCAATACTCTCCCAATTTACTTGTGACCACGGGACTGGATTATCAGCGCCACCGCGTACTAGGTTTTCGAATTCGCCATCGCCACGCCAAACCGCGTTCTCGCATGCTTGACCGGCGCAGCTATCGACCGGCTCAGGAGGCATGCTCAAGCTCAAATTACTTATCCAGCGTTCACCTTCTAATAGTGCCGATT
>CAYQVT010000352.1:0-3081 GCA_964420885.1 uncultured Gammaproteobacteria bacterium
TTCGAGAGTGGCCATTGCTTCTGCGAAGATTCCATCGGCGCCTGCTTCTATGTAGGCGCCCGCTCGGTCGACCGCAGATTGCAGGCCTTCGCTTGCATAGGAATCGGTGCGAGCCATGACGAAGAAGTTGTCATCCGTCTTTGCATCAACCGCAGCTTTGATACGGTCAATCATTTCGCCGGTGCTGACAATTTCTTTGTTAGGTCGATGGCCACACCGTTTCGCCGCAACTTGGTCTTCTATGTGAACCGCCGCCACACCGGCGCGTATGCTCTCCTTGATTGTACGGGCGATGTTGAAAGCGCCACCCCAGCCAGTATCGATGTCAATCAAAAGCGGTGTTTCGACCACAGCGGTGATACGCCGAGCGTCTTCTAAAACGTCGTTCATACTGGTCATGCCTAGATCGGGTAGGCCATAGGACGCGTTAGCGCATGCCCCTCCTGAAATATAAATTGCTTGATGGCCAATGCTAGTTGCCATCAACGCGGTATAGGCGTTGATAGTGCCCATGATTTGAAGTGGCGTATTGGCGATCAATGCTTGTCTAAAGCGTTGTCCGGGGGAGTGCTTGCTCATATCAAGAGATCCTGACTGTTTTTTCGTTGTCTTGGGCGCGAGTTATTGATGCAGATACAGGTGTGCTTAGCGCCGCCTGTATGGATGCTTTGGCTCTGGCAATGTGCTTTCGCATCAGCATTTCGGCTAATTGCGGGTCTCGTTGCTCAATAGCGTAAATAAGTTGCTCATGTTCAATCAGTGCTCGATTAGAACGCGATTCAAAGCGGCTTGTTTGAAAACGAAACATGCGTATCAGGTGATAAAGCTCATCACACAGTTGATCGGCCAGCAGTTGATTGCCGCTGCCCTTAATAATCTGATAATGAAAATCGAAGTCGCCTTCAAGTTGCATATATTGACCTGCATTGTCCTCAGAGTGTTGGCGATGAAGCTCGAGTAAGTCACGAAGTTTGGTGATATCAGCCTCACTCATGTTTTCAGCGGCTAAGGCAGCGGCTTTACCTTCCAGCGCTTCGCGAACATCGTATAGTTCAAGAATACTCTCTAGCTCTAAGGTAACGACCGTCGCTCCCACGTGTGGTACATGACGTACTAATCGCATTGCGACTAATCGGCGGATTGCTTCTCTTAAGGGGCCGCGGCTGATCTGAAGCTGTTCGGCTAATTTTGGCTCGTTAAGCTTTTCGCCCGGAGCGATGTCTCCCTTGATAATTGCTTCTCGTAAGGCAGCCGTGGTTTGCCCACTAAGGGTCCTATTGTCGGACGACATTCCATTCTCTGCAATTCTGGGGGTGGGCGTGTTCATAGTGCGGGAGAGTTTGCCGCGTTGAAGAAGTATTGTCAACAATATGATGATTGTAGATCAGTTATTTAGCCTAATTATCGGAAAATTAATAGAATGTGTATACAATAACCAGGTTTTTGATTATTGAAAAATCCACCAGCTGCGCTATTTAACGGCAATTTTCATCACAAATTCAGTGATCACTGTTTTCGCTTTTCTTCGCCCAGGGTTTTTGCTGATTGCAAATTGCATCACACAACCAGATATCATTTGGGCGATATGTTTGGCTTCTACTCCCTCGGCAATCTCTCCACGTTTCTCCGCATTTCTAATTATTTTTCCAACCATTCGAGCGTAAGGTGCGCGAAAATACTGATTAGTTTGGGCTAATTCATTTTTATCATGCGATATCTCTGATGCCAAAATAATAAAGCCGCGCAGCACATTCGGCTTGTGAATCGCATCGACGGTGAGTTCAATGAATTGCTCAACATCGGTTTTAAAATCGCCATTATCTGGTAGTGGCCATTCTTTTACATTTGGCAAAAGAGCTTCTTCGACAATACGCTGTATTTCTCCGTCCCACCAATTATAGAGCACGTTTCGAGATACTTTTGACCGGCTGGCGATTGATTTAAGTGATAGTGCGCTATAACCCTTTTCATCAACCAACTCTCGAGTAGCTTGTAATATGGCTTGGTGTTTGGTGCTATCACGCCGTCGTCCAGATTTACATTCCTTTTTGCGGCGTGATTTAAATTGGTTTGAAAATGATATCTTGCTGGGCACGTTATGAAGGCGGCAATGTTGGGGTACTAATTGATAGAGAGTTTAACTCAAAGTGACCGTAAAAGAGAATATTCGTCGGTGGCGTGTAATATTTATTTCATTTATGTCGATTGACTTGCTTGTTGCAAACAAGTAGATTTAAAAGGTAAATTCTAACTTATCTACTTAAAGGCAGTCCTTATGGCTGATTATAAAGCGCCAATCTCAGAAATATCTTTTGTTATCAACGATCTACTGAATATTAATCAATTGTGTTCCATTCCCGATTTTGCAGAAGCTACCCCAGAACTTATTGATGCGGTAATCGAAGAGGGTGGTAAATTCTCGGCAGATGTTTTTGCTCCGCTTAACCGCGTTGGCGATATTCAACACAGTAGGGCGAGCGACGGTAAGGTTACCACGCCGGAGGGCTTTCGAGAGGCCTATCAAATGTTTATTGACAACGGTTGGTTAAGTTTGGCGCAACCGATTGAGTATGGTGGCCAAGGCTTACCCTTTACATTGCACATGGCAGTTAGTGAGTTTTGGAACAGCGCTAACATGGCCTTAGCACTTTGCCCAATGTTAAGTGCTGGTGCAATCGATGCCTTGGTGGCACATGGCAGTGACGAACTGCGCGAGAAGTATCTTCCCAACATGATTGCGGCGAATTGGTCTGGCACCATGAACTTGACGGAGTCTCACGCCGGCTCTGATCTGTCAAATTTGAAGACTAAAGCCACTCCAAATGGAGATCACTATCTTATCAAAGGGCAGAAGATCTTTATCACTTGGGGCGAGCACGATATGACCGAAAACATTGTCCATATTGTCTTGGCTCCATTGCTTGATGCTCCGGCTGGTGTAAAGGGTTTATCGTTATTCTTAGTGCCTAAATATTTAGTCAATGAAGATGGCAGTTTGGGGAATCGCAATGATCTTAGCGTTGTTTCAACAGAAGAGAAACTCGGTATTAACGGCAGCCCGACATGCGTTATGAGTTTTGG
>CAYQVT010000353.1:0-3056 GCA_964420885.1 uncultured Gammaproteobacteria bacterium
CTAACGCACCGAAAAATGCTATCCCCCAGGTACGCTTTAGGCTATTGAGAAAATTGTCGGTGTCCTCTTCAAACCCAATCGCAAACATGATGAGGATAATTCCAAGTTCAGCAAAGGTCTCGATAAACTCAGGCATCTCGGTGGGTAATACGCCAATATTTACAAACAGTGCACCAAAGAATAGGTACCACAGTACCGGCGTTAGCCGGGTTTTATTGGCCATAAAGGCAGCCATAAACACGCTTATCCAGATAATTAAAAGTATGGTTAAATCATGCATGCTTGGTTAATCTCCCGTGTTGGGCTAACTGGTATTTGTTAAAATTACTGCAGTTCCCGAATCAATTCCAGTGCTTGTTTTGGCGTCTGGCAGATCTTGTGAGTTGCACTAAGTATCGGAAACAGATCAAACAGATACGGTGAGTGTTGCGCTAGCATTTTTAGCGAGTTATAACCTTCAGGTTTCGAATCAGGACAGACACCTGAGGCGAGAAGCCGCCCAAAACGTTGGTGCGATGACTCGCTACTAGTCATCGTTGTTATTAGGTCCCCGACGCCGGCGGCGCCGAACACGGAAGACTTACATCCACCTTCTAGTTCAACAATTTCCCGCATTTCATTTATTAGGTTGGAGACCAGAATGCCCCGAAAATTACTGCTAAGCATCAGCTCATTGCTTATGCCTGTAATAATAGCGTATATGTTTTTAAGCACGCCAGACCAGTTTATTCCAATCAAGTCATCAGAATATTTTGTTTTTAGTGAGGAATTTGCAAACAACTGTTGTACTCGAGTTGCTGCACTATTGCTGGAGCCAGAGATGTCTGCGTATCCTGGCTCCCCGCGAGACATTTCTTCAGATATCATCGGTCCATAGAGGCCAACAAAGTTACATTTCCCGCGAAGTTCTTGTTCCAGGACAGCAGTGGCAGTATCACCACGAGAATCGAGTCCCTTGGCTACCGTGACAAATATTGTATCTGACGAAATTTGTTGCTTGAGCTCTGTCAAAATTTCCCGATGGGGCGCCGTTGGTACGCATAAAAAAATGAAGTCTTCATCAGATTTGAAAGTAGCTAGTGTGGTTTGTGCGCGCCGTTGCCAAACACTGCAATGATGGCGGTCTTTTAGAAGGTGACCAAATGCCCGAGACATTTCTCCAGCACCTATGATCAATATTTTTTGGTTCCTTTCTGCGAGTCCGCTCATGTTTCCGTTGATCCTGATTGTATTGTAAATGGTAGTGGTTTTCGGTTTATCAATCATAGACAAACGTTCATACGGAACTACTATGCTTTTTATCGCTAGTGTCAGGCGAAACGAATTTCGTTTATTGCTGTGACCAATTCTTTTCGCGGTAGGTGAGTAAGGTTTTTGTTTGATTCCAAGACAACGATTGATCTTAACCTACGAGAAATGGCACGGCGAATATCGCCAAGAGTTTTTGGGGCAGCGAAGATTAATAACTTTTCGACACTGCCGAAATCATAAGCAAGTTCAAGTTCTTCAAGCAATTCCTGGGTAAAAGCTTGTTCGTTTGCTCTCACTGGGTCGGAGTGTGACTCCATGGCCGAACGCCTAGGGCTAAATGAAGTAAAGCAACGGCCCGCCCGATCGGAAACTAATTCTGAAGCCGATTGGTGATGACTTTCTCGTGTGATAATTTCGTCACATGTGCGTCGCGTAAAGTTTTTAACGATAGTTGCATGAGACCCGTCAGCGACCAATGCCCATATTTTTTGTTTAGCAAACTTCATAATGCACCTTTACTTGAATTAATTGTATGGAGTCAGTCTAACTACACAGTTGTCGAGTGTTAACTGTGGATTACCGAGGGTCCTCATACTCTAGTTTGCGTATGGAAAGACTCACTTGGTCTGGTTGTTTGCAAAACTCGGAAGACAATGCTTTAGAACCGGGTTTCCTTGGCTCTGGGGTTGCATCACCAAAATAAACGTAGTCATTGCTGTTTGCTAGGTCGGTTTCGTAAGAGTGATCTATGATGAAGTCAAAGAAGTCAGTAGTCATATATACGGGCTCGTAGGTGTGTCCAAGTTCAGCCAGGCTGCTTACTATCGAACGCAGGTGATTTCTTGATGCCATGCCCAGATAATCAAATATCCGATCAATATCTTTAAGGTGACCAATATATGAGCGCAGTAAATCTAATTCCACCACGGCGCTTTCTTCAACGCTTGCGGTAGCAATTAACGCGTCGACGACAGAACTAGTGCCCATTTGCGACAAAGCGATGACCGCATGGTTCAGAGTTGGATCCAAAAAGCGATCCTCGCCCGCATCAAAAATGTTGTCACTTAAATCATTCTGACGCATGAGCGTGTGAATAAGTGCCAAGTGGCTATTTTCAGCTGCGCTCAGACTCTTAAACTTTGATTTTTTCCATACTGCATCCATAAGCATATTCATTCGATACGAGAGTAGCTCTTTATCATGCACGTAAAGCAATGCAATACTCTCATCTATCGATAATTTCTGTGCTTGTTGGTTAACGCCAAAGTTATTAATTTGTTCACGACTAAAGGTCGTCACACCATCGTAGCTTACGTAAATTGTCAGGCATCTTTGTTGATCTATTTGACGTTCACGAGGTATCTCCACATTGGCAGCAGACTGTCCAGTCGCCAGCAAGCTAACCAATAAAGCTATCCCAGAAATCCAAATTCTACGCATCGATTCGTCCTTTGATTGTTTAGACCAGAGTAACCAACGAGCATTCGTATCGATATAAGGGGTTACCGCAGTGGGATGCGAAGAAATACTAGAGAAGTAGTCTGGATTCAGCTCGTCGGCACAACGGTTAAAACGCTGTGATCGAAACTTTCGAACAACACGCTATTATCACTGCTACCGGTCGTTTCTTCATAAGGACGTTCTATAATTCGTTTGAAGTATTTTGCCGACATATGCGTTGGCTCATATAGGTGTCCGAGTTCAGAGAGGCTTGATACCAATGAGCGAATATGATTTCTTGACGCCATCGCAAGATATTGAAAAGCCGTGTAAACATTAACATGATTACCGAGATAAGAGCGTAA
>CAYQVT010000354.1:0-3055 GCA_964420885.1 uncultured Gammaproteobacteria bacterium
GCGGTGACTTTTTGAATGGCGCGATTACGGCCGCGACCGTGCATTGGTTTAATGAGTTGAGGGGGGGTGCACAAAAGGGACTGACCCAAGAACAAATTAATAATATGTCGCCTGTCGATGTGGCTAAGTATTGGAAGAGCGGAAAAGGTGGGCATATAGACTTTGGGCCTGATAGTAAAATGGCTGAAATTTTTAGTAAGGGCGATGGTGCAGAGTATTTCGAGAAGTTTGTGTTGGCCGAACATGGCGCCACACCTGAAGCCGGTTTGTTAGTAGATAAGTTTGCTTATACTTTTACTTGGCGTCGTGCATTAAGCACGCTAAATTCGGCTGAGCAAGCTGTGGGAAGTTGGAATAACGGTGTAGCAATATCCGATGGTTCGACTATTACTTATACGGTTCAAAATCGAATGGGTGCTAACTCTCTTATGTTTGGGCGTCAGCTTAATGAATATTTTGGTATTGAGACAGTTGGAAAAACAGCCTCTGATTTAACGATGTCAATTAGTTGGGAGAGGGGCTACTAAACCATGAAACAGTTAAAGTATCTAATCATTATAATTGTGAGTTTATTAGTTTTGTCTTTCTTATTTTACGGTATAACGTTACCTGCTAAAAACTTTTTAGGGTGCTACGTTAATAGTAATAATACAAATAAAATTTGTATTAATTCTGATAATACTTTTGATCAACTTATTTATAAGAATAATACGTGGGAAAACTTTAATAGTTCTAATTGGTCTGTAGTTATGATGAAAGATGTTGCAGGTGAATTTGCTATTCTCACGATTGAGTCGTCTAAGAGTATAAATAATAAAATTCTACAGAATGTTACTTTACAGCCTTACAAGGACTTGTTGGGGCGTGTCAAAATATCTGTTGGTATTGATTCTGAGCCGTATGAAGATGGAGAAATATATAAAAAACTTTAGAGGTTAATCTAAAGTAATCACTTAAAGCCCTTGCTATTTAGCAGGGGCTTTTTGGTTTTTAAGGTTCGCTAGTCAAGATCAAACACCCCTCCATAACCCTGACCTTCACAGGCAAATCAATCTCAAAACCCGCTTGGATTAACCAATGGCCTTTAAGGTGAATCTCGCCGATGGGTGTGCGTTGTCGGCAGTTCTGGCTCAGTTGGTAGGAGTGGTAAGTCTCTCTGACTTTTAGCTGCCTTTGGTGGTTTTTAGATGTAGCCAAGCGTAAAGCTTGTGTATCATGCTCTTTAGTCATAATAACCTCGTTACAGGTTGTTGTGATTAGCTGGTCTTGAAGTTTCAAGGGGTCAGACTCCTTGATTTGGTATTTCTTAATAGTTTCAAGGGGTCAGACTCCTTGATTTAGTATTTCTTAAGGCTTAAGCTCGTACCAATTCGTTTAAAAGGATATCGATATGGCACGTTTACCTCGTTTTGTGATTCCCGGTCAGCCTCAACATATTATTCAGCGCGGTAATGATCGACAAGATATTTTTTGTTCAGAAGATCATTACCTATTTGATTTTCAAGGGGTCACCCATAGGTATTTCAAGTGGGCAGACTCCTTGATTTGGTATTTCTTAAGGTTTAATCTCGTGGCACACGGGTACGGTAAATGAAATAAACGATGCGGTGAATAAATCGAATGCTTTGGGTAGTGAAAGGTATTTAAAGTGTATGGCAAAAAGTTAAATCGGCCAGTTAAGGCGGAAGCCCATAGTGGAGATCGTAAATCAACTGATAATCAAGGAGTCTGACCCCTTGATATGCTCTTGGTTTAATGAGTTGAGGGGGGGTGCACAAAAAGGGACGATAAAAATTAATAAGGATGGTGTAACGGCTGAAATTGAAGATTTTCTGAAAGCAAATTACAAGGATGGTAAAGCTACATTTTCTATCAGCTCTGGAGATTCGTTAGAATTTACTTTCGATTCTGAAGGTAAGTTAGTTCTGGCTTCGGATGTCGCGGGTTTAAGTGGGACATATCAACTTGGTAAAGGGTTGGAGTCGATGGAGTTTTCTAGGTTGGGGGCTTCTTTATCGCTTACTGATATCGGGAGCGGAGCTGCAAGCTGAGAGCTTTCGTATAGCAAGTCGATTCTAGGGTTTAATATACCTTGGTCTTTGAACGGGCGAATTGATATACCAGGCGCTGCTGTCGACGGAATGCGCAGAACTAAAGTTTTTCAGGATATAAATAATAGAACTAGGGTGATTGATGACGCTGTTCGTCGGTCAGGAGGGTAAAACATGAAAAAAATATTTTTTTCTAATGTAGTTCTCTTGTTGGTTTTAGGCTGTTTAAATAGTTATGCGGATGGCGTAAAACCAAGTGGAAGCAGTGCTTGCAGAGAAAACCTTTACAATCAATATTTAAGTTATCGAAAAGAAGTGCTCTCGGCTAATATGAGTGGGAGCAAAATTTTGAATTTACTAGTTGTATCTAGTGAAAAGATAGATGATGTTGATGGATACCTTCAGGCTTTACGGTTACAGGAAGCTGGTACGAAGGAAATACAGGAGTATTACTATCGATGCTCTTCAAGTAGTGGAGATTTGTACCTGAAGCTCAAAAATTTTGAACCTGACCTCACTCGTGCTCACATTCGTTTTGAGCTTGTCAATGATTCTCTGTTGATCAAGTACGTGTCTTTGGAAAGGAAGTCGATGGAAAAGTACATTGACTCAGAAGGTGATTTTATTCTAGTTGAAAAACACAAGTGACCCACTTTAAGCCCTAGCTAAAACCTAGTGGGATTAAACAAAAGTTTCAAGGGGTCAGACTCCTTGATTTGGTATTTCTTAATAGTTTCAAGGGGTCAGACTCCTTGATTTAGTATTTCTTAAGGCTTAAGCTCGTACCAATTCGTTTAAAAGGATATCGATATGGCACGTTTACCTCGTTTTGTGATTCCCGGTCAGCCTCAACATATTATTCAGCGCGGTAATGATCGACAAGATATTTTTTGTTCAGAAGATCATTACCTATTTGATTTTCAAGGGGTCACCCATAGGTATTTCAAGTGGGCAGACTCCTTGATTTGGTATTTCTTAAGGTTTAATCTCGTGGCACACGGGTA
>CAYQVT010000355.1:0-3053 GCA_964420885.1 uncultured Gammaproteobacteria bacterium
GACGCGGGTATAATAGCTATTGACGACTAGGTCAGCGTTCTTTGTTTAATGCTCGTCATCATGACGCCTTCAGCAGTAAACAGAGTACTGAGATCTCTATCTGAGTCAAACGTCAACTAGTCGTTTTAGACTCTGCTAATTCTCAGTACACTGGTTTGTAGCGTATCGTTGTAGTACCTCTACGACCTCTACGTGTGCTAGCGATATGGAAGGGTCGACCAAAAAACAGTCTCTAAACCTATAATTAGTCATCTAGCTATTAATCATTAGCATAGTCATTCTCAGCGTCTAGAGTTTCGAATCTCAAGCCTTTTGCTGTGCGATTCGCAAACCCTTCCCAGTAGGTATGTTCGGGTTTTTTGGTTCCGTCTTGGTCTTTTGCCCACACTCCGTCGTTAGAGCTCTTAACGAGACTCATATACTTATCCATAGAATTGTCTGATCTTAAATACTTTGCCATCCAAGCTGTCACAAAATGCTGCGAGACATTGTTCATTCGTGTGTTGCTCCACACTGCGTCTGTGTAGTGTTCGCTGATATTAAAGCCCAATGATTCATCAAAGCGAAATGCTTCTTTTGGAGCGGGCATCGGTGCGCCTGCATTGTGGTTTGCGTTTTCAAACGTCAGTAAAGATCGCTTGGTTTTGCGTGCACCTTCCCAAATCGCTCTTACGCCATTTTCGTAACCTGATATATCATCATCAGAACCGGCGACAAACAACATCGGTATTTTTAAACCCGTTAGCGATTCTTTGTCCCACATGCCATGATTCATGCCCCAAGGAGCGAAGGCAACGGTGGTCTTAATTCGATCGTCTTTAAGGGCCTTGTGACTCGCGCTGTTAGCCTGGTGTATCGCTAAGGTGCTAAAGGGTGCACCTAATTCGGAATTGGCTGCGAGTTCAGTTAGGCCAGCGCCTGATGTTATGACCGCACCATAGCCGCCCATCGAGTAACCGATGAGTCCAGTATTCGATGCATCTACCAGACCATATAGAAACGACTGCTTGGTACGCGAGAGCTCATCCATTTGATCTAGAACAAAGGTCTGATCCAGCGATCGGTTTACCAGAGTAGAGGGAAATGAGCCAACCGAACGATAGGTTGAGTCAGTATGATCAATTGAGGCTACCACATAGCCTTTGGAGGCTAAGTTTTCGGCCAAATGCGATAAAAGATAACGGTTTCCGGTGTGCCCATGCGAGACAATAATGAGCGGGAAGTTGCCTTCGGCAGGTTCCGCGTCACGCCTGGCCTTACCCTCTATTACGACCTCGGTAGTCCCGTCTCGGAGGAAGACATTCAGCGACGTATCTCCACTGTCTCCGGCTTTCGCGGGATACCATACTTCAATCACTATTGGCCGATCATAGCGAGGTAAGACATTGGGTTTCGGCTTTTTGGGGTCGATTTTGACGATATCTATTTGATCTGGGTTGCTCAGCTCGAGAGTGCGAACCCCAATTGCACTGCTACCGTACCCGGCGAGGCTTGGCGCATCTGGACGTTGGGTGTCAATACGGTTTTCAGAATATCCTATACTGGAGGCGAACAGGAGTGAGGCGGTGATTATTGTTTTGGCAACGGCTAGCTTAGAGGGTTTTGTTATTTTCATGTCCAGTGTTTCTTAGTTACAGTCAGGGAGTCTCGAGGTATTTTCTTTCTGGTGACACTCTATTTTTGAATGATCTCGATTGTCGAGACGATTATTCTAACATTCGTACATGAATGATTAATTGTGGTTACTGCGTCGGTGGAAATCAGCTCTCTTCAACACTGCTAGAAAATAAGTGAATCATCGAAATTGATCTTAATACCGATACTAATTCTGTAGTGACGGGTCTTTAAAAACAACTTTACCGTCGACAATCGTCATCAAGACCTGACCGTCTAACAACGATCTGGGAGCGCTTATAGCCAGTTCAAAAGGGTCTATATCCATCACCGTCAAATCGGCCCAAAATCCAG
This sequence comes from uncultured Gammaproteobacteria bacterium, assembly GCA_964420885.1. Lineage (GTDB taxonomy): Bacteria > Pseudomonadota > Gammaproteobacteria > Arenicellales > Arenicellaceae > Arenicella. The sequence continues at coordinate 1,969 of CAYQVT010000355.1, forward strand.
GTTTTAAAACCCCAGTTTGCTGCTCTCTGAAGGCCGAATAGGCGGCCCAGTTGGTGTACGCTCTGATTGCTTCTTCTATCGACACGCTTTGTTCGGGATACCAGCCAGCCAAAGGCGTCAATTGTTTATCACGGCGAGTAACCGCAGCATGTAAGGCGTAGAAAATTGAGTGGTCAGAGCCTGGTAAGTCCGAATTAAAGGTGAGTGGCACGCCAGCCTCTCGCAACGTTCGCCATGCATAGGCGCCCTTGATGCGGTGCGGTCCAAGGCGGTCTTCAGCCCAAGGTTTATCTTCAACGGCGTGCGGAGGTTCCATAGAGGCGATTAGATTCAGCTCGTTAAAACGTTGAAAATCCGACTGTTGAATCACTTGAGCATGTTCTATTCTATGACGTAAGGCTGCACTATTTTTATACTTTTCTTCAGCGACCGTAAAAAAGTCCAACACCTCTTTATTACCAGCATCGCCGATTGCGTGAATACCGACTTGAAAGCCAGCCGAAATTAGGCTATCTACAATTTCAGCATCAAAGCCGTAACCGTCGCCACTAACCCCTCTGTGCCCAGGTTTGTCGCTATAGTCTTCGAGCAATCTCGCGCCTCGAGAGCCTAAAGCGCCATCATAATAGGCTTTAACAGAACGAATATCTAAGAAGCCCTTGGGGTCTATTAAGGGCCCCTTCGCTTGCCAAATCTTAGACAATGCTGCATCACGGCTCGAGAGCATTGCGTACATTCTAATCGGCAAGGCCTGTTTAGATTCCAAGTGCTGTAGGGCATCAATATGCATTGATTCAGCACCGGCCTCATGCACTGAAACAAACCCATCTTTTGCCATTTGTTGTAACCCAAGTTTCATATAGGCGGCGAATTGCTCGAGACTCGGTTGAGGCACGGCGTCAGCGATCAAGGTGGTTGCTCGATTCAACAATATCCCGGTTGGCACACCATTTACATCGCGCAGAATCTCACCACCAACCGGCGCCTTAGTTTTGTTATCAATATTAGCCAGGGCTAAGGCGCTGGAATTCGCCCAAACACCAAAACCATGTAAGCTACGCAAATACACGGGGTTGTTGGGAAAA
>CAYQVT010000356.1:0-3051 GCA_964420885.1 uncultured Gammaproteobacteria bacterium
TTGGGCGCAAGAGGATCGAACTGCACAATTCCACGCAAAACGTGCTTTTGAAACGTGGTCACGCGTACCCGCCGCGGAACGGGGAGATATCATTCGACGAGCCAGCCAAATCCTTCGCGAACGCAACCAAGAATTAGCCGAACTTGAGACGCTAGACACTGGTAAAGCCATCGCAGAAACAAGTACCGTCGATATTATTTCTGGCGTCGAGGTAATGGAATACTATGCTGGCGTCGCCCAGACTTTGCACGGGCAGCACATTGATCTTCCCCCCGACGCTTTTGCAATGTTGCGCCGTGAGCCGATTGGCGTGTGTGCGGGAATTGGCGCGTGGAACTATCCTATTCAAATCGCCATGTGGAAGTCTGGCCCTGCACTGGCATGTGGCAACACAATGGTGTTCAAACCAGCCGAGCAGACACCGTTAACCGCACTTAAGCTGGCAGAAATCTACACCGAAGCCGGCTTACCCGATGGCGTCTTCAACGTAGTGCAAGGCGCACGAGAAACCGGTTCGGCGCTGATTAGCCACAAAGACGTTTCGAAAGTCACCCTCACTGGGTCGGTGGATACAGGCAAAGTGGTAATGGCTCACAGCGCTAGAGACCTGAAAAAAGTAACTCTAGAACTGGGCGGCAAATCTCCAATCATCGTGTTTGATGATGCCAAAATAGACAACGCAGTTAGCGGAATTCTGGCGGCCAATTTCTATTCCACTGGCCAAATTTGTTCTAATGGCACGAGGGTGTTCGCCCACCAAGATATCTACGAAGAGCTTATCGCTCGATTAGCTGAGCGAGCAAACGGCATGGAGATCGGAAACCCTTTTAATGAGTCTACCGATATGGGTCCATTAGTCTCAGCCGAGCACTATGAGAAAGTAAAAGGCTATATGGAAATTGCTAAAAACAGCAATGCTCGGCATGTATGTGGTGGCGACATCCCAAGTGGTTCACAACTCGATGGCGGCTTCTACATTACACCTGCGATCTTCGCAGACTGCACTGACGACATGGCATTTGTGCAAGAAGAAGTGTTTGGCCCGTTACTATCGATCATGCCATTTAGCGACGAAGCTGCTGTTATCGAGCGTGCGAATGATACGGACTTTGGACTCTCAGGCGCGGTATTCACACAAGACTTCAGTCGAGCCCACCGAGTGGCCAATAAGATTCAAGCAGGCATTGTTTGGATCAATGAATACAACGTCACTCCCGCTGAAATACCATTTGGTGGCTATAAACAATCGGGAATTGGGCGCGAAAACGGATTATCCGCAATCGAGCATTACACTCAGTTAAAGACAATTTATGCTAACTTAGGTGACATACCAAGATTGTATTGATTGTTAAGTTGGATGACTATTTTCCGCCAGTCTTAAAGGAATCCAAATCAATATAAAGAATAAGGCGCTCGTCGTTGAACAGAAGAGAGCGCCTGCATTATGACTCCAATTAGAACAATCGAACCGCCCAACAAGGTATACGCTGAGGGTTCCTCACCGACGCCCAACCACACCCAAATCGGACTCAATATCACCTCTAATAATGCCAAAAGTGACACTTGAGCAACCGGCAAATACTGAGCAGCGGTGGTGACTAGCAACATTCCCAAGCCAATTTGCACGACTCCCAACAAGACACAAATAATCAAATCACGTGACGTTAGCGCAAAATTATCTATGAATGGAATCACGGCTAAGCTCAAAATAAAAGCACTCAAAGCACACACGGCAACGATATTAGCGGGTGAGCCTGAGCTCGCTTGAGAGCGAATAGTTACGATACTGCACGAGTAACATAGCACCATGAACAACGCGAGGAACATGCCAAATTGCCCTCCGCTCGACAGACCTTCACCAAAAATGACGGCAATTCCAATCACGGCGATTGCAATCGCTAACCAAGTTCGCTTTAACACTCGTTCACCTAGGAAAAGGCGACCCAACAATGCGCTGCTTAGTGGTGCTAACGACATTATGAAAACGGCATTTGCTACGGTTGTGTGCGCAAAAGAAGTTATCATGAACAGTCCCGCAGCACCAATTAGGCACGCTGCTAATACTCCCTTGCGACCCATCTCCACAAATTGAGCGATAGTGTTTGATCGATGCATTGACATCACGACGAAGACCAAGAACACACATTGAGATACCGAACGATAAAAAATGATACGCGCACTATCAGGTTCATCCATGATTCTCATTCCAATACCAAGCAAACTTAATAATGCACTGCCAACGATGATCATCGCAACCGAGCGCCGGTAAAGTAGGTGAGACATGCAGCTTAACCCTTGAGTGTGTGTGAAGTAGTGTTTCAATCAAAATAGAAATATACAAGCCAGCTGAATACCTTAGGTCGATATTTTCGATTTCAAATAGAAAAATTAGTGATTTGACACACCGTAGAAACTGCTATGAAATTGTGTGCACTATAAACGATCGAAGGTAACTACTATGAGGATAGGGTTCATCGGCTTAGGAAACGTCGGCGGTAAACTGTCTGGCAGCTTACTGCGTAACGGTCATGAACTCGTGGTACGCGACCTGAATCACGAACTAGTACAAGAGTTCGTAGGCCTTGGTGCAGCCTCAGCTAACTCAGCAAAGGATGTTGCCGAACAGTCTGAAATAATTATTACCTGCCTTCCCTCCCCCAGTGCCTGCTCTGAGGTAATGGAATCGAATGACGGTGTAATAGCCGGCTTGTCAGGCGGAAAAGTATGGCTTGAAATGAGCACCACCGATCAAGCTGAAGTCAAACGTATCGGAGAATTGGTAGCAGCTAAAGGTGCATTAGCGCTAGACTGCCCGGTTTCTGGCGGCTGCCACAGAGCCGATACTGGCAATATTTCAATATTTGCCGGCGGCGAACGAGAAGCTTTTGATATCGCCTTGCCGTTGCTCACAACCATGGGCCGACGCGTGATTCACACCGGCGAGCTAGGCTCAGCGTCAATACTGAAAGTAATTACAAACTATCTTGCCACAGCGCATTTAGTTGCGCTTTCTGAAGCTTGGTTGGTATCAAATAAAATGGGGATCGATCC
>CAYQVT010000357.1:0-3021 GCA_964420885.1 uncultured Gammaproteobacteria bacterium
GCGCGCTCTTTTTCTGCCGTGATAACTTAAAATACACCATTTACCTATTCGCTTACAGATCCTTAAAAAAATTCCAGACTTAAGCTCACTTACTCGTTAATTAATGGGGTGGTATCACATCACTACATTTTTAATTCCAAGTCCTCCCATTACCCAACTCCAGAAAAAAAGAAATATTGATCGCACTAAATACTTATGCCGATCGCGCGCTGGCAACTACAACAATACCTTTTTAAACTAGAAAAAAATCCGATTCGGCTTAATAGTGTAAAAAAAGGACTATCTTAATTGCATGGTAAGTTTTGAATAATCGCCAAGCCTTGAGTACAAAAAGTTTGGGTCAAAAGAGGAAATACCGAAGCATCAAAAAGAATCCTGCAATACAAGCCGTACAAACGACTAATTCTTCCAGCGCGCTTGATTTACCCAGACTGGAGATTGCACCCGCAGACCTCTCGGCTCTGGAGCTTGTAGCTTTACTACCATATGCTTGCAAAAATGATTCTCCACTAAAGTACTCTATGCCTTTATCGGTCATCCAAAGCAAATTGTGCGCCGTGAATTCAGCGGGAAGAAGCTGTGGTTTAATATATTGGTTCGGTATATAACAGTAACGCGTGTGCGGCAGCCGCCAAAACTTTAAGCGATCGAAATACCATACTCCGGCCAGATCGTCGCGGACGCCAGTACGTCCGTTTTTGGTAAAAATACCATCTTGCGGATTAACCCCGTCATCACTACCAAAGAAAAAATCCCGCTCCTGGGTCTGCGACAGGCCACCATCGATTACATTGAGAGCGATAACCAGTGGCTTATCCAATTGTCCTTTATAACGCGAACGCTTTTCTTGTATCTTCGTTTCACACTGATCTAAAATAAGGTTTCCACCCTGCGTCTCTTGGGAGTTTGTGACTGTCTCGCGGTCGTTATCAACTGTAGCGGCCTCCAAATAAAATGTTTCGCCCGCGGGAGTTGTAACCAAAAAGTCGGGCGCGTGCGTTTGCTGCGGAACCGGTTTAACCACAACGACAAAACCCAGGAGGAATAATTGCTCATGTAACATCAACTCAAATGCGATTCTTTTGAAGTTTTGCTTTTTAACCGAAAAGACGTGAGACAACAGGTCATCTAAATGTTGCTTGGGGTAATTTCCCAACATTTCATTTATTCGGCTCTTATGTTCAACGTATTTTGAGTCGAAAATATCGAACAACTCGTTAACAAAAAACGATCGATCGACCGCTTGATGGTTAGCAATCTTATAGCTACTCAATATGTCAGTCATTCGAAATCCCCAAGCAAATTGTTAAATAGTATAGTTCATAACAACTTTTTTTCAGATACGTTATGACTTTAAGCTAACTCAATAGTGAGCTCAAACATCGAGTGAATGGATTTATCACAATTTGCATTTCATGAGATTAACGCTGCACTACAACCAACTTGAAATATCCTGTAACGACTTTTTAATACCGCCATGCACCGGGACTTTGCAATCTTGAGCAGGATAACCAACTACCAATAATATAGTCGCTCTTTCGCGCGTGCTGCGACCACAAATCTTATTCAAAAACTTCATGGGGTTCGGCGTGTGGGTTAAGGTCGCTAAACCAGCGTTATGCAGAGCGGTTATTAACATACCGGTGGCGATCCCCACGGATTCCGGAAAGTAGTAATGAGTAATCTTACTACCATCAGGGCGCACGCCGTGCTTTTCGGCGAAAATCGTAATTAATACCGGCGCAGTTTCTAGAAAGGGTTTGTCCGGATTTGTTCCCAAAGGTGCCAAAGCATTCAGCCATTCCTGCGGCGCGCGTCTTTCATAGAACTGCCGCTCTTCAGCTTCGGCTGCTTCGCGAATCTTGCGCTTTTTTTGCGAATCGGTAATTACAGAAAAGTGCCAGGGCTGTTGATTAGCCCCGGATGGCGCCGTACCCGCTGCAAGTAAACATTGCTCGATTACTTCCATCGGCACTGGGCGATCATCAAACTCACGTACACTTCGGCGCCGTCGCATATCCGCATAGAATTTTCGCGCACGCGCCACCATCTCATCCGGCGGATATTCTCGAAAGTCTGCTAGCGGCTCTACTATGTACTCTTCGGATTCCTGATGCTCAGACATATTGTTCTCACTACCTCACGAGACCCTATTATGACATGGGCATTAACAGTTCCATCAAGTCAAAACCTAAAAAATCGCCGAGATCCGACGGCAAACTTCATTGCACGCGTCGAGACGAGATCCTGATGAACATGTTACATGGTCGGACTTTGGTTTTTTTACAATAAAAAAAGAGGCGCTATAGCGCCCCTCTTGTTACTGATACTTCAGTTTTTGGAATGGCCATGACAGCCACGAATACCTAGGCAGTCTTTTTCCAGGCCTCACCAGAAAATTGCTCATTAACCTTGGTTTTGGCCAAATGGTTCGTGTAGTTGCTTAGCGTTTTTAGAGTAACACCAAGTACGACCTCTAACGCATGGGCATTTTCGTAACCCGCAGCTAAAAATGCATCGGTCGCCGCGCTAGTAACCCACCCGCGTTCGTTCACAACCGCCTTGGTGAATGTTGCTAGCGCTTCGAGTTTTTCATCAGGGATTGCTCGCTGCTCTCTGATTGCATCGACAATATTCGCGTCAATATTCATCATGTTTTTAGATATTACCGAATGTGCCGCAACACAGAACTCGCAATTATTAATGACACTGGCAGTCAACAATACAACTTGTTGCTCGGTAGCGCTCAGGCTACTACTTTCAAAATTACCGGCTAGCGCCGTATAGGCTGCTAGTACCGCCGGTGCCTCTGCCATATTGGCATAAAGATTAGGTACAAATCCAAGTGAATCCTGGGCGCCTTGCAAGGTAGCTTTAGCCGCCTCGGGTGCTGATTCAACAGTGTGGGTAGTAAATATAGTCATGCTGATACTCCAATTGTTACGAGTTATTTAATTAATATCTGATACGTCAGATCACGGACGCCACTATAATGGCTTGCAGTTGCTTTGTTGGTATCAA
>CAYQVT010000358.1:0-3018 GCA_964420885.1 uncultured Gammaproteobacteria bacterium
GCTTCTCTTTGTTTTTCGACAAAACGCTCCTTGGCGGTTTGAACCATATTAGGTGCGTACTTCATTAATGATTCGGCGACCTTGACTGGTGACCTCAGGCCATTAAATAAACCTCGAGCCGACATTTGAAATGGTGTCGGCTTCTCGTTGCGCGCTGAGTTAACTCGTTGTTTCATTGGCATTACCGGCGTGCCTTTTTGATCAATATCCATCAAGCCACCAAAGAAATTTACAATCGCCATGCCATCGGCGGCGGCATGATGAATTTTGGTCGCAATCGCATAACATCCCTTGGGAATACCGGGTACATTGTTGATGCCTTCAATGACGTACATCTCCCAGGGTGCTCTTTGCATATCCAGCGGTCTAGAATGGAAGCGCGCTAAGTGAATACACAATTGTCGCCAGTCGGCTGGGTGCGGTAGACGTCCGTGGCCGATGTGATATTCGATATCAAAATGTTCGTCGTCGATCCAATAAGGGTAATCAAGTTCAAGTGGTACATGATAGATACGACGTTTATAAATCGGCGATGTATGAACTCGGCTGCGAACATGCTCAATGATTTGTTTAAATCGCACAGTACCTTCGGGTGCTGTTGAAGGGTCGAATATCGCGACTGAAGTAACCTGTGAAAGGCTCTTATTGGTTTCCATATATAGAAATTGCGCGTCTTGGGCCGATAGCTGCTGCATAAGTATTTTGAGAGATGGCTAGGCGTGGAGCCGTGATCTAATAATCTTACTCTAAAACGATTGTGGACGAATAGAGTAGATAGCCTTTGAAATCAAATATTAAACAAATCCGTCGAAAAACTTCTCCGCAACACAATCCTTTTTGTGATGAATAACCTAAATACTCACGCTCTGCTCAGTCCGTCTTGTAAATGGCGGGCTTTGCGGTAGTATTAGTCGTTAATATTAGTAGATCTCTTTGTCTGACGGTAACAACGCAACGAAGCGATTTAGTTCACTGAATAAACAAGCGTCCTGACTGCCTGCATGGATTTATATAGTAAAGTTACAAAAGAAGTAGACTCCTTACCAAGCGGCCCTCAAATAGGCGCGTTTTTTGATTTTGACGGAACCGTGATCTACGGTTATTCCGCGACCACTTATCTGCGCGAACAAATTAAACGTGGAGACGTCTCGGCTCGGCAATTGCTTGAACTGACTAAGACCATGACTCAATTTGGGATGGGGAACATGGGGTTTTCAGCAATGATGACCGTCGCGTCTCAATACCTTAGAGGGATATCTGAGGAAGAGTACTTAGAATTTGCTGAAAAGCTGTATAAGAAACATATCGCTAAACTTATTTATCCTGAATCTAAGGCCCTAATTGAAGCGCATCTTAAAAAAGGGCATACGGTTGCCTTGATTACCGCGGCAACGCCCTATCAGGTAATGCCAGCCGCACGTGAACTGGGTATAGAAAACGTTCAGTGTTCAAAGTTAGAGATTGTTGGAGGCAAGTTTACCGGCGCGGTAGTAAAGCCCACCTGTTATGGGATGGGCAAGGTAGACGCAGCCGAGCAATTAGCCGATCAATACGACATTGACATCAATCAAAGTTACTTTTATTCAGACAGCGATGAGGACATTCAATTATTGGAGTTTGTTGGTAAACCTCGCCCGCTGAACCCCAACAAACGGTTACGAAGAGTGGCCAGTGGTCGTGGTTGGCCGGTTCAAGATTTTAATAGTCGTGGAAATGCTTCGGTATTTGATTATGTCAAAACGGCGGCCACTCAAGCGAGCATGCTAACGTCGTTTATTGCTGGTTTGCCGATCTATGCTTTGACCGGGTCTATGAATAAGACGCGAAATTTTTCAACATCATTATTCGCCGATACAGCGTGCGCCTTAACGGGTATTGAATTGGATGTTGATGGTGAAGAAAATGCGTGGGCGAATCGCCCCTGTGTGTTCGTGTTTAATCACCAGAGTCAAGCCGATGTGGTAATTCTACCTGCGCTGTTGCGACGAGATTTAGCGGGCATCGGTAAGAAAGAGATCGGAAATGTGCCGATTTTAGGAAAGCTCATGCAGATCGGTGGCACGGTGCTAATTGATCGAGAGAATTCTGCATCGGCGCTTGAGGCGATGAAACCTCTTGTTGATGTGTTACAAAAAGAAGGGCGCTGTGTGTGTGTTGCTCCTGAAGGCACACGCTCCACATCGACTAATTTGGGGCGTTTTAAAAAAGGCGCGTTCCATCTAGCGATGCAAGCGGGTGTGCCAGTCGTACCCATTGTTATTCACAACGCTATTGCCGTTGCCCCTCGCGGGCAATACGTGTTTCGGCCTGCAACCGTGAAGATTACCGTTTTGCCTGCGGTAGATACCTCGCAGTGGAGTGCAGACACGATGGATGAACATGTCCACGATGTACGAGATATGTTTTTAGAAGAATTGGATCAAATGCAGTTTCAGATATCAGATGAAGAGCGGGATAAAACCGAGTCTCGTTTGAAGAATCTAAAACGCCGAGAGAAAAAATCTAAGGCCAATACCTCGAGCGTCCAAGTCGCGAAAGGTAATAAAGTGATCGCAGAGGTTGCAAATGAGCTGATACCGAGCGCCAGTTCGGCGGATAAAGGTCGTGCAGATATCAAAAAGCGTCGAAAGAAAACACCGTCTGCAGCGAAGAAGTTGACCAAAAAGGTAACTGCATCTACTACGAAAAATGATGTAGCTGATAAGCCCAAATCGCAAGCAAAAGTACAAAAGGTTAAAACCGTAGAGCCAAAAAGAATGCCTCGTAAACGACCGCGGAAAAAGAGCGCGTCGAAAGTTTCAGCCAGAACATTGGATAGTTAAACCATAAAATAATAATGACGACAAATCCCTGGACGCAAATTAATTCCGAACAAGTACTCTTCATCATCGACGCAGAGCACGATGTTGAGGAACGTTTGCTTCTTCAGTGGCTCAATAACACCAAGTCTGAAGAGGGCTTCTCAGGGTCCGTCAGCCATTGCGTTGTGCGAATTGTTCACGATCCAGAAGAGATTCC
>CAYQVT010000359.1:0-2942 GCA_964420885.1 uncultured Gammaproteobacteria bacterium
CTTCCAGGGTTTGGGGTTCGTTGCACATCACGATCAAAAGCCTTTTTCGTCATGTTTGGCGAAGAACGTCGAATGAAGACGTTGGGGAAATGGCCTGAGTTGTCGTTGAAAGATGCACGGCAAGCGGCGCGGTCGGTGTTGGTATGTCCGCCGCCAATTGTTCATGGCAATCGAAGTTTCATGAAACCCGTGATCGCTTCCTTACTGAATGTCGGGAGCGACTTCGCCCAACCACTGTCGATCGCTACTACTACTCACTCAAAGATTTGCCCGACACCAAACTCGAAAACGTCAGCACTGACATCAATGAACCGAACAAGCTGAAAGCGCTCAAGGTGTTCTTCAACTGGTGCGTTGATCACGGCATCACTGATCGCAATCCTTTTCAGCGCCGGAAAGTCCGCTTCGGAGTGCGTGACCGGTTGCTCACTGACGAAGAGATTGCAGCGATCTGGGCGATCGACCATCAGCCATATACTGACATCGTCAAGTTGCTCATTCTGACCGGTCAGCGTCGTAACCAGATTTGGAAATTTGAACCGAGTTGGATTGATGGGGAAGTCCTAACTTTCCCGGCATCGATTATGAAGAGCAACCGCGATCACTCGATCCCACTAACGAAGTATCGCGAGTATCTTCCGTCAGCGCGCTTCTCATTTAACGGTTGGAGCAAATCTAAGGCCCGCCTCGATCGCGAGAGCGGGGTGTCGGAATGGGTGCTTCATGATCTTCGACGGTACTTCTCTAGCACCATGGCGCGGCTTGGTGTCCCGCTTCACATTACCGAACAACTCATCGACCACCGCTCACAACTGTCTGGTGTCGCCGCCATCTACAATCGCTACGACTTTTTGAATGAAATGAACGAAGCTCTGCAGACTTTTGAATGTCATGTGTGAACAATTGTCGATTGAACGGGTGGGCGGTTTTTCTGCCATTCCAAGTCTGACCGAGAACGACGATCTGTCACCAGAAAGCACTGAATGGATTCCGGTCAAACCCTACGAATGAAACTTTGAAAGAGACAAGGTAATTCCAGTGACGACTGATCAATTTCGCCCAGCTATTCATCGATACGGGACAGCGAGAGGTTACAGCCTTTCGGCCGCAATGATTTTCCATAGTCCCGATCGAAAGCCCTCTAACGAAATCGCTACGATATTGCCGGTTCTATCGCTCGTCGGTTTCTCTATCGAGTTGTACCTAAAGGCCATTCTCCTGGAGGATGGAATGACGGACAAGGAGTTAGGCCGACCTCCATTTGGTCACAATCTTCATCAGCTGTGGAGTGAAACTCAGCAAAGAGGCTTTCCCGACGTCGATGATATGGGTCTTCTATTGCACTATGTTGGTAAGGATCACCGAGAGCTTGCATATCGGTATTCAGACAGTACGCGAAACTATCACGTACCGAATTTCAACGCTGTCTTTGTAACGTTGAACAATCTTGACGATGCCATTGACGAAAAACTTGGCGCGAGTGCTGGCAGGGGTTTGTCCGTCGGTCGGCAAGAAACTCCGTCACATCGAGGCCGTCAATATTTCGACAGAGATTGATCGCTGAGAAACTTTCGTTGCTATCCAAATAATTATCGCAAAAATTGTATCGTCTTAGTATGCTCGTATTGCCTCGGAGGCTTGTCGTAGCCGGGGGCATCGCGATGCTCTCTTATCAAGGAGAACATCGTGATGAGGATACTTTCAAAGCGTCAGCTCAAGGAACTGGTTTTGTATTCACCGCAACACATCGCACGGCTCGAGAAGGCTGGGACGTTCCCGAAGAGGGTGCAGATCGGTCTCAACAGGGTGGGATGGGTCGAGAGTGAAGTGCTGAACTGGCTACAAGAGCGCATTGATCGCCGAGAGGTGCCAACGCGACACTCCTGAAAAGGAGCGAGGCGACGGGGTGCACACCCGTCGTCTCATTTTGTCAAAAAGTTTATGCGGGGATACGCACCGTGCCAGAGAAATTGAAAACGAGGACACTGACTGTACGTCTCTTGCGCAAAAATAGAACAGCCGCGACTTCTTTCACCGAAAACTTTTCTCCAGGAGCGACACGAGAATTGACGGAAAGGCCTTGGGTAGGCGTCGAAGGTGCATCCCTATTCTTTGGCCAAATCTATTCCAATCCTCCTCCGTGGCGACAATTCCTAGAAGAAGGCAGCGCCGACTTGCCCGCAGAATTATTCTCCAGCGGTGCTGGTGCGGTAATTTTCCTACCGATAGCATCGAGGATCATGGCGATCTGCTTTGGCCATATCCATATCGCGCTAAACGATGATGCATTTGAGCGTCAGTTCGGACTCAAGGTCACACTCAATTCGGTTCCCCGAAATCAACTTCGAACACTCGATGTCGCGACACCCGATGCTGTGACTTTTCAGACTCGCACCCAGGCGAGCAAGGATAGTGATCTAAGTGAGTTCGGCGTTGAAATGCTTCGCGATTTGGCGCGAGTCGCAGGAGGCACCCCAAAATCGGCAAACTTCGCGCGGTTCGTAGCAGGTAAAGATTCCTAGACGATAACCTGCGCTGTGGATGCAAGCACAATCGAGGGAAAGTGCGCTGAAATCCTTAAGGTCTATGATACGAATGAGTACCAGAATGACTTCGCATGGATCGACAACATCAAATCCGTGAAAGAGAAAGATGTAATTAAGAAGCTTAACGTTAAACTCTTCAGGTCAATCAAAGACCTGATAGCTGGAAAGTCAGCTGATCTACACATGTCTCCGCCAGAGATTGTCGATTACACGGATGGAACGGAGCTTCACTACAATGGCTTTGGGAGCCACGGTACTACGTTCACGAGCTTGTCCGTCGAGGATTATGTTGCTGAGCTGAAGCGGTGCAATTTTTCTGGAGACGTCAATGACGTCGTCGAAAAACACCGGATAAAAGCAAAAGGAAAATCGACTGATGAATACTCAGAAAAGTGG
>CAYQVT010000360.1:0-2924 GCA_964420885.1 uncultured Gammaproteobacteria bacterium
GGGGGTTCGATTCCCTCCTGGCCTGCCACTAAATTGAACATTGTGTTGGCTGAGAGTTGAAATTGGACGGTTTGATCGTATCTCACTTAAATTATTGGTGTGATTCGAACAAATAAATATTAAGAGAGAGATTGATGATAGATAAAGTCAAATTAGCCATTGCGGTGCTTATCTTAGGCGCTGGTTTATATGGTTATTACGAGCTACCAACATTGCTGGGGCAAGAAGTGTCTGTGCTTCTGCGGGTTGGTGTCTTATTGGTTTCTCTTATTATCGCCGTGGGCATTGCTGCTACATCAGCGCAAGGCGCAGCCTTGATCGAGTTCTCTAAAGGGTCTCGAACCGAGGTGCGTAAAATGGTGTGGCCTTCGCGCCAAGAAACCATTCAGACGACGATGGTTGTATTAGTCATGGTGGTTATTATTGCGATCTTCTTATGGTTGATCGATATGGCTGTGTTTGAAGTTATTTATGACCTTCTTTTGGGCGTAGATGGCTAGTAGCTCAATACTGATAAATATTTTAATCAAGGTGTAAGCGATGTCAGACGACGTAGTTTCAGGACAAGACGTTTCAGAGCAAGGTTTGGAAGCAACGGCTGAAAAACCCAAAATGCGATGGTATGTTGTTCAAGCCTTCTCAAACTACGAGAAGCGCGTAAAGCTGACCTTGGAAGAGGCAATCGGCCGTCTTGGTATGGAAGATTACTTCGGTGAGATCTTAGTGCCAACCGAAGAAGTGGTAGAGATGAAAGCTGGTCAAAAACGAACCAGTGAGAGAAAGTTTTACCCCGGTTACGTGCTCGTGCAAATGGTGATGAATGATGAAAGCTGGCACCTAGTTAAAAGCACGCCACGTGTTTCGGGTTTTATTGGTGGTAAGGCGTCTGACCCCACACCATTGACTGATAAAGAGGCAATGGAAATATTGCAACGCGTGCAAGATGGTACCGACGCACCACGGCATAAATTTTCTTTCGAGCCTGGCGAATTGGTTCGTGTTACCGAAGGTCCGTTTGCAGACTTTAATGGCACGGTTGAAGACGTAAATTATGAGAAATCGAAGTTGCGTGTAGCGGTGTCGATCTTTGGTCGATCAACGCCGGTGGAATTAGACTTCGGTCAAGTAGAAAAGGGCTAATTTGAGGGCGATTAGCAGCGTTTATATTTCGTTGCTGATCTAAATTTAGGTGCTCACGTATATGTGTACGCTCCGCGCCAAAACTTAAATCGCGCCTCATCTAAGCGCTACTACTCACCCTCAAATGGTGTTAGTAGAAAGAGTTAAGCGCTCCGTCATTGTGAGGGGCGAAGCGACGCGACAATTTTAAACGATTGTCACGGAGCAAAATAAACACTCAGTATGCTGAGTAATTTAAACCGGGGAGTTCGTATGAACGTTTGTACCCAAAAAAGAGTTTTCATTGAAAACTTTGGAGTAAAAAATGGCTAAGAAAGTCGATGCTTTGATTAAGCTACAAGTGCCCGCTGGTGGCGCTAACCCGAGTCCTCCTGTTGGTCCTGCTCTAGGTCAACATGGTGTTAACATTATGGAATTCTGTAAGGCGTTTAACGCGGCTACTGGTGAAATGGAAAAAGGCTTGCCTGTTCCGGTGGTCATCACCGTTTATGCTGATAAGAGCTTTACGTACATCATGAAGACGCCACCTGCGTCTATTCTTCTTAAGAAAGCAGCAGGTATTCAAAAAGGTTCTGGTGTTCCTCACACTAATAAGGTGGGTAAAGTCACGCGCGCTCAATTGGAAGAAATCGCCAATACTAAAATGGCTGACCTTAATGCCTACGATATAGATCAAGCAGTGAAAATCATTGCTGGTTCGGCACGTAGCATGGGCATTGAGACAGAAGAGGTTTAATCATGGCAAAAGCAACTAAGAGATTCAGTGCTGTTTCTGAAAAGGTAGAAGCAGACAAATTTTACACTTTGAGTGAAGCATTTGCGCTTGCAAAAGACACTGCTTCGGCAAAGTTCGATGAAAGCGTAGATGTATCAATTAACCTTGGTGTTGATGCAAAAAAATCAGATCAAGCCGTTCGTGGCGCCACTGTATTGCCAAAAGGCACGGGCAAAACTGTACGCGTTGCTGTTTTCACCGACGGCGATAACGTAGATAAAGCAACCGAAGCCGGTGCCGACATTGTCGGAATGGACGATCTTGCTGCTCAAGTTAAAGCGGGCGAGATGGATTTTGACATTGTAATTGCCAGCCCGGACGCAATGCGCGTTGTTGGTCAACTCGGTCAAATTTTAGGTCCACGCGGTCTAATGCCAAACCCCAAAACGGGCACAGTGTCAGCCGATGTTGCCACAGCCGTTCGTAATGCTAAAGCGGGTCAGGTTCAATTTCGTATCGATAAGGCTGGCATCATTCATAGCACTATTGGTAAAGCATCTTTCTCTGCAGAAGATCTGCAAGCGAATTTTGAGGCTCTTCTGACGGCGTTGCATAAAGCAAAGCCTTCGTCAGCCAAGGGTCAGTACTTTAAGCGTGTCGCTGTGTCCACCACAATGGGCCCAGGGATTCGTGTAGACAGACAGACATTACCCCAATTTTAATTTTTAGCGGCGGCTTTTGCCCTGACTCTTCGTTGCTTACTGGCTCATGTGCTACAGCACACTACGCCAGCAAGCGTCTCGATTCAGAACAAAATCCACTTGCTAAAATGTAAATTGAATTTTGTGGTTTTAGTTTGGATGTTTACAAATGGGTGTCTATCTTTCGAAGTTTGATTGATAGGCGTGTCAAAGACCGTAGGCGTTTCAATTCTCATCTGTTTTAGAGTTGAGGCTTAATATTTTCCTACGTAGATGGTTTCCCGAAAAATCAGTTTTTCATTTCTTTGTAATGCTGAATTTAGGGTGCCAAAACTGGAGGTAGCTCTGATATGAGCCTAAATCTTGAT
>CAYQVT010000361.1:0-442 GCA_964420885.1 uncultured Gammaproteobacteria bacterium
AAGTAGTTATCTGCTTAGTAATATTTTGAAAAACCCTGACATATTAGAACAAGTTTCTCCTATGCAGATCATGCTTGGGAATGATCGCGATTTTGCAGCAACCCGGATAGCTTACAAACTTGGTCTGACTGGCCCTGGTGTATGCGTAGCTACTGCGTGTTCTACTTCTTTAGTAAGTGTACATATGGCCTGTCGTGCCCTATTGACTTATGAAGTGGATATGGCCTTGGCTGGTGGTGCTAATGTGATTACTCCGGCCAAAGCCGGCCACTTGTACCGCAAAGATGATATTTTTTCTTCAGATGGACGTACTCGCTCATTTGATGAAAACGGTGATGGTACGCTATTCGGCAGTGGTGCTGGTATTGTGGTACTAAAACGCTTGGAGGATGCTTTGCAAGATGGAGATTCAATTCAAGCCGTTATCAGAGGTTCTGCTACT
>CAYQVT010000361.1:452-2914 GCA_964420885.1 uncultured Gammaproteobacteria bacterium
CGATAAAGTAGGATTCACCGCACCAAGCGTAGGTGGGCAGGCCAATGTGATTGCAACCGCGATGAGTATTGCCGGTGTGAAGCCAGAAAGCGTAGGTTATATAGAAACTCATGGGACGGCCACTTCATTGGGAGACCCAATTGAAGTAGCAGCCTTAACGCGTGCATTTAAAAATTTGTCAAATTTTGATCAGCGACAATATTGTGCAATTGGCAGTGTCAAATCAAACATAGGTCATCTTGATGCTGCCGCTGGCATTGCTGGATTAATTAAAGCAGTGAAATCGGTACAACAGGGAGTGCTTCCACCAAGTTTGCATTTTACAAAGCCCAACTCGGAGATTGATTTTGCCAACAGCCCTTTCTATGTAAATACTGAATCTCGGACCTGGCCTAGCACTTTTGAGTCTCGTATTGCTGGTGTTAGCTCATTTGGAATTGGGGGTACCAATGTTCATGCGATTATCGAGCAAGCGCCAGTGGTGGCCTCAGCTGAATCTGTGAACCCTCCTTACTTAATCAATCTGTCGGCAAAAACTGAAGCAGCGTTGTTTGCCATTAAGGAAAATCTCTTTAGGTTTCTAAGTCAACAACGCGATCTGGGTTCACCGCTGTCAATAGCTAATACAGCCTATACATTGGCTGTAGGACGAGACGAGTTCGCGTACAGACACAGCGTTGTTGTGAACAGTGTCAACCAAGCACTAGACGACTTAAATGGGATGATTGAACAAGGGGTTTCTAAGATTTCAAACCGACCCCCTAAGGTATATTTTATGTTCCCAGGGCAAGGTTCCCAGTACGAGGGAATGGCAGATGAGTTATATGTGCAGGAGCCGGTTTTCCGCGACACATTGAATAAATGTGCGGAACTCTTAATAAGCGAGTTAGGTTTTGATATGCGTTCGGTGCTATTGTCAAGTGATAGCTCTGATTCCGCTGCACAGAATGAGCTCAGCGAGACATGGCTGACGCAACCGGTTTTGTTTTCAGTTGAATATTCACTTGCTACCCTCTGGCGGTCATGGGGCATTACCCCGCACGGGCTTATAGGCCACAGTCTTGGAGAACTTGTTGCTGCATGTATCGCGGGTGTTTTCAACTTGGAGCAAGCGCTGAAAATTGTGAGTATTCGCGGACGCCTGATTCACGATTTGCCGAAGGGGAAAATGCTAGCTGTCTCGCTGCCGCTGTCTGAGTGTAAAAAATGGCTGGATGAAGATCTCTCTGTTGCTGCTGTCAATACCCCCGAACAGACCGTCGTTTCAGGGGCAATAGCTGCTATTAATGGCCTGGAGCAAAGATTGTTGGAATCAGGTATTGGCTGTTCGATTTTGAAGACTTCTCATGCATTTCATTCTAAAATGATGGCCCCTGCGGTACCCATCTTTTTAGAAGAGTTGAAAAAAATTGATTTTCAACGACCAAATTTACGATTTATTTCGTGTAGCAGTGGGAGCTGGATAACTGCAGAGCAAGCTACAGACCCTGAGTATTGGGCTGAACATATTATTGATACAGTTGATTTTTCACAAGGAGCCGGAACGATCTTGGCGCAGAAGAATAGTTGTTTGTTGGAAATTGGCCCCGGTAAGGCCTTATCAACATTTGTCCGCAGAAATTCTAATTGGAGCGAACAAACTATACTGAGTACGCTTACCAAAAATAAGTCAGGAGCTGGAGAAATAGGCGTTGTACGTGGAGCATTGGCAACCTTGTGGAACCGAGGAGTTTCAATAGATTGGAATGCTTATTATGCTGGCCAATCACTTCAAAGAATATCTTTACCGACCTATCCGTTTGCAACAGACTCTCATTGGATAGAGCCTAAGCTTCAAACAGACCGTCTAATCGATAACCTTTCAAACGATAAGGTGCTGTCCAAATCCCCCGGTAGGGAAGTTGATTCTAGTCGTTGGTGTTATCAGATGGCTTGGAGACAAGCGGAACTTGGGGGAATAAGGTATGGCAAAATCGAGCAAAATATGGAGGCAGAAAAGGCTGTTAATTGGCTTGTTTTTGCAGACGAATTTGGGATTGCTGAGCGCGTGGCTTCAGCGCTAAGGGGCTTTCATCCTTCCACAGTGCTCGTACATAAAGGTACAAAATTTCGACGTGGCGATGAATTCACTTTCTCTCTCAGACCTGATGTCGAAGAGGACTATATTAAACTGCTTGATGCTTTGGCAGAAGATGAATTGTTACCAAGCCGAGTGATACATTTATGGTCAGTTACCGAATCAAGGTATGCGGTTGAGGCGGCTTCTAAGGATTCTTCTTTGGATGTATTCAAAGGTTTAGCGTGGTTATCTAGGTCGCTCGCAAAACAGGTGCTATCTCACCGACTAAGTATTGGTGTTTTTACCAATCATCTGCATTCCATATTAGGAAACGAAGGAATCATGCCTGAAAAAGCCGCATTGATCGGATTGTGTTCGGTTATGTCGCAGGAATTTCCGGTTA
>CAYQVT010000362.1:0-2903 GCA_964420885.1 uncultured Gammaproteobacteria bacterium
CCGTTTAATAGAAAAGAGTTAAGGATGAAAAAACAACTAGATAGACCATACAAGACTTGTAAGAGCGCATTAGCAGACCAAAATTTCAAACCACCAGATGCATTTTCTGTTTATACTTGGGGCTCGCTACCTGCTATTAATAATTAATAAAACGCATGAACCCAACGGAACTGGCTAGTTATCTCACCTCATTAATTACTGCAAAACTACAACTGAGCGTCATGATTTGGGGGGCGCCGGGCATCGGAAAGTCAAGTATTGTTGCGCAAGTCGCAAGCGAAAACGATTTGAGTGTGGTTGATGTTCGCCTTAGTCAGCTGGCGCCAACTGATTTACGAGGTTTGCCAGTGCCAAAGGATGGTGTGAGTTCTTGGTACCCACCGGATTTTTTGCCGACTGACGGCGAAGGGATTTTGTTTTTGGATGAAATCAACATGGCGCCACCTGCCATGCAGGGTATGGCTCAACAGCTCATCTTGGACCGGAAAATTGGCAGTTACACGGTGCCGGAGGGCTGGTACGTGTGGGCGGCGGGTAACCGTAAGCAAGACCGGGCCTCAGTGTTTGATATGCCTTCGCCGTTGGCGAATCGTTTTTTGCATTGTCATGTTGAGCCCGATGTTGATGCCTTCAAACAGTACGCTTACAAACAAAAGCTCAATGCTGATATCATTGCCTTTCTCAGTTTCAGACAATCGCTTGCTCACAGTGTGGACGATAACAGTGAGGCTTGGCCTTCCCCAAGAACTTGGGAAATGGCGCATCACTTGCTCAACGCCGGCTTGAGTATCGAAAGCGCTGTAGGTGCCGGCGCGGCGGGCGAGTTCGACGCGTTTCTGCAGGTGACGAAAGATATTCCTGACCTGCCTGGGATTATTAATGGAGATGTTGCACAAGCGTTTCCAAGCGAAGCGTCTCTGCGATATGCGACGGTCATCGGTCTGGTTGCCATCGCTGGCGATGTAGACCCGGTGATTAATGCCATGTTGTGGCTGGTAAAAAAGGCTGACCCTGAGTGGGTGCAACTTTTTATCAGCGATTTGTTCCCACAAATTAAGGATGACGACTTACTCGAAGATCTTAAGTTTGAAATAGTGCAGCACAGTGAGTTAAAGGGGTTTTTGCAGGGGTACGTAAAACTGCTTAACTAGCTTGATGGTAATTTTTACTCAACAAGTAATTTGACTCGGAAACGATGCGAGAAGATATCAGTAAATTTGTGCTTACCTTGCGCAGGTACTATCCGTTCCTTGGTTCACTAGCCTTGTTCGCTGAATATCAGTTTAGCAAAGAAGTAGAAATGTTTTCCACTAACGGTCGCGTAATACGAGTTAACGAAGACTATTTTCTTGCGCTTAAAGCCAAGCAAAAAACCGCACTACTCTTGCACTTGTTGTTGCACTGCGCGCTATTGCACGTGGTACGAAAGGGCAATCGAAATGAGCGTGTATGGGGAATTGCGTCAGACATCGCGGTGAATAATATTATTCTTGAGGGAGGCCATTTCTCTACCCCAGACAACACCGTTGTCGACACCAGTTTTGCAAAAACCAGCACTGAAGAAATATACGAACAACTGCTGTTGTCGGATAAAGCGAATGCGAATGACGGTGCCAAGCCGCAAGACAAGCAGAACGCTGATGGCTCTGACCAAAACGCTAATGGCTCTGACCAGAATGAACAAGTGGATCACAACGGCCATGCTTATCACGCCGACCTTGAGTTAAATGACAGCAATAACGAGGCTCAACATAAACGGCAGATTGAACAACATTGGCGATCAGCGCAGCAACGAGCGAGTACCGCCGACCGCTTGCGTTCTAAATCGCGTGGGCATGTTCCACAAGGGTTTCTAAGAGAGTGGGATATTGCGTTAAAGCCAAAGCTAGATTGGAAGACAATGCTGTGGCGCTATCTGGTGAGAACACCTTACGATTTCGCTGGTTTTGACCGACGATTTGTTCACCAAGGGCTCTACTTAGAAGAGCTTACAGGCGAAACCCTTAGCGTTGATATTGCGGTGGATACTAGTGGGTCAATAGACGAACAGGAACTTGGGCAGTTTCTCGCCGAAGTGACCGCAATTACCCATGCTTATGCGCAAATCAAAGTGCGCCTTTACTACGTTGATAGCGCCGTAAATGGCCCCTATCAACTTGATCAATTGAACTCTTTACCTGTTCCCATCGGCGATGGTGGTACCGATTTCGAAACCTTTTTTATTGCAACTCATGAGGCTGAAACCAGTTTGCAACCGCCATTGTGCATTTATTTTACCGATGGTGACGGTAGCTTCCCTAGAGAAGAACCGAGAAGAGAAGTACTTTGGGTGCTTGTTGCAGGAGGGGTGAGTGATCACAGCATCCCCTTCGGGCAGGTCACGCGGCTGAGCTACATTTAACATTAAACCATAATCAATAAATGAAAATAGAAATCGACAAGTTAATACGGGTTCCTGGTGTTGACGATCAGAACAAAATTATCACACTATTGGCATCGCACACGTCGGCCGATACGCTGGCGGGGTTGACCACTGACGAATCACCGATCGTACGATACCTCGCGGCGTACCACCCCAATGCCAACGATACTATTGCCGAGAAGTCTCAGGCCGATAGCCTAAGCTGGGTTCGCGAAGCCTCCGCCTATAACCCATCCACTACCCAAGGCGTTCTTGACGAATTGCTGGCGAAGAACACGCCCGAGATCAACGCCGCGTTGGCAGCGAACCCGTCACTTGATGAACAAAGCCAATTAGAGTTAGTGGGCCGTCTTTCTAAAGATCAAGATTTTTTGAGACTTGCCGACACCACCACCAGCTTCAAAGTATGGCGCGCTATTGGCGAACGTTATAAAGACAAAAAAGTCACTGACCGTTATGGGGAAACTTCTAGACATTGGGG
>CAYQVT010000363.1:0-2897 GCA_964420885.1 uncultured Gammaproteobacteria bacterium
GAAGTGGGAATTGTAGAGATTTTTTGTTTCCCGAAAAATTTTTAGCCATTGCTATAAATCCGTTTACGAACAAAGAACATGGTCGACGATTTTTTTTTGACTTGAAGCTCCGATACTCTTCTAGGGATAATTATTTAGTTACCGCTTCATTACTCACAGATTTAATTTTTGAATTAGGTTATGAGCCTGATTTTTTTGAACCCTCATACTTAAACTTGGCGTTGTGGAAAATTTGAGCGCGATACTGACCCTTTTTGCTCCGAGATTGACACTGATCGCAAGAACAAGCAAAACTAGGTGACAGATCAAAGTCGAGAGTTCATAGTTTTATGAAATGAAGTGTGTCGGTGAAAAAGTGAAACAAAATATTTTGACTGTTTTGGTTCCAATATTACCAAGTCAACTCATGGTACTGAAAAAGTACCTTGATGAGATTGGGAATGATATTGAGAACAATTCAAAGCTTCGTTTCCGAGATTCTCAGTCCACGCACTTCGCGCGTTGGGTCATCATCGACAGCATATCCGAGATCAAGCCCCTTTTATATTTTAGCGCATGTTTCGACGGCGAGCTCGATGCATACATAGCAGAACTTTCCTCTAAAATTGGCGATGGTATGGAAGGCATCTGGTTGTGTTGTGAAGGTTATACTAGTAAATCTGCTAAAAATCCGAAAAAATTTAAAGAATTTCTAGACCCTTATTCCTATGACGCTAGAATTTCTCTTGTCGCTTTCCCCGGACTAACGGTGAGAAAAATTTTCAGAAACAGTGGGATTCGGAAGCTCGTTGATGACTCATTGGATGCGATTCAGGATCGAGTTTTTCCTGAAACTCCATCGATCATGAATGCCGTTCTTCCCGCCAAACACTCGTATATGAAAAAGTTTCTGGATGAGGTTTTATCACGATTAGTCGATTGCGTGGTTGGGGTTCGTCGCGGGGTGGTTCCATCAAATACTATGATCAAGACGGACAAAAATATTGTAAAAATGGAAGATATGGTAATTCAGAACCAATTAACGGTAATTACAAAGATAAAACCTGGCTTATGGTCACGATTTTTTTTGAAATTTTTCCTTTTTTTAGGCCGAAAATTCAACAAACCAAGTTCGAGGGGCGAATTTTCTGGCCTTACTACTATCCATTTTGGACGATGGGTGCTTTTTGAGAACGGAAACTATCTACTTTTTGAAAGTAGCTACGATGGAAGCTGGGAGAGTTACATTGATGATTTCTGCAACTATGCTTCGGTAGGTATGAACGCAGTGTGGGGAAGCAGTATAGGTTTTCCGAAAGGCGGAAGTCGCGACATCGCATCTTTTAAGCAAGGAATTCGCGCGAACCAGCACCCTGCGCAAGTATTCTACAGTGCCTATCCAGATCTGACTGTTGCGAATATCGCAACCGATATGCAACTCAGCGAAAACATTGCGCCAGCGCGAAAATATTTCAATGGATCATATTGGTAGCTATCTTGATTTGCACACGAAATGGCGCGCGTTTTAGAGATCGGAAATCATGATAACGCTCAAGTCTCAACTAGGTGATATACAGGGAATTATCTTAAGTGGCTTCGGCCATCTTAACCATTCTTGCTATCTGTTCCTTACGATCTCAGACGCAGTTAAAGCTCGGCGGTGGCTTGCGGACATGGCAG
Organism: uncultured Gammaproteobacteria bacterium; assembly: GCA_964420885.1. GTDB lineage: Bacteria > Pseudomonadota > Gammaproteobacteria > Arenicellales > Arenicellaceae > Arenicella. The sequence continues at coordinate 1,660 of CAYQVT010000363.1, forward strand.
AAACCGTGACAACTGGCAAAGCTGAGTGCACCAATCAGTCGGCGAGCGCGAAACGGAGTATTGCATCAAATATCGCGTTTACAGCTCCAGGACTTGAAGCCTTGGGAGTTACAGAAGATTCAATCGATAGCTTTCCTCAAGTATTTCGCGAGGGAATTGCCGAACAAGCCCGCTCACGCCGGCTTGGCGACAATGGACAGAGCGATCCAGTCCATTGGGATATTGGAGGGATCACGGCAAGCGGAGAGCCACGAGAGAAGATTCATCTTTTGCTAATTTTGCAAGCGCAGTCCGCAAGCGATCTCGCGCGGACTTGCGAAGAGCAGGAGAAACGCGTTTTGAAATCTGGCTTTACTATCGCACGGAGAGAAGAAGGCTATCGACGACCCGACCAACGAGAACATTTCGGCTTCCGGGACGGTATATCCCAGCCGCAAATTGAAGGCAGCCCAAAGCCGCCTAGCGATAACCAAGAACCAGTAAAAGCTGGCGAGTTCATTCTCGGCTATCAGAATAACGATGGCCACCTGCCCCCCACACCCACTGCTTATCGAGCGTTAGACGTTCAAAAGAACCTTACCCTCATTTCACAAGACGGTGGCGACGAGGACAGCACACTTTGTGACCTCGGTAGAAATGGTTCTTATCTTGTTTTCCGCAAGTTGCATCAGGATGTTGCCGGGTTTCGCCAATTCTTTAAGGAGCGGTTCGTCGATCCCGAAGAGCGGGCACTAGTAATGGCTAAAATCGTGGGACGCTGGCCTAGCGGCACACCGCTTACCTTAGCCCCGGACCGGGACAACGCTGAATTTTCTGAGTTGCCGAAAAGCAATGACTTCGGCTACGCAAATTCAGATTTGTATGGTTACGGCTGCCCCCTCGGTTCTCACGTCCGCCGCGCAAACCCACGTGATGCGTTGGGAGGAACTCCCGATAAATCCGCAGTCAGCGTTAATCGGCATCGGATGTTACGACGTGGAGCAGTGTACGGAGAGCAACTTCCGGAAGATCGAGTCACAGACGACGGACAGCCGAGGGGCCTTTTGTTCCTTTGCATCAACGCTGACATCGAACGGCAATTCGAGTTTGTTCAACAAACTTGGATTGATAATCCAAAATTTGGCGGTCTGTATAATGATCGCGATCCATTGATAGGCGATAACACCGACGCCGGTGAAGCCAATGATGACCCTTCCAATATGACAATCCAACGAAAGTCAGTACGCCTGCGTATCAAG
>CAYQVT010000364.1:0-2879 GCA_964420885.1 uncultured Gammaproteobacteria bacterium
AGAATATGCTCGATCAAAATCTCAACGGCGCCGCCAGTGGATTTTTTCCCGTACAAACGTGCCGGAATAACTTTGGTGTTATTGACGACCAACAAATCACCGCTTTCTAGACAATCCGCTAGCTGTGCGAACTGCATATCGACCATTTGCCGATCTTCGTCTAGCAACAATAACCGGCTGGCACTTCGCTGCGCTAACGGTTGCTGGGCGATGAGTTCGGCCGGTAAATGGTAGTCAAAATCCTGCAAAGACATCACAAACCTCGTCTGATGCTGAATATCATAGGTATTTCTACTAATTTTTGATCAAATTCTAGCAGTTCGTTGCCATGCTGGTGGAATTCATTAAACTAGCCCCTGTGCCGGGATGGCGGAACTGGTAGACGCGCTGGATTCAAAATCCAGTTTCCTCACGGAAGTGCGAGTTCGATTCTCGCTCCCGGTACCATTTTTTCATGGTTTTCAGTTACCTAAGTGCAAGCTATGGACGGGTTGTACTAGATATGTGACCCATGCAATCGCATTTGAAATGGATTTTTGGTGCAATGCCTGATCGGAACAGGAGTTTCTATGCAACCGTTAAGCTCGAAGCGTCCAGATATAAATAACCAACAAAATAAAATCGCCGCTTTGTCCATAAACTACGATTCAAAATCCATCCAGCATCACCAACCGCCATTAGCTTTAGCGGTACGCGTGATAGACGGTTTGGCACTCGCAATCGCACTGTATTTCACCACCGAACTGCTATCGGTCGAGTGGTCACGGATACACGCATTCTATGCCATGGTAGGCATTTTGATGATGCAGTTCTTTGCTGAGTTCCTGAACTTGTACAGTAACTGGAGAGTCGGACAGCCATTTGTTCTTGCCATCCAGGCGATTGGGGTCTGGCTGATTACCTGTTTCTCGATGTTGTTATTCGCTTTATTGTTTGATCAGGATCTGGAAGGTCTGTATCTGACGTTGGCAGCAACCTGGGTATTATTAAGTTGTGCGAACTTAACGATCGTCAGGTTCGCCTTGAATTTTGTCGTTAAGTATCTACGCAAAAACGGACTGAATAGTAAACGTATCGCGATTGCCGGCGGTGGACCATTGGCAACCTATGCCGGCATGCAGCTCAACAATGATCCGTGGACTGGCTACAACATTGTCGGTGTCTATGACGACAGGTCCGGAAAAGAATACAAACTTGGCCAAGCGATCAATAACAAGCGCAAGGTTGAATATATTCGTGGCGTCCCCAGCGCGGCCGACTCGATTGTCGGCAAGTTTCCGGATATGTACCGCGAGGCTCGCAATGGTGAGTTCGATGCCGTCTTCATAGCGTTGCCTATGCGGGCCGAAGCTAAAATTTATGAGATCCTGCATCACTTGTCAGCGACCACTGTCGCGGCGTATATCGTTCCGGATTTTTACTCCATCAATAGTCACTATACCCAATTAAAAGACGTCAATGGCATGCCGGCGGTCAGTATCTATGAGAACCCGGTATCTGGCCTTAAGGGCATTGTTAAGCGCCTCGAGGATGTGGTGCTATCTATCATTATCCTCGCGATTATTGCCATACCTATGATGATTATCGCCCTGATCATAAAAGCCACTTCTAAGGGCCCTGCCATTTTCAAACAAGTGCGTTACGGTCTCGACGGCAAGCCCATCAAGGTATGGAAGTTCCGTTCAATGAAGGTTATGGAAAATGATGGCGTCATCAAGCAAGCGACCAAAGATGATCCGCGGGTAACCCCTTTTGGTAGATTCATCCGCCGAACCTCGCTGGATGAATTACCGCAGTTTATTAATGTACTCGCTGGTGATATGTCTATTGTCGGCCCCAGACCGCATGCAGTTGCGCACAATGAGGAGTATCGGGATATAATAGAAGGGTATATGCTTAGGCATAAAGCGAAACCGGGTATTACCGGCTGGGCCCAAATCAATGGGTTTCGAGGTGAAACGGATACCTTCGATAAAATGAAAGGACGCGTCGATTTTGACATCGAATACATACGGAATTGGTCAGTCATTTTTGACTGTAAGATTATTTTAATGACGATATTTAAAGGCTTTAGAAATCAAAACGCCTATTAGCCAAAGGATATGGTCATGATGCACTCTGCGCGGATCGGCCTCGTGGGTACGGGATATATTGCCCGTAATCTCGCCACCATGATTTTTTACATGACCAATCATCGTTACGAAGTCGTTTCGATATTGACCCGCAGAAACAAGAGTGAAATTAAAGAATTTCCGTTTCACGACACGATAACCAATTCCTTAAACGAATTGATCGATAAATCCGATCTCATTATTGAATGTAGCGGCGACGTCTATCAAGCAACACAAGTCACCGAAGAAGCACAAAATGCCGGATTGCCGGTGCTGACCATGAATTCCGAATTTCATGTCACTACGGGCGCTCACTTTTCTGACAATGGCTATCTCAGTGAATGTCACGGTGATCAACCGGGTTGTATTGCTGCACTCAAAGAAGAAGCTGAGTTTATGGGCTTTGAACCGTTAATCCTCGGTAACTTCAAAGGCTTTTTGGATGAAAACCCGTCCGAAGAGGCGATGCAATATTGGGCAGAAAAACAGAACTTTACGATCAAACAAACTACTTCGTTTACTGATGGCACCAAAGTACAGATTGAACAAACGCTAGTTGCCAACGCCTTTGACGCGACCATATTCCAGGAAGGGTTGTTAGGCTTACGTACCGATGATTATGTCAAGACGGCAACGGAATTAGCGGCCAAAGCGGACGCGCAGAATATCGTAGCGGCAGACTATATTATCTCTGACAATCAGCTACCGACAGGCATATTTGTCGTCGGCAAACACAACGGGGTACAAAGAGGTTCACTATCGACCTAC
>CAYQVT010000365.1:0-2878 GCA_964420885.1 uncultured Gammaproteobacteria bacterium
CGATCTTCCAGATCGGTTTCATTGAGCGCGCGTAGTTCGGGGATCTCCTCTGCGATTGGCGTTACAGCACCGTCTGACCAGATCTTAAATCTCGCGCCTAAGGCCTGCATATAGAACTTGCCACCCAGAAACTTTGAATTTAGTAAGCGTGCTAGGGTGCGTGCCATCTTTATTAGATTGCGATTAGTACTGACGTCGAGCGCCGCCACTACCGTTGTCTTTAAAGGTTTGCCGTGTAATCGCCCACACGACAAAAGAAACATCTTGAGCACATTCGCAGGGCTGTCTTTTGGCGGCGTTGCTTGCCACAACATGCCCTCTTCTCGAACCACTTGAGTAAGTTGTTTTACTTCCGTGTATTTAGCGAATTGAGTGGGAATGGTTTTATGACAGTTTGGTTGATTGGCTAAATAATGAAATGGTAGCGAATCCGTCGAAAAACCGGCATAACCCATTTTTAAACCCTCGCGTAAACGACGTTGCATATCGTTTATTTCCGCTTGCGTGGGATCGCGCGTGACGCTGGCTTGAAAGCCCATAGATTCGATGCGTAGCATTGAGTGCGGAATCATCGTCACCACGTTTGGGCCTAGATCAATTTTTTCAAGATGATCGATGTATTCCTGAGGTGTGTTCCAATCAACCTTATCCGCACAAGCACGAAGCACAGGTTTGGGGATGTTTTCGACACGTGCGTAACAATCGACGATCGGGTCTACGTCTCCTTCACGCTGGTTTCCAAAAGCCAGACCCAAGCTACAATTGGAGATGACCACAGAGGTGGTCCCGTGTCGGGTTGACTCAGGCAGGCCTGGCGCTACTTCGAGTTCTAAATCGTAGTGAGTATGAATATCAAACATCCCCGGCATGGCCCAAAGTCCTGTGGCATCAACCACCTTATTCGCGTTGCTTGTGTCGAGGGATTGCCCTCGCTTCACAATTAGCCCGGCTTTAATCGCAATATCCTCGGTGACTGGGTTTTCACCATTGTTGAATACTCTTGCGTTTTGAATAACGGTATCGAATGAATTACTCATGTCTCTAAATAGTCTAGGGTTTAGTTGTGTGGTTGATAAAATAACTGGCTAACATCTGCGCACCAACGGCGAGCGCGCTTTCTACGTCTCGTGCGGGTGAGTGAAACACTAGGCGATGTACCAAACCTTCGGCCATCGCAAACAAATTTTCTGCCACTTGCTCTGAATTAGCGATATTGAAAGATTTAACGAAGGCTAATACACGCTCTCGCAAGACGCCCTCACCATCGTCCATTATCTTCTGTAGCTTTGAATCTGACGTGCGTCTTTGCTCTAGTACTTGATGCAATTCAGGGTCTCGCGCGTGATATCGGTGAACAAACGTCAGTGTCTCCAAAAATTGTGATTCCAGGATAGACTCGGTCATCAAAGATTGTTCGATGACGTTAATCTCGAACACTTGAATTCGTTGATGTAAACCGTCAAAGCGGTCTTCGGCGATTACTCTCAAGATATCGTACTTATTTTCGAAGTACTGATAAAAAGTGCCCGTGGCAACTTTGGCTGCTGATGCAATCGATTTAGCCGTCGCGACCTCAAAACCAACACTCGAAAACTCATTAATCGCCGCTTCGATTAAGGCTTGTCGTTTCTTTAATGCTCGTTGTTGTGTGGGTAAGGATTTCATAATGTCCGCCTAGGTTAGATTGGCCGAGTCTGATATAAATTGAACTTGACGTCAAGTTCAATTTATATCAGACTGTGCAAAATGTAAATAATCATCAAACAGACATGATCGACACGCTAGCTAATTTTCAAAGTAAATCCGTCAAAAACTGGTATGACCGAGGAAGCCTGCAGCCAATAAATGGGCATGATATTTTCGTTATCGACGACGGCCGAGAGAAAAAGGCGACCATAGTGTTGATTCACGGTTTCCCAACATCGACTTTCGATTTCACGGGGATATGGGACGCCCTAGCAGATGGGCATAGGCTGGTTTGTCTGGACATGCTCGGTTTTGGATTTTCGGACAAACCCAATCAGCGAGATTACACCTTACATAAACAAGCAGACTTGTTCGAATCATTGATTAATGAGCTCGAGATCGATGAATACCATGTCTTAGCTCATGACTATGGAGTGAGTGTCGCGCAAGAATTATTAGCACGACAACTAGATGGATCCGGCGCAGGACGGTGGCTCTCATGCTGTTTCCTTAACGGTGGGCTATTTCCCGAAACACACAAGGCCTTATTAATTCAGAAGATCATGTTAAGTAGGCTGGGCCCTTGGGTGAACAAAGTCACCGGAATAAAGCAATTTGGCGCCTCATTTTCAAAAGTTTTTGGCCATAAAACCAAGCCGACTCAAACCGAACTGGAGGAATTTTGGGAAATCATAAATTATAAAGACGGAAGGCATCTGTTTCACAACCTGATCACTTATATTCTAGATCGCAGAGAACATCGAACACGATGGGTAGAAGCCTTACGTAAGGCTACAGTGCCAATTAGCATTATCAACGGCTCGGTAGATCCAGTATCCGGAAAACATTTGGTTGATCGATATAAAGAACTTGATTGCCGTTTAGACCACTTAAAACAACTTTCCGAAATTGGCCACTATCCTCAGGTAGAGGCCCCCCGGGCAGTGAGCGATGCCTACCTGGAATTCCTACTAGAAATATCTTCTAACTAATTCTACGGCAGGTCATAAGAAACCAACACCTGCCCATTAATTTGGCCACCGCCATCCGAGCTTAACCCACCTTTTAAGGTACCTGTGCCACCAGCACCGCCACCACTAACTTGACCATCAGTTTCTGAGCCTGCTCCGCCACCGTATAAACCGCCACCTCCGCCACCGCTGCCAACGATTGAATCACTCGGGCCATTACC
>CAYQVT010000366.1:0-2874 GCA_964420885.1 uncultured Gammaproteobacteria bacterium
CCATCACCGTTAGTCGAAGTATTGACGACCCTGAGCGGCAATTTGTCGAAGCCCGAATACCGCAAGTTGATGAAGATATTGTTGTGCTCGCGCGATTGCAACGAGGGTCACTCAGAGGTTTCGCGTTCTTGAACGTATTGAATGATCAAGGAATTGATGAGCAACTCGTTGTTACAACCCAACCGGATGCGACCATCCTTAGCGGCACGGATTTATCGCTCAGCAGCGATGTGCCACCATTGATGGAGGATTTTTCTGAAAGTTCAGTCATCACAGTTAGCGATCCTGAGGTATCGGGGACTCAAACATTCATCGACGTTGGTCAATCAAGCGTCATTCCAGTATCGAATTTAGGGAACTCTATATTAATCGAGGGCACCTTGCGTGATCGTTCTGAAAATGAACGAGTAGACTCTTTCAATTTACAAAAACTAGCTTACTTCACAGATGCCTTAAGCGAGAACTATTTGACTGCTGACGTGGGTGAATCGATTGATTTCGTTGTAAGTGCGCCAAATCTTGACAAGAATAATGAGTTGGTTGTAGGTTTGAATCGCAGCGGAGGTGGTTATCGTATCGTCACTGGCAACCAGATAATTGATACCAGTACTAGCGGTGAACTCCTCGAAATGTTCTTTAGTGGAACCGGCTTGGTGGTCCAAAGTGTGGATCAAGGGCAGCACAGGCTCGATTTCTTCCGTATGAGCGATGGCGACTTTACTCTTGAAGGTCGAATGCCTTTCTACGGCAACGCTATTGCTGCGTCGGGAGATACGATATGGGTTGAATTTGGAAACACAATTAACTCCTTAGTCGCGAGCTCAGATGGTTTTGTTGAGTCGTTAGGCGTGGGTGTTAATGAACCTATCAGGGCAGCCCAATCTATTGGAAATGAGTTATGGTTGCTAAGTGATTCGGGTTTTACTCGTTATTCAGTGGTACTACAAGACCAATCGGCAAGCGTGGTATTGCCCGTTGTTAGCCAACTTGCATTTCTGCCACTCGCTAACCAGCAAGACTTTGCTATTCGTGGCAATGAATTATTGGTTTGGAATAGTAACACCATAGAAAGCCTTGAAATTGATGCCGACGGCAATTTGGTTTCCGTAAACGATCGACGCTCACAATTAGCTGAAAACGCACAGATAGTTGATTACGCTATCGACGGAAACTTATTCTGGCTACAAATTTCAGACGCTGGAAGTCAAAGTTGGAATGCTTATCTCAAGGGAGAACTGGTCGGTACACTAATTATTGATCAGAACGGTTTATCACGAACCTTCACCGCTGGCCGAGCGTACGAAATCGGCCGTCTTGACGGAATCGATCAAGTTAACTATTCATTGATAGACAACTCTATTGATACTCAATTACCAGCCACACTTGAGGTGTCCGCTACGGAAACCGTGTTTGGCATCGAGTTCAGCGTTGCCAATCCGACTGATGTCGTTGGCGCACAACAAATCATCTTATCCACACCGTCGGGTCAGGTCTTAAGCTCGGTCGAAAGCTTTCGTGGTGACAACACTATTCACTTCATTTCTTACCGAGACTTAGTCGGTCTCGCGTCGATTAACCTCACGCTGGCTACCCACGCGGGAACGGTTAGCGAGAGTATTGCGGTGAACGGTGGTAACAGTAGTTTGGTCGATACCGTTCGGCCAATAGAAACAGACACGCTTAGCGCTGGCGCGACGGTTCCCTTGACCGTGGCTTATCAGAGTGCAGCGCGTATCTCAGACCAATCTGTCTCGCTCAATCCATCCTCAGATTCACAATTGGCCACGTCAGACCCTTTCGCCTATCAATGGTTTAATCTGCCAATCGCGACCGGCACTTCCTATCAACTTAATGTTAATGGCGAGAACCAACCCCAAACACTGATTAATTTGCTCGACAACATCGCACCAGATGCCGATCTCGAAATTTTGGCGCCACTGAATAATCAAAGTTTCAACGAAGGCGATCGAATTACGATCGAGTATCTGGCAACCGAACGTGATGGAAATACTTACCAATATTCAGAAGTAAGTTTGCTTGATTTTAATCGAAATCTAGTTACTCAAACCCGTAATATCGACGCCCAAGGTTCTTTGACGCTACGCCTACCTACGGTTGAGCAATTAGATAACTTCTTTTTACAAGTTCGCTCCTATTACGGTAATTCCTTTGCTTACGTTGAGCGCGAAGTCGGATTGCGAATTGCTCCAAGGCTACGCGTTCCTGCACCAACTTTGGAAGGTTTGTTCGATCGCGCTTTTGCAAATAGCACCGTCGATTTATCAGTGACCACCGCGAGCGAGCAGTCGCAATTTATAACCACTATTGATGTGTTTGATCAAAATGGCGACTTACTTGTTTCAGGGGGGTCGGAGTTAAGTTTTAGAGTGCCGAGTGAATTAGGTTTCATCACGATTGTGGCGAGCATCACCGATGAATTTGGCAACGTCAGTCAAACAGAACAGCAAGTGACGGTTATTCGACCCATTGTGCCGTCCATTAGTACCAATGCTACTCAGCCGTATAACTTGGTCTTGCCGAACGCAAGCGATGCCTTCTTCGTTGATAATCGTCTAATCCGCGATCAAGATGGTAACTTGCTTGCCGAATTGGACAGTGAGATTACCGCGATTGCGCGTTTGGGCGACAGACTGCTAATGGCCTTGAACGATCGAAGACTAGTCATCGTCGACCCAGCCGAAAACTACCAAGTAGTGGGTACCTTGCCAGCGGTGAATAATAGTTCAGTGATTCGTCAGATAGTCGTACGGGGTGATCGCTTTATTGCCATCGACGATCAGGGGAGGTTACTCGCTTATAATACTCGCGGTAACGAAACGCTGGCCGCACCTATACAAGCCGCATCCAACAACC
>CAYQVT010000367.1:0-2872 GCA_964420885.1 uncultured Gammaproteobacteria bacterium
CTCTTTCATTCTAACAATACAACAACCTCTCCTTACGAATCGGCGGCAGTGCAGATCCTACTCGAGCAAACCGACCCCGAGGCTTTTATCCGGCAAGGCGACATTTTCGATAAGGCAAACACATCCTTGGAAGATCTGTACACACATATCGCAACGCGCAAAATGCGAGAGATCGCACCGGACCTGGACGTCACCTCCATGATCCCTGGCGAATTCGCGTATGATCGAAACGGGTTTTCTGATGGTCCAAGAGAATACGAAACACGTAAACGAGCGCTTCATCGCGTGCTGTATTTCCCGCCTAACCGGCTTCAAACGGCAGGAAATTATAGTGTCGTGAATATACTTGGAGAGGAATTCAGCAACGCGCCATTGGACATTCAAGTTTATGCTCAACCGGGTGCATCGAACTCCAATCGCTCCCTTGCTGAGGCGATTGCCCGCCTGAGGCACATCTCGTCCAAAACTGTTGATCTCCTGAACTTGGTTGATTTGAGCCACCAACATACAAAGATCTTAAATCGGAATTTTGAGAGATTTATTCCGCTGCCGCCTCAGCCACCACCGCCGCCAGTCGTTGTCCCAACGCCAGACAGCAGGGTTGTTCCCAGAGTTGTTGTCCGTGAGGCACCGCTTGATCCAACGAAGAATTTAAGCATCTACAACGAACTAAAACTGGATACTGAATGTAAACGCGCAACTTTTACGAAGTTTGCTTTCAATCGACCTGCGATAAGTTTGACTGCGAATGCAACGTGCAAAATCGTGCCCAAACTCAAAATGGCAGAGCTAGTTTTCAGGAGCCAAAACAGCGATTTTCGTGGCGATGCGGACCGTCTCGCGCGCGATAAAACTACGCTCCAGTACTATCTTGATCTCTATGGCGTACTATCTTTAGACGAAGCCCAAAAGGTTGTTCTGGACAGCTTGCGATCCTCTTTCGGGGATGTGGGATTATTCGGGTTCAAAATCCGATCCCGTTATATACCCTACATCTTCGTATCAGCAGTTGCTCTAATCTTTGTCCTGCTCTTTTTGAACGTTCAGAGACTAGAAAACAGAAATGTTGGCGTAAATTTCGGCGATGACAATCGGTTTTTTTCGTCCGTCCTAGAGCGGCGAAAAACGTTCTACCTAGCAATGATCGGCCTTCCCTGGACAGTCCTATTTCTAACTTCGCCGTATTTTTACTATTACGTATGGAATATCCCCTTGGCGACTACGTTGGCTGTGACGTGCGGGATTTTTGCGGCTATTACATCGATTGTTCTTGGAAGGATGACCCGCTTCGAAGGTACTGAGGCGCCTACGCCTAACGGTCTACAAGCTAATCGAACAAGCAAAAAAACCTAAGAAGTTGGACCGCTACTCGCTCACGTTGATTGGGCGTGAAGCGCAGCGCAGTGCAGCACTGGAGTCGATTGGCGATGCCCACGCCTCGCGGCGGATAGGAAGTGCCGAGAACACTAACGGGCCCTTTCTTCCGCACAAGACCGACCTTGGCGACATGCCCTGACGCTTACCAGCACGCCACGAAAATGCTTCGGTTTCAATTAACCTGTTGAGACCCCACTCACCGAACTTGGCGCACACACCGTAACCACTTCAGTCCAAACGTTTCGCTTCGCTCTTGAATGCACCCATATGAAGAAGAAATCTTCCAAAGCTGAAACCTATACGTGTTTCAGCTTGACCCGTCGGACCTTCTTCGTAATAGTATGTACACAGAGTTATTTTACTCTAGCCATAACCTCTACCTACTAGTTGAATGCAGTCACCGCTCCATTCAAGGAAACTTTCTTCATGAAATTTGCATTGGATGGGATCGTTGTTGGAGGGAGATTTGAAAATCGACTATCGTCCATTTTGGAAAAAATGGAATCTCATCAGTAAAAGATATTAAAAATATTGAATTTGATCTATTAAACACTGAATATATTGATTGCTATTGCGCTCAATTGCTAATTTGCTACATACGTATATTCGATCAACAAGGATCTATTGTATCAATAAATCTTCCAAACAGTAAAAAAGTGCGAGATACATTGCGCGTATGGCAATTTGATACTGCGCTTAAGGATGTTGTTGGAAGCAGGATGATTAGATTTTGTGACGACGACACTAGAAAAAAATATTTTTATCCAAATGATAAGCAATCTACATTCGACCCAAGACTGTTTCCAACATCCTATGGCGATACAAACGATCAAAATGAAAAAGATTCAAAATCTGTTCGAGGAAATTTTTTCGGATTTCGAACGATTTTAGTACCAGAAAATGTGGAAGAAAAACCTGAAATTGCAAATATCGAAAAGCGATGTTGGCAAAGCCATAATATAAAATTGTTACTGGAAAACGACCTAAAAATCGATGTTCGATTTTTTTCTGCACGCATTATATTTGAAGCTGTATTTAATGCATTAAGACATCCGGCTGCTGATATTGTTCAAACCGCCACTCACTCTAGACATTATTATCAAGATAACCAATTTCAACTAAATTTCGATCCTTCAAATCATGAAAGAGTTGAAAACGTACAAAAAAATAGGAAAAGTATAGTTACCCATTATTGGGATAACGGCACATCTATTCTCAAAATTATTGAAAAAAAATTGGAGTCTGATGGAATATTCAGAACCTCTGAAGCCGGTGAATATTCTAAATCATACAGGTTGATATGGAGGGGCGCAAAGGAACAAAAACCATCGATAGATCGAATTATTTACAGTGACACTGATGCAAATAAAAATAGCCATGTAAGTGAAAAATTACTATTCATCTTGCAGCCTTTTGTAAGTATGGCGCCAACGTTATTTGGACATGCTAGCAGTGATGAAACAATAGAAGACGATGTTAGGCTGGCATCTGTTGG
>CAYQVT010000368.1:0-2847 GCA_964420885.1 uncultured Gammaproteobacteria bacterium
ATTATAGGGCAAACCGCATTAATTACTAGCGTTTCAAACGCTTTAATTGCCTCCAACTCAATGAATTGAGGCTTATTTATGGGTAAAAATTACTACGCCTTAAGACTTAGGAAATCGCACCGTAAATTGACAAAAATCGCCGCGTTGGTTTTGCACCGAAATGGTGCCGCCAACAAACTGGCATATAGCTCTTAACTCGGACAAGGGTTTATCATTGTCTGACGACGATATCATCACTTCTCGGGTAGTAAACCCGGGTAGAAATATCAATTTTAGTCGTTGTTCGGCCGCAATTGACGTGGCCGATGACTCGCTTATTAATTTACGATATAGCGCTGTTTCGAGTATCTCAGCACCATCAAGCCCTTCTCCATTGTCCCAAACTGTAAGTAACCAGCAATTCTCTTGCTCCTGCAAAATCACGCGTATTGAAAGGTAATCCGTTTTACCCGCTAACAATCTTGTTTCAGCGGGGCGCCCACCATGTTCAATGCTATTACGCACTAGTTGTTCGGCAATCAGCTCGACCGTTTCCAATAATTTGAAATCAATGTGGCTCACGTCAAAGCCTTTACAACTCAAGGATGCCCGGTGACCTACAAACTTAACTTCTTCTTCGACAACCGATTGAAGGTAGTCATCGAAATTCAATGGGGCCGTAATATTCTCGTCCTGAACCAGAGATATCTCATTGCTCCAATGTCCGTTTGATTGCCTCCATAACCAGATAAACATCAGTAACAGGCCGAGGCCTACGATGGCAGCCACTATCGACAAAGTGGTTAATAAATGTATTCGTCGTGCATAGACAACGTCGACCTTGGATGATAATGAATTGAGTTTGATCTGCACAGCTCTTAAGCGACTCTCATTAAGTAACTGCAGCGTTGCCTCTATGTCAAAGGTCGCAGGGGTGAGATAAAGCGCTAATGGTTTCGCTTCATAGGCCAAGCCTAAGTTACGGAGGTCTCCCCCAGTCTCCAGATTGCGTAATTGTCTCGATATGTGTTCGACGTCACTCTGATTCATCGACCCATGCACACGCCCAGAAAAAGAGGCAATCATGGTTCGATAAGACGACAATTCAAGTGTTGATTTGTACAGCACCAAGTGCACTGCAAAACACAGCGCTAAATAAAAAAGCGATAAAACAACAAACCATATAAGCCTTTTCGGCATACGAAAAATGCACCCATACCCAACTACCCGAACCAAGTTCGATGATAGCGGATGCCCAAAGGAATGAACAACCCAACCTTAGAAAACCCGATAAAATAAAGTGTAGATCAATATCTAAATTCCGCGATCTTTAGATCGTCTATTAGAATTAGGATGAAATTCGATACCCCATTAGCAAAGGTTATTGCCGAATTTAAATCTGAATCAAGTAAGTTCATCGCAGATTTTGTCGGCTGTCCTTAAGGCTAAGGCTTGAATCGTCAGTGACGGAGAATCCCCGGAACCTTGCGTCGGCAGAACGCTTCCATCAGCAATATAGCAATTAGATTGTCCGTGCACCCTGCCGAATGCATCGACCACCGAATCGCCTTGGCAATTGCCCATTCGACAGGTTCCAGCAACATGAGTGGCTGCAGAACGATTTAGCGAACTGAAATTTTGCCCATGCGCAAGCCCAGGAGTGGCTCTAATCCAACTATCCAAAATCTTACTGATTTGATTTAGAGTACGTTTATCTCGCGAAGAATACTCACAATGTACTTTTACCTTAGGAATCCCGGCGTCATCTCTCGCAGTACTTAAGCTCACAGTATTGCCTGACTGCGGCTCTTGTTCGGCAACCCCAAATAAATACAAACCACGACCAAAATTTTCACGCATCTTTTGCTTATGTTCTCGGCCTATCCCGTCAATTTTTAACGCCTGCCGATTTGGGCCCGCCTCAGGGTAAAGAAACCCAGCAGAACCGAGCACGAAACCGCAAGTATGCGAGTCCTTCGGCAGGCAAAAATCCCACACTCTTGAATCTAACGGCGGACCACCATACATATTAATAGCTAGACGAGTACGCGGAACCGCTCTAGCGAATACGGTCTCCATGAAATAACGACCAACTTGATCGAAGGAGTTCGCATAGCCTTTCTCATTTAATGGCCCTCGACTCACCAACATCAGTCTAGGCGTTTCAATGGCGCCGCAAGCCAACACATAGTTACGGCCTCTTAGAGTGGAATTGCCATCCTGGTTGACAATCCGCACACCATCAACTTCCCCCTGCACATCGAGCACTAGTTCGGTGGCTCGAGTATCTGTAACTACGGTTAAATTACCAGTTTTAATAGCTCTCGGGAGAATCGCCTGGTCAATACTCGACTTGGCACCAAATACACAGCCAAAATTACAACCTCCACTATGCTGGCAAGGTGTTCGACCATCCACACTCGTACTCGGTAACGCCAAAGAATTAGCCAAGAGTTCAAAACCGAGTTTACGCGCTGACTCTTTCAACAAGAGGCTGCGTTGCGACAAAGGGTGCGCTGGTGTCGGGAATGGCCCTCGTCTTGGCTTATACCGATTGCCGGCTTCGCCTGCAACCCCCAACAGATTTTCCGCCTGCTGATAGTAAGGGGCTAGCTCATGGTAGCTAATAGGCCAATCTAGCCCCCAGCCATAGCGGGTTTTCATATCAAAAGCGTGCTCTGCAAAGCGATGTGCTTCTCCCTGATAATGCAAGGTACTGCCTCCCACACCATGAACTCGGTGATATCGAAAAGGGGCTCGTCTTCGTCGGGAATCTCTTAGCGGCGTGCGGTAGTTTAGATCAATGGTTTGTTCGGAGCGCAGTGCCTCGCTCAAGGGGTCTTCTCTTAAATCCCAATCTGGGTAGTT
>CAYQVT010000369.1:0-2834 GCA_964420885.1 uncultured Gammaproteobacteria bacterium
ATGGTAGGTTATTCGATATACCAGTTTTTAGACGACCGGCACTTTCGAGTGCGGTTGTTCTGCACTCTTCAAATATAAGCATATCTACAATCCAACGCTCCAACATGTCCGATTGCTGATAGTGTCGCTCTTTGTCAAGATACCAATCAAGATATCCGTCCAATCTTGTATGGTTTACGGTCAAATATTTTTCTCCAATCAATCCATTAAAAGAACTCAGCGCAATGTCACTACTGATTTCGTGTCTCCACTCTGTAACTGGGATCCTCTCGTTAAAAGGATTCTGGACGAAACGCCAGCTGAATTGATCTAATATTTCGTTTAACAGATACAGGTTATGACCAATATGCCACTCCTTAGCCTTAAATTTCTCTTTTTTTGATACAGAGTCTCCCTTGCTTTCGCGCTGGACCTCTGAAATAGCCCAAGCAGCTGCCTTTGCTGAAATCGACTCGGAAAGCTCACTTTTTGTGTATTGATAGATCAATAGCCTTCCTATTCTGATTTAAGTGGTATTTTAGGTAAATTAGTTGTCTGCTTCGACTATTGCTGCCATACAATGTTTAGTGTTTATAGCACCCTTTTCTCTTTCTCATCACAGTATTGATACGGGCGCCGTTATGAGCTTAAGTCCATGCTCACGCTTTGTGTCAAACTTCCCGCAACCTTTTTGTTATGTGTTGATGTGGACATTTGTTATCTTGGTTGTATTTACCACAACCTCAAACTCCCCGGACTGATGTGAAAAAAAGACATTGGATCTTGAAAAACACATTTCAAGAACAACTCGATTACTGCTATCAAACCACTTCTGCCCGACGTAATGTTGGAAAGCGAATTTGTTTGCAATTGTCTTTTTTGTCGTCCATGACTGGCCATATTGACGACAATTGTGTTCTTCTAGGCTAGTTCCACGATAGAGCTTTAATTCTTTTGGAAGCGATGAGATATCATTAGGTTTTATTTTGCGACAAAGTACGACTTTTGGGTACCACGATTCATTTTCTTGACGCGTGAACAATTGATGTAGCCCACCAGCTGCAAAGGATGCAAACGCGTGACGAAGTGTATCCAGTGTCTGTACGGAGGCACTAGAGGTCAATTGCCTTCCTATATCGCAGGATAACTCGTTAATTTCATCTATAGAATAGTCGTTTTTTAGTAGCGTATAAAATTGATTAAGGGATTCGATCAAAATTGATTTTTCGGATATTGCCAAACCATCTGACAGTTCTCGTAGAATATCATTGGTGTCGATACACATACATTTTTCTAGAAATAGCTTCGTATTATTATTCAGAAAAATTTCCTCTTATGTAACACCGCGAAAAATGCCTTTGTTGGTCTCACTGATTTGTATGATCGAAACATGAACGTTCAGATTCCTTTCTCTAGGTTATGACCATAAACCGGCCAACAGCAGTCGCTCAGCTATGCATAACTGAGTGTTATGATACCGACAGATAGATGGTCTGTGCGCATCATCATACACCCAGCATTATATTTTGTGGCAGTTGATCGACGCAAATGTAGATGGGCAAGAAGGTAGCGGGTAAGACCAGAAAAATTCATGTCTTTATATAAACAAAAAATTCTTCCTCTTTGCGAACCTACATGGTACTAACAGAAAAACAGCAATGGATTTATAACAACTTCTTGGAGCAAGCCAAAGTGCTCACTAAAAGAGCAGAAGCTGCTAACGGTAGACTGAGCGAACTCGAGTTTTATAACCTGAAGTATCGGAACTACCCGTATCTGTTGCTCGAAACCGACGATGTAATCGCCAAAAGAATGGCTGATGTGCTGATTAACTCTATCGACATCGACAAGGATGGAAGAATTTGTGGATCAAAGGAACTCGAACTCTCTAAGCATAATGAACTCTACCATGGCTTGATGAGCGAGATAAATCTTCGCCAGCTGCATCAAAGAGCGTTTACTCCTTTTACAGATCTAATTGAAAAATATGACATCACAGGAAACCCAGTCGGTGTCACTATGTTTCAGAAAGCAGGTCAAGTTCCAACTGATGCCATAGTCAAATACACTAAGGCACAGTACGCAGAAATGATGGTCAACGAAGGATCAATCAGAATCGCCCCAGCTCAATACTATAAAGACGCCGCAACACTGGATGCGATGAGAGACAAAGAAACATTTCGTGGATACAAAATAGGGCGCTAACGGAATGGCTTAATGGCGATAAATCAGTTGATATTTTCGGTAATCAGCTTCCTATCAAAAATGGGTTTGTAGAGCTGTTTACTGAGGTGCAGAATTATTATATGTATTGTACTTGTACCTATTTTAGTAGACGAATGCCGACTGATTTCGATGCTGATGCTGCAGTGATTATTGAAAACAAGCAAGAATTTTTAGAACGGCTAGAGGCTGCTGCAGCTGAACAATTGTCTAGTCATGAATTCTTTTCAGGTGAGATTGTCTACTACGATCCATATAACGACATTCCAAGCAAAAGCAGTGTCGGGTATCCTGAAATGATCAAACATTTCTCATACTCATACCAAAAGGAACATCGCTGCGTTTGGCGATGTCCGCAGGGAATTGACTCGCAGAAGCTAGAACATGTTTTTTTAAAGTTAGGGTCATTAGAAGATATTGCGCGGGCAGTGTACTACTGTTCAAATTAGCTAATATTGCAGAGCCAACAACTCAATGCTATTGATGTTAATTTAGCCAAGATGGTGCATGTTCTGATTGTATATAGTAAGGCACAGCAATTGCCGACTTTTACACAAACAGCCAGTCTCTATCAGTTTTTGACACAGTCAAATTGGTAAAATCCGAATTTCCAAAGTTAAGTATCAAGCGCT
>CAYQVT010000370.1:0-2824 GCA_964420885.1 uncultured Gammaproteobacteria bacterium
TTATGGCATCCGTTCAGAGCGGCAACTGTGCGATGAAGTACATTTAAATCTGGCCCATCGTTGGTTCTGTCGATTGGGTTTGGAGGGTAAGGTGCCAAACTACTCAACGTCTTCCAAGAACCGTCATCAACGCCGCTCCAACACTTACGGGCTAAATATGAGAATAGCCCAAACAAAGCTACGACCACCGTTTGTTTACCTTTCTTTTGACACAGGTTCTTCGAAGACATCATAGTCATACTTTGTCTCTAGTATCCCATCGCCATCTATATCAATTTCCGCGTGCTTTAAACGCTGAATTTCAAAGTACTGCTTCTTTTTTAACTGTCGAGTTTCTCGATCGAAAATAGATAAAGTCGCTATGACCCCATGCTTGTATCGTTCTCGATATTCAGAAAAGCCATCGCCATCTTCATCTGTTAAACAAACCGTTAAATTCCCTTGCCTAAATTGGCATTCGTTTTCAAAACGGCCATCAAAATTACTATCACTTTCAAATGACGTCAATTCTCCGCGTAAATCATAGCGATATATTGCGTCGGCCTCTCCGTCTCGATTTTGATCAATGCTACTTGACCGTATGACGTTATTCACATATTTCCATTTTTCCATTTTTCTTCTAATTCTCCGTCTCCATTATAATCAATACCATCAAGTTCAATATTAGTTTGAGTAAGCGATAAAATAGCCACTGCACCAATGATGAACCCAAAAAGCAGGCTACCAAAACCGTTGCCTGTTCGCGTGTTGTATTCCGCGTCAACTTCCGGCGGTGGTTGAGAATCTTCCCACGCTCTTATAATTTCTCGGGCCCGTTCATAATCGTGTTCGGAGATCATTACCCTCACAATCCCTATAGCCTGTAGGTCACCTACACCGCCTTGTAAGTGTTCCCCGAAGACTTCGCTTTTGATCTCATTGAACGCAAGCAGGTTTTTAATCATGTGCGCTTCAAT
This sequence comes from uncultured Gammaproteobacteria bacterium, assembly GCA_964420885.1. Taxonomy (GTDB): domain Bacteria; phylum Pseudomonadota; class Gammaproteobacteria; order Arenicellales; family Arenicellaceae; genus Arenicella. The sequence continues at coordinate 957 of CAYQVT010000370.1, forward strand.
ACCCGTCAACGCATCGTAAATGGATTTCATATTTTTTACTTGGCCTTTAAAGCGAGATAGATGTCGCTAAAATTATGCGTAGAGCCTTTTACACTTTCGAATGTAGCCTTGCTCGAAAGCCTGCACCACCAAAATCAAGAAAAATATATAACCAGCCAGTGGCACGTACTGCAACGGAGCGAAATAGCTAATTGATATTGAAATAAGCGATATCAATACCGAGCAAAACCATCGAATACAAGCGGCCTTTGTTACGGAATACTCGAACCGATTTAGTACCAGAGATTTAGCTCGCTTAAGCGCTAAAAACTGCAAACCCATGATCAATAATGACATCACCATAGACCCAACAGCATAAAATATGAAAAAAGCACGAGCTTCGCTTTCAGTATTTATGTCAAAACTCCTTGGGAAATAACCACTGCCGATTCCATGGAACATTAACTCGAACAGTATTCGCAATGGGTATACATAAACTAATAAGGCAAACACCAAGCTGATGCTTAATAGGATCGACGCTTTGCTCTCAATCGCGAAGCGCCTACTCCACTGCCGATGCGACAACCAAAACAACATTAAGACCCAAAAGCTCATCGCCAGAGCAGGGATACTTTTAATACCAACCATTAACTCGGTAAAGTTGCTCGGAATATCTCCCTGAGATATAACCAAAATAGAGAGGACAAAGGCGAACGCCGCATCAATTAAGGTATCAAGACGCGTTGTCTCAAGGCCTCGCATCCGAAAGCCTTTTTCAATCGGTAGGGAACCCAGCTCTGCTGGAGTCCATTGCATCTCGGATACGATTTGTTTTGACATACTTCCTTACTGGTGAAATCACTTCACCCTATTATAGTCAGGGAAAGAAATGAAAAACAAACATGCAAAACGTCTCTCAATGAACGGTATTAGTAAATCACAAAATAATACGTTTATTGAATCATGTGAGAATTCGAAAACTGATTACAAAAAAAAGAAACACACCCTTATTTAACATTGTTCCTGACTGATAATTTTTACCTTAAACTGAAGCGGCACCGACCCACTTTTCTAATTAATTCAATCATGGCTGATTTTTATACGCTAGGTTGTAACTTTGAGCGTCGAGTCGAGAGAATAATAGCAAACGCCCATATGGTAGTTATCTGGAACATTCGCATTAAATTTGAGTCCAGCGGCTGTGGGTAAATCATTCCGATAATCGGCATTAGCGTTAGCAACGCCGCTAAAATTGATGGGGGAACAGTACTACGCCCCCGCAAATTCCGCGACTCATTTATGCTGAAAATCCCGACTACGCACTGGGTACGCACTGGGGACACCCATGCATTGGTCCGACAACACATCAGGATCGTACGACGATTTTTCTAACGGCGGCGGTGGCATCAGAAACTACAACATCTATGTGCAAGACAAGTACAAACCAGATTCGATTATCGGTTACCTCACCGTTGCAGAAAAGCTCGCACTATTCGAATCGACTTGGTCCGAAAAGCGACCTGATGAATTGCTTCTGAACTTTGGAAGTTGTGTTGTTAATAAGTTTTTTCCCAAAGCAAGCTATATCTATACACCGCTTCTTTATAACCTAGGACAAAGTTCATCAGCTGATCGGGCAAAGATTGTTGGAGTTAGTTTTTTCGATTACGCGGCCTACACATACGATCTCAATCCGAAATCAGACATGCCAGAAAAAATAGATTGCGTTGCGCTGACGATTGATTCGAATTTTGATTACGATACCTATTCGGAAACATATTCCTTAAGGATTATTAAAGAAGATCTCTGATCTGCGGTTGGCTTATTTTTCCAATTAGCCTCGACGCCCACTATTAAAATTTTGATTAATAGTGGGTGTCCAGCAAAAG
>CAYQVT010000371.1:0-2801 GCA_964420885.1 uncultured Gammaproteobacteria bacterium
GTTAGCCCTAAAAGCCTTCACCAAGAATCCTTTAATTTTTAGCCGACATCTAAACGTTGAACTAGAATTAACTAATACATGTTTATTACGATTTCATCGCAATCACCATCCACAACCAAGTTGTAACTCTTAAGTCCCAAGATATTTTTTTAGTGCCGACCTATAGATACGATAACGAAGGACGAATTACTTAATTTAGTTGAGTTACAGAATTGTGGTCGGGCGAATCATAGTGCATTGATGGACAGTGTTGTCGACTATTTACTTAAGCCTGATAACCAGAAGGTTATTGTTGATAATATATATAACCGCAATCGCGAGGACATGCCTAATACCTTCGATAGAGAGTAAATTGGAATCCGCTGAAAGACTGATTCCACTTGGCCATTTCACACTCATACTAAGCCAAACTCTTTTAGCCGCCTTCTTGACCAATACGTAAGGGAATGCTTCGGTGTAGGGTTGAATTAATTGTTGACTATCTGGGGGCAAATTGTCAATGAATATGAATTTTTTGTCCGTTTTACCTATTAATCAAATAGGTCGATACTTCTACAACCAAATCTCAACACATGGGAATACCACATTCAACCACGCCTGTTTGAGAACCATAACCTTAATCATTTTTAAGTTCTATTTTTAACAAAAGTTTGACTCATGTTACATTTGTAACATATAGTGTGACATATGACACATCCAAGCAAATCTGAACTGGTTATCCTCAAAGCGCTTTGGGCTCGAGCGCCTCTATCTGCACGAGAGATACAAGACAACGTTAGTCAGCAACTAGGCTGGTCGTTTTCGACAACACGCACAACACTATCGCGTATGGTAGATAAAGCTCTACTATCACTCGACACTAAGCACGGTGTACGTGTATATACCCCTGTTGAAAGTAAAGCTCGCACATTATCGGGTGTTATGCGTGAATTCTTCAGTACAGTTTTAGAAATGAAAGGTCCGCTTCCTACCGCTGCTTTTCACGATAGCAAAATGTTAACGGAAGAAGAGTGGCAAGAGTTAGATCGCCTTCTGAACGAGAGTGATGATGATTAAGGCGCTTATCCTTGTTCATCTATGGAGCCTTGTTGTTGCAAGTGGCGCCTGGGTTTTGCAGCGTGATGGAGCAGGGCGAATTGGTGCAAGTTTTCCATCGCCAATTGTTTGGTTAACTTTGATTGTCCTTAGTTTGTTACCAGGCGTTCTATATTTAATACCTTTCGACAAAGCGATTAGTTTTCCGGCCTTAGAGATATTGGAACTTATCCCTATACAAGCTAACCCTAGCTCGACAGAAGGCCCAGCACCGATAAACTATTTGATGATATACATGGGGCTGAGTATCATGCTTATGAGCCGAACGCTATGGCGATGGTCATGTTTACAGAAGTTACCTCTTGCGCCGACAGACATGCCAGATGTCTTTACAACAAGTTCCCAAGTACCTCCCATAACCCTGTCTTGGCCACGTAGAGCGATCGTAGTTCCTCATGAGTTTACGATTCAGCCAACGTTAATACGGCATGAACGTGCCCATTTACATCACAATGACGCAGAACTTACGTTGCTGCTCTTACTTTTGCAGGACGCAATGCTGCGAAGCCCTGGCGTTTGCTACCTCGTACGGCAATGGCGTTTATCAATTGAACTACGTGCAGACTATGCAGCGACAAAAAAACTCTCAGCAGCAGAACGAAAGGATTATGCTGCACTCTTACTGAGTACCCAGCGTCCAAACCTTAGCGACAATGAGTCAATGCCATGTCCAACGGCTCAACTCGGCTCAACACGTCATAGAAATGTCAAAATGAGACTTACCGGCATAATGCAAAATGAACCTAAAGCGCGAACGCGTCGTTGGGACGCGGCACTCCTTGTAACGTTTATCGGGGCGGGCGTGATTGGCCTGATGAGTACGATAGCTATTGCCACAGACAAAGTGATGGATGCCGAGTTTGGTCAGATTGAATACGTTAAGCGCACGCCGTTGCAACTGCCCGCAAATTGCCACGGCCTTAAGAAAGAGGATGTTAAAACTGAAGCGAAACAGGTTCCGGTTAATGGCCGACTCGTTCCGGAATATACAATGAGACTGGGTACCGTCATTCTAGATCATGATGTTCGCAAGGATGGGAGCATTCATAGTCCACACGTCTTCTCTTCTACCCATTCATGTTTTGACGCGAATGCCAAAGCCGCGATCGTTCAATGGAGAGCTGAGTCACAAGAGTTTAAAACCAAAGATGCTGCAGTAAAGTTGCACTTCGTAATATCTGGGGCAACTCTCAATGAATTGAATTCACAATTAGATGACTTTCTTCAGTAACGCAACTCTTAGCTTCGTCAAAACAGAGCTAATAGCTAGCGGTCTGTTTTAAGTTGCGCAAAAGGTCGTGAATTAAGTAGAGTTGCCTTAGAAAAGATAAAGCTGAACCCTAAAGAGTTAAAAAAGACTAGAACATTAAAACAATATAGAGATACGCATGAATTTAAATTTTAAAGGCTTACTCGCTGTTGTGCTATTTGGCAGCTTTACATTGATAAGCGCCGAAGAAAATAGTGAACTCGCACCAGAAGCCATAGCCGATGATGCCGCAGCCTCATTCTGGGATATGCCGTACCTTGAGAAGGCGTTTATCGATATAAGTCCAGCTGACAGAAAAGATAATATTTCTGTGGGTGAGTTGGGTGTAGATAGTGGTAATAAAGACTTGGTTATTAAGCTGGCTGAGGAAATCGCTGACGGTAAGCACGGCCTCTACGACAGCATGCTTATAGCCCATAGAGGAAAATTGCTGTTT
>CAYQVT010000372.1:0-2798 GCA_964420885.1 uncultured Gammaproteobacteria bacterium
GCAACCGATGATTCGGGCCGTTCATTGCCTGCGGTGTCAAGCGTTAAGAATTCTGGGTGCAGTATCATAAGCTCACGGTTACCGAAATTATTGCGATACGCGACCGCTTCGGCGACGGTATCCGCTACACTGCCATCTTCTTTACGAGCCACAGCGTACGCAAATGCTTTGGTTTGAGCGGCTATTCCTGCCAACTCCACGGTTACTGCCAAGGTGTCAAGCTCGGGTACGCCCAATATCTTAGGTTGATTACCGAATTTTTGTTTTGCTGTCCTTAGGGCCTGCAAGCCGGTGCGTACTCCGTTTTCATTACTGCCTATAACATTGACTGTGGTTTCCTCGGTCGTAGCGCCTTCAGGCACAACTACAAGATGAATTAATGGGCTGCCGTGATCTTTAATGGCTTCTAACACGCGCGCGCCGGTACCAGTTTCACCAATCTGGCCCAATGCGGTTTGAACATTGGTGATTTGAACCAGTTTATTAACAGGAAAAATGTCGGGGTCCGCGTTAGGAGCGGTTACTACAACACCGATTATGGCGGTGGAAATAGCGCGAATAGGGCGGGCACCGTCGTTGACTTCGGCAACGCGTACACCATGATGAAAATCGGTCATGTTAGTCTCCGTTTTTTTGGTTTAGTAATGTTCATGATTAGGTAAATAGGGATTTAAAACGACACCAGTGCTCGCCAACCATTACACCTGTGACAAGGGTGAAAACCATTAATCGAGAGGCGCCCAGTTGATAGAGAGCTAGTTTGAAATGGTTACGAGCAATCGTGTTAGATGTGTTTGAACAACGATACATAGCGTCGTGCACTAGCGCGGCCGCCAAATATCTGCCGAAAGGACTGGCAATAAACCGAAGCGGTCGAGGCACGCTAAGGCCATTTGAACTAAAGCCTTTAATAACCCGTACACCGGCTAGCTCGAAACTTGTTTTAACTCTAACCGTGTCGCCGTTATGAATGATGTCTAATTTCATGCTTCTATTGTTCTGGTGGTGCGTCCGCCTCAACCGCCGCAGGGGCAATAGTCGAATTGTCTGAATTGTCTGAACTGTCAGTTTGATTGTTGCTGTCGATCACATCGGCTCTAGAGGTGTCGTTGCCTGCAACGGCGTTGGCATTGCCGTTAATTTCGAAGCTCGGTCTGTTGGCTACGCTTCTGAGGGCAGTTGACAACCAAGGCACCGGTTCACTGGCTATCCGTTCAGCGCTTTCCAGCGTTGCGATATAAGCGTCCCAGCCGTTGGTTGTTTTTGGGAATAGCGCACCGTAATCTCTACGAAACGCTTGACTATTAAAAATCGCCACCAAATCGATAGGTATGTTGACTTCAAATGATTTGGCGTTGATGGTGATCGGTTTGTCTTTGAACGCTTCTATTTTTAGGATGTTGTTTGCGTTGGAGTCTTTTAGCGCTCCGACGAAACCATTCAGAAAGTCTTGATCTAATTCGATCACTTCTTTTGCGAAATCGGTTTTTAGCTTTGAAGAATTTGCGCAGCCAGATAACGTCAGCATAATCACGATGCAAATTGTGAGTACGAAATTTGGTGCAGATAGAATTTGTTTGATATTCATTTTTGTTTACCTTTGGTTAAAGAAAATCAGCGCTTGCGCGCGCGAAGAATTGGGGGAAGAACTCGTTGTCAAACTCAATTCGATCAACACGTATTTCATTGCCGTTCTGAAATTTCATGCGCAATAAAACACCGTCGGCTAAATAGAAATCTCCAGCCGGTGTCTGTTTATCAAAAGCGGCATTGGCTTCGGCCACCGTTCGCCGGTCTGGCTCGGTAAAACTCACCGCAGTGCCCTTGTAGTCAAAACCGTCAAGCTTAAGTTGCAGCGCGGCGGCTTCGGCTTGATTACTGGCCTCTATCTCGGCTTGTTGCGCTTGCATGGCTTGGTAAGCACTGGCATGTCGGTCAATAATTTCTTGATACGGGCCGACGTGATTAATGGTTTCGTTCTCCCGCTCTGGGTCGATGTACTCAACTTCACCTTTGTCATTATCGAAGCTGACCGCCCAAATATCAGCGTCTATCAGGTCATCAAGGTTGAAATGCATAGCCACACCATCGACCATGATCAGTTTGTCTTGGACTAATATCTTTAGGGTATTCATGGCTAGCTTTGATCCTCAATGCCGCCTGTATTTTTCAAGGCACTGGCAAAGATATTACGGGTCGATTCAACTGCGGCACCTGTTTGGTATTGCGCCTTAGCGGTTTCAATCAAGAGCATTGGTAGGAATGAGATAGCACATCGTTTTTCGTCAATCTCGACCCCGGTGTTGGGGTCTTCACCACGAACACTGGTAAACAGCGCGCAGTCATCGCCATGACAGGGTTCGTTATGAAATGGGCAGGTTTTTCGGTTCATGGATTAGTCCTTTTGACAAATTATGGCGTCGACGTATTGAACGGACATATTTAGCGTGGTGCTAAACGTATGACGGTGAGTACTACCGCGAAAACTGGCGGTGTGGTTATGTCCTTGGGTGCCGCCTTTGCCTGAGGTGTTAAAGAAGGTCGAATGGCCTGCGGAGTGAACCGAACCTGGTACATTTTGCGCATTAACAGTATTTGTTCCATAGCCGTGAGCGTGGTGTGGCATTTGCGCCTCGCTCAAAGTATGGTTATTAACCGTCACCGATCCGCCCGCTGCGGTGTATCCGGTGTTGCCCGAAATTGTTTGTGATTTGAGTGCGTCGGTAAACGAACGAGAGCCACCAGAACCACCACCATTACCGCTGACAATGCGCAAGGCCTTGTTGTTGTGGGTGGTG
>CAYQVT010000373.1:0-261 GCA_964420885.1 uncultured Gammaproteobacteria bacterium
TCTTTCCTTAAATGGCGAGGCGTTGTTGATGATAGGGCGCACCTAAAACCCGGATTCTCGTTCGAACAAAGTTCGAACGGGCGCGCCACGATATTCCATAAACCATTGATTTTATTAAGAATTTTGGGTGAAGGAATTTCAGACCACCCTTTGGCCCCCCCCTTATATCGCGAAGCTATGTGCAGCGGTGCTCAATACCAGAAGTTTACGAAGCTCTAGCGGGTACACCAGTATTGAATTTTTTATTACGATATTGAAGGC
>CAYQVT010000373.1:271-720 GCA_964420885.1 uncultured Gammaproteobacteria bacterium
TTCTCTACTATGGATCGTATTTTCACATTTTTATCCGTTGCACAGGTATTATTGACATTCTCTGCAACTTCATAAGTGGTCATAATCTCACTGTTGAGGTCTTTCTTGTATTCACCCTCAGTTGGGTCGTTCGCTTTGCGCTGAGGTAACTCGGCATTTCGTCTCGTCCAGTATCCATATGTCCATTGAAATAGCTCATAGTATCGCCTGTTTTTCAACTCTTGGGAATCTGCCCTTGCTATCAATTGAATAAACTGTCCACATGTTAAACGACCAATACCTCTCTCATTGGCGTTGGCATTAGAAAGAAACAGGGATAATCCCAATAAGATAAGTATATAAACGTTGCGCATGGTGCCTCCCGGGTGGTTAATGGCAAAATACGCAATGCCAATTCTCTATATTTATCAGACGAACCGATACCTACTGTTGATCAATTTCATCAACTG
>CAYQVT010000373.1:730-2789 GCA_964420885.1 uncultured Gammaproteobacteria bacterium
GATGAAAAATCTAATTGATCAAGCGCTTTTGAGATTTCTCCCAAATCATCAATGATTTTTGATTGCAGATCGGGACCCAATTCACCAGCTTGTGAAGCTAGTCGTTTCTCACATTCTTGCCTAGTTACAGGCTCATTAATTATCGCAAGGCGACTTTGTTCGTTCTCACACAGAGCTCTACGGGCTTTTTGTGAACCCACTGTGTTTTCGGCGAGTGCTACGACTTTTTGTGTTCGAGCAGCCTCTTCTTTTATTTGTGTTGATAAAACCCCGCTTGAATCACGTATACTGTTGAAGTCCAATTTTAGTTTTTCGTAACTTGTTTGTAATTGTCTAAAATTATTTTGCTGCTCTTGATATGTGGCCTCTAATTGCGCCTTATCGTTTCGAAGTTGTTTACCATCGTTTATCGCTTTTTCTAATGCAGCACTTGTTTGGTTGTAAGTTTTTTGCCGGGTATCCAATCTCGATTCAAGTGCGCTTAGTTCTATTTGTTTTTTTTCTATTTTCTCTTGTTCAGTATTAACTAGTGTTCGCTTCTCCACGACCCGTTTTGCCTCTTGTGAAATACGGTCACCAATTTCCTCAGTGCATAAACTAAGAAATGAGTGGGTCACTCGTTCGCCATTACTATCGATCATATGATATAACGGCGTCATCAGATGTTGTCGCGCATCGTTGTTTTTGGCGTCAACAAATGAAGTCAGCATTGTCGTACAGACTTCTTTAATAAACGTGAGGTCATTATAGTCTTTAACGATTTCTTTTACTGCAGATGCCACTTGTGTTGCCGCTTCGGCGGTTATCTGTTGTGCTGGGGAGGCTAGCAGCGCTCCGCCAGCGCTAGATGATGAGCCATTTAATATCGCTTGTTGTCGTAAGTCGTCAGCAGCTTCATAGTTTTCTTTAGCCGTAGCTTCCGCAACAGTGGTATCACTAACAGCCTTGTCTAAGTCAGATTTGTTTTTTTCAGCAGTTGCTAGTTCCGCTTTCTCTGCCGATGCGTCTTGCGGCGCCGCCGCACTTTCTTTTTTTGAAATCGTTTCTTTCAGTGTCGCTATCTTTGTATCGTTCTTTGTCGCATTTTCTTTGGCTTCATTAACTTCTTTTTGTCTATCTTTCCATTCATTCTGGAGCTTTTGGGCGTTCGCAGAAGTCGTGAGAATTGATTCGGAATCGGTGCCTGCGCCAGCGGCGAGAATGAGCGCAGGCGGACGTACAGCACCGGTAAGTTGCTCTACTGCAAGGATTGTAACCATTGATTGCTGGAAGCGACGATGGAGTGTTTCGAAGTTCGCTTCATCAAGCGCACTATTTGCATATCCCTCACAGATTCGATACATAGCATCACGCATTAATTGAATTGATTGTGTGCGAAGACCTATTGATCCACCGGCTTCCGATAACGCCCCTTGCGCTGCAGCATTGAGACCACTTTTGGTAGTCACATCAACGCCACCAGACGCAGCCAAAACTGATAAAGCATCAGGGCTTGGTTCAGCACAAAACACTGGTAGTGTGTACGCGCCAGAATCATCCTCCCGGTTGTTCGTATATACAACTCGTTGTTTGGCGTCGATGAAAACGGTTTCGATTGAGTCTGACAGGGTTTTCTTCTTGGTAACAGAATTAAAATTTGCGCATCCTGGCAAGAATATAAATCCAATTCCTATTAGAAAATATTTACAGATCTTCACGAATCACCCCCCCCAATATTTATTCAGCTCTTTGCATTCAAACAAATTATTCGACCATGCATCGAAATACTAAAGGTCATTAGAGGAATGGTGTCTATTAAATAACGCATAACTTCCCCCCTAAGTAATCAATTCTTCCATCAAATAATCTATATTGCACATAATTTTTTATCAATAGTATTTTATATTTTAGATTTTATAACATCACTATATTTGATTGAGTCTTTGAAGATTCAGACAAAAAGGTTAGTAACGTTTTACCCGGGTATGTCGATAACCCTGGGCATCGCGATGCTCTACATTCGTGGAGATTTCGTGATGAGGATAATTTCAAAACGTGAGCTAAAGTGTCTTTCCCCCCT
>CAYQVT010000374.1:0-395 GCA_964420885.1 uncultured Gammaproteobacteria bacterium
ATAATCCCCATTATCGGGATTATGGTCATCGTGTTTGTTTTTAAAACCTATTACAAAACACCTATGGGAAGATTGCAAATTGATGGATTTTTCTTGAAGATGCCTTTGTTTGGCGATCTCAATGAAAAGTCTGCTGTTGCCCGCTTCTGTCGTGTTTTTGGTGTTTTAACCAGATCGGGTGTTCCTGTTTTAAATAGCTTTGATATTGTTGGTAATACAATCGGCAATCAAGTAATCGTTAATGCGATTCAAGGCGCAAAGCACGAAATTCAACAAGGTGGAATGATTTCTTTGGCGATTCAAAAAGAAAATGTTTTTCCTCCTTTGGCAATCCAAATGATTAGTATTGGAGAAGAAACAGGTGAATTAGACTCGATGATGTCTAAAGTAGCTGA
>CAYQVT010000374.1:405-1357 GCA_964420885.1 uncultured Gammaproteobacteria bacterium
TTCAGTTCCTGAAAACAGTGAATTTTTCTTGAGGTTCATTGGCGATGGCGAACTCCAGCCCGAAGTAGAACAGGCAGTTAAAGGACTAACCAGCATGATCGAGCCTATTATGATGGTGGGGATTGCTGTAATGGTAGGGACAATTCTACTTTCGATGTATTTACCAATGTTCTCAATTTTCGATCAATTAGCTTAAGTATCAATCGTCAACATTTCGCTAAAAACAAAGTCTCGTTTTCTAAGAATATAGACTGATATTTTCAGCAGCAATTTAACTATCAATACTATAGAAAATAGCTAAATTTGTGACTTTATGAGTGTAAAGCAATCTGATTATGAGAAGTTACTAGCAGAATGTAGTTGCAACCAGGGAGCGATCGCTTTATTAAAGCAATATCGCCCCTACTTAGAAACTCTTCCCAGTACAAGAAGACCAGAAGAAAGCTTAGTTACCATTCCTCTTCCCGTGGTTACAATTCGTCAATCGCTAGTAACCAGAAAAAGCTCATCGGTCCGAGAATTCTGGGAAAAGGCCTTGCTTTTACCCTGTGACTTGGGAATTATAATGTGCGACCCGGAATGGAAAATAAAAATTGGTACTGAAATTATTGTTTTTATCCATCGACCTCATGAGGATTTTTCCCAACTGCTAATTAGGTGGAGACAGACCCAGATCTATTTAGAACAAGATTATAAGTGGATGATGCCTTTAGGTGCCGAGCACATGTTTAGCGAAGCCGCCGAAAAAATTTATCCTTTATTTGTGGTTTTTGATTCGACGGATGAAAGAATCAAAAAAGGACTAGGTGGTGCAGGATTGCCTTTTATCACTAGAGAATCTAATTCTCCTCTAGACCAAAAGACAAATCAAAACACCACCGTTTAAAAGTTAATTCAGATCAAAATCACTTGATTGCAGCCATATTCTTATTTTTCTAGCTGTAAGGTACTG
>CAYQVT010000374.1:1367-1967 GCA_964420885.1 uncultured Gammaproteobacteria bacterium
CTTCAAAGTGATTTACTTGCTCAGAGTGACCATTGCCATTATTTTCAAAGACAACATTTTCTCCTGGGCGAGGTTGGATTACTCCATAACCTCCATGATTGCGAGAGTAAATAACATTTATTTGCTTGCTTGACTCATTAAGGAACATATAAAAATCGTGATCGATAATTTGTAGTTGCTCTAAAGCCTGCTGCACAGACATTGGGGGCATGGAGAAGTATTTAGTTCTGACAACCTCTTGAGGTAATTGAGGGGTTTTTTCTGTGGCAAAATTAAGGTCTGTAGTTTGCTCATCTAACTCAAAATCATTGATTTCGTCATTAGGATTGCCTTTCTTTCCAAGTTGCTTTTCCTTGTACTTCCGTAGTTGACGAGCAATTTTATCTGCAACCATGTCGATACTGGCATAAAGATTGCCGCTACTTTCTTGCGCTCTAATTACAGTTCCGTTAGCAAAAACGGTAACCTCAGCTTGGTGATTATCAACGGCGCGACTATGATTGGCAACGGAAAGATGGACATCAACTTTAGAGGTTAGATTATTAAAATGCTTAACGGCTTTTTCTAACTTCTGCTTGACATGGTTGTGGATTGCATCCG
>CAYQVT010000374.1:1977-2775 GCA_964420885.1 uncultured Gammaproteobacteria bacterium
TATTGCCTTGAATCAGTAGCTTCATATTAGACGCTCCATGGAGTAAGGGTTTTGATTGTTGAAAGAAAAACTACCAGCAGATCTCGCAAATAAAAAGATTTAAGATCGAAAACATGCAACCTTTTTTAGGAACAATTAACTGATTATCAAGTTCGCAGAAACAACAACTTTTTTATACTGCTACTTGATATTATGATCAGCAATAAAAGATAAAAAATCGAATCGAACCACGCACACAAAAGTAACTCTAAATTGAATAGTAGTTGGCTTTTAAAAAAAATAAGTGATGGAAACAAACGAATGGAAGATTAAGAAATAATCTACTTGTTAATCCTGAGCTTTAGTCATTACTTTGAATTTGTATCTTTAACGTCCTGAAAGCAGATTAGGCAATAGTGACATTTCTCATCCAGAAAAAAGTTACTATTAACAAAATCTTTTTGTTCTATACTTCTTTTGGCATCAGATTGATATTTTTAATTTGATCAAAGTCTTTTTAAGCAGAACTTTATGTTTGGTGTTTTAATACTATTAGACTAACACTTTGTATCGCTCAAGACATGTATCTATTGATTCTTTTTATGTTCTTTTACATTGGTTGACATTTTTTAAACTAAGGATGACAAATTCGAAAATGAGAAATTGCATTCTCGATAATTACGATCTTGTTCCCTATTCTGTTGCCTGGGAATATCAAAAGAAATTATTGGCTGAAAGATTGGTTAATCCGCAATTAAGAGACCATCTTATTTTGCTAGAGCATCCAGCCGTTTATACTTTGGGAAAAGGTGCAAGTTC
>CAYQVT010000375.1:0-2768 GCA_964420885.1 uncultured Gammaproteobacteria bacterium
TAAAAAATCAAATTAAAGCTGGCGAACTCTAACTGAAATAATTTTTATTTGCCGGTCTGCAATAAACCACTCTACTGCTCGCTTCAAGATTTCACTTGACCTACTCTTCGCTCATCCAGAACTTAAAAAAATGCTGAGCAATTCGATTGGATCAAGCTTCGACGTTCACTCATGAAAAGCGAGCGGTTTGACATATCTAATCTGGATTCGTAGCTAGAGTTACACAAATCAATGTAATACCAGGCGCTATTTCCGTTTTTGAATGACTGTAATCTTTAAACTCACCCTCATAGGGTGTACTCGGGTCGACTTTCACCATGACGTATCGCCGTGTCTGCTCTATAAACCGTATCGCTTCTATATTCTGTATCCGATTGTTCTCTACCTGAGGTATCAAATCTCCACCGTACTTTATTGGTATATACAGCTTAGCTTCGCCATAGAAACGATTGAAGCCTAACAAACTCCAATCGAAATCGCCTGTGTAAGTGTAACGCCCCTGGAGCAGGCTAGTATTAATGGCAACTTGATCTTCTGAAATTTCTCCATTCGCAAACGTCTCTGAAACCCAGGCAAGCAGTTTCTTTTGCACCTTTACGTCATTAAGCCTGCTCTCTAATTTAGAACAATACCTCTCACCATTATCGCAGGATGAAATAGAAAACAAGATTAGCACCGAAGCCGATAGCAACTTTATATAATTCATAAGATTTTAATTTTGGAGAAAGTGCTTTCTACCACAATCTAAATAATACTGTTCCTCATTACGTAGACAACCTTATTTTTTCGCTGGATTAGAATGCCTGCCGATCCACCTATCCGACTATCCCGGCTCTTAAAAGCATCATATTCAATTAAACAATCTGACTCCTCATTAAGTCTCTTTTTAAGCCTTAACCATTCATCATTATTGTATCCAAATGGTACGGCTGGAGTATCAGTTCCCGACTCGCGAATTCTTTTTAGGGATTGGGTCTCGGCCTGCTCCACAGTCACCTTGGCGACCGTTATACCCATTCCGGTATAATCCGACTGAGTGCAAGTTTCACCTTTAAGATCGATTGACATGCAGCTACTGAACCCCAATAGTACCGAGATCAACACTAAAATGCGTCCATAAAAATACATAACTTTCCGTAATCCCCCCATTAATAATCGAACCTAAAAGTAGAATCAATTAAGCCGCATTCAGTAAACGCTTAGGTGGTATACCTCCGATAGCTGTATGCGGTCTTTCGTTATTGTATTGCCAAAGCCATTGAGTTGCCAAGTGCTGGGCATGTTCAATACTCTCAAAGGCATGTAAGTCTAACCACTCATGTCGAGCAATTCGGTTAAATCGTTCAATGTAAGCATTCTGGTTAGGCTTTCCAGGTTGGATATACAACAGCGTAATATGTTGCTCGTTTGCCCACTCAACCAGTTGGTGGCTAATGTACTCAGGGCCATTATCACAACGTAACGCTGCCGGCTTGCCGCGCCATTCAATCACTTGCTCAAGGGCGCGTATGACGCGAACACTTGGGAGTGAATAATCAACGTCAACCGCCAGGCCCTCACGGTTATAATCATCCATCACATTGAATGTTCGTATTTTTCTGCCATCTGCTAACGCATCACTCATGAAGTCCATTGACCAGACCTGATTCTTGGCGGTAGGTACGCTCAATGGGTCGGGACGATCCCGCTTGATCCGGCGTCTAGGTTTAATCCGTAAGTTTAGCTCTAACTCTCGGTAAATCCGATACACACGCTTATGGTTCCAGCCGTAGCCTTTAACATTACGCAAATACAAAAAACATAGACCAAAGCCCCAGCGCTTATGCGTTTGTGTAAGACGCAGTAGCCAATCGGCTATTAGGGCATTCTCAGTCGACAGCTTTGCCTGATACCGATAACAGGTCTGGCTAACGTTAAAGCAGCGACAAGCAAGCCTTATGCTGATCTGACGCTCTTTGATACAATTTATTGCCATCTCTTTACGCAGAGATGGCTTTAGTACTTTCCCTCAAGGGCTTCCTTACGGATCTCGGCTACCAGACGTTCTTCGGCATACATCTTCTTTAAGCGCCGGTTCTCAGCCTCAAGCTCTTTCATGCGTTTCATTAACGAGGCGTCCATGCCGCCGAACTTGGCACGCCACTTATAAAATTTCGCTGAACTCATACCGTGCTCGCGGCACAGGTCCGGGACTGATACGCCCGCTTCGTTTTGCTTCAATATCGCCAGTATCTGGCTATCATTGTACTTCGATGTTCTCATTGTTTTGCTCCTTATTAACATTGTAGAATTTTCTACTTATAAGGACGACTATTTTCTGGGGGGATTACGATGTGATGCCCTATATTGAAAATACGGGAGCACTGAGTAGCTTTGTTATACTTAGGAAGTTCGTGCTGGCGAGAGGATCCGTTAGTGCCCAAACTTGACTTTCTGCCTAATGGGTGACCCCCTATCTTTGTTCTAGACTTATCTAGACTCACCCCTAGATTTTAGTCGTTTTAGTTTTTCTTGTATGACCTCCGAGACCAGCCACAAACGATCTTGCCCCCAAAGTGCGACTACGGTATTTCCCTGCTCATCTAGCAATTGGTAACTAGGCACGCCCCACAGACCAAGTCCGTACATAGCCAAGCGGTTTTCTTCAATCATTGCTTCCCAACCCGGCGTGTCGATTATTGCTTTAGCATCTGGCCAATCCAAGCCCGCTCTTTGCACTACCGTTCGCATGCCTTTGTCAGTATTCGTATTAATGGCATCTACCCACG
>CAYQVT010000376.1:0-1212 GCA_964420885.1 uncultured Gammaproteobacteria bacterium
TGACGAAAGCTAACACTAAATATAACGCTTTGTAGGGTTGGTTTTGGCTTGGCTAGCATGCTGGACTACATCTAACGACAACCCAGGTCTATAAATTCTGTCAATCTGTTTTCCACAGGTATTTTTCTGTTAGTACCAAGTCACACTATAGTCGCAGCTCGCTAGCCAATCTGGTGTTAGAGACCATACAATTATCTGGAGTTTGGCACCGCCTGTCGGTGGTGCCAGTCGATCAAGTCCCGGAATTGCTCCGGGGGACTTGGGGACTTGGACTGTCTCTGGGAGAAACATGGTTACGTGTTATGCGGCTGTGTTTTGACGGTCCGCGGGTACCGCCACAGTTGTTGTGGCGGTACCATCCGGTCTAAACGAATAGTTTTCTTGTAAGAAATTCAAACGAATCGAATCACTATACCTTGATACTTGTCCCACCAAGAAAGTCTAGTGCTTGCTAAAATATAAGCAGTTAAAAAATAATTGTTTTGTAAGGTTCAGCGGATGAATAAAAACCAATTTTTCTTTGTGTTCGTGATTGTATTTGCATTATCAGGATTTTCAGGCCTGATTTATGAATCGATATGGACGCACTATCTCAAATTATTTCTAGGTCATTCTTCATATGCGCAAGTCTTAGTGCTTGCAATATTTATGGGTGGTATGGCGCTGGGTTCTGCAGCGGCGGCTCGTACGAGCAAGAATCTAAAAAATCTAATACTTTGGTACGGAATTTGCGAGGGTGTAATTGGACTCCTGGGCATAAGTTTTCACTTTATCTTTACAACAGTAGAGGCAGCGGCGTTTGATCATATTTTTCCCAATCTGGGCAGTCCGATACTTGTTCAGACCGTAAAATGGACCCTAGGTGCGCTAATGATTCTTCCGCAATCAGTACTGTTGGGTGCAACGTTCCCTCTTTTAACGGCTGGCCTTTTAAGGCGTTTTTCGACTGATACCGGGAAAACGCTCGCACTTCTGTACTTCGTCAATAGTATGGGTGCAGCATTAGGCATACTTACGAACGCATTCGTACTTATTCCTAATATGGGCCTACCTGGCGCCGTACTTACCGCGGGTTTAATGAACATTATATTGGCATTACTTGTTTATGGTTTGTCTAAAGGCGATGTTTACTCCGAAGTCCGAAATACCCCAGCCAAAAACGTTGCGAACTCAGGAGTTAACTACTTTTTTTGGATTGCTGGCTTGACTGGT
>CAYQVT010000376.1:1222-1772 GCA_964420885.1 uncultured Gammaproteobacteria bacterium
CGTTTATGTACGAAATCGGTTGGATCAGAATGTTGACAATGGTTCTTGGTGGTTCGACGCATGCTTTTGAAATTATGTTGAGCGCATTCATCATAGGTTTGGCGATGGGTGGCCTTTTAATACACAAGTTCATCGATCGAATAAAAGACCCAATCTTCGTTTTGGCTTCCATCCAGATTTCAATGGGCATCTTTGCCGCACTAACAATTCCGGTCTACAACCACACATTCGAAATAATGGGGTTTGTTATAGACGCGCTTGATAAATCGGATAGCGGCTACATGATGTATTCCTTTTTTAGTTTTGCAATATCCTTATTGGTAATGCTACCAGTTACATTGTGTGCAGGCATGACCCTACCATTAGTTACAAATATTATGCTGCAGTCTAACTATGGCGATAGCGCGATCGGCAAAGTTTACGCGTTTAATACCTTAGGTAGCATCATCGGTGTGGTACTAGCAATCCAATTAGTAATGCCGGTGTTTGGACTAAAGTGGGTGATTGTTGGCGGTGCGGGTACTTTGCTCGGACCGGTAATTGGTGCTGC
>CAYQVT010000376.1:1782-2733 GCA_964420885.1 uncultured Gammaproteobacteria bacterium
GCGTTAGTTGACGTTGGTCTTGGCTTATACCTATTTAGTCGTATTTCTCAAACTCGTATTAGCAACCGGCTCGGTGGAAAAATAATTGCTGGTCTATTAGGACTAGTATTGACGATTGGCTTTAACTCACTTAGCACCGAGAAAATGGCGTCGGGCGTGTTTCGTTATGGTACGCGCGACACTAGCCAAAATAAAATTTTATTTCACAAAGACGGTAAAACATCAACGGTCGCTGTTATTGAGTATGGTAATAATGGCCATAGAGGGTTATCTAACAACGGCAAACCAGATGCGGTAATCGCAATGCGGGGTTTAGCAGGTACAAATAAGAAAACTCAAGCCAATGTTGATGAAGTCACAATGGTCTTGCTCGGAACTTTACCTTTTATATATCACCGAGAACCAAGGCAGATTGCTAATATTGGGTTAGGCTCAGGACTTACCGCTCATACTATTTTACACGACACCAATTTGGTTCGGTTGGATAGTATTGAAATTGAAAAAGCGGTACTTGACGCGGCTGTGCACTTTAAACCCGCCGTAGATAACCTTTTTAGCGATGCCAGAAGTAAGGTGCATATTGAAGATGCGAAAACTTTTTTTGCGAGTACTGGAGAGCAATATGATGTGATTGTTTCCGAGCCTCCTAACCCTTGGGTTAGTGGTGTCGCGGGCCTTTTTAGTTCTGAGTTTTACCACGATATTCAAAGGTACATGACGGATGAATCTGTACTAGTGCAATGGATGCATTTATACGAAATAACACCGGAGTTAGTTTCCACGGTTTATCATGCTATGGCTGCCAATTTCAGTTACATCCATTTTTACCATTTGAATGAAGTTGATATTGCTTTAGTCGCATCTCAAAAGCCTTTGATCGCAGATTATCTCGCGCCATTTGAAAACACAGCGTTAACTTCAGAACTCAATGGAATTGATGTTAAATCTGTA
>CAYQVT010000377.1:0-2100 GCA_964420885.1 uncultured Gammaproteobacteria bacterium
CAACGGGTCGTTCTCGTGAATTAAAAGCCTAAATAATAAATCTAAAACAGCAGGACTACGGCGAGGCTTATTGTAGACCATCGAAATTAATTCACCTCTGTAGTGTCTTGCCTTGACGTTCTCTCCGACGACTCCGCAAAAATCTGGATGTTGGTCTACCCTTGGGTTTGTACCTTCTAAGCTAGGTAGCTCTGTGCTTACGAGATTAACGACGTCATACATCGCTAAGTCTTTAAACTCTTCGTAAGGCACCTGCACCTCAACAAGCATGAAAGGCAAGTCACCAAGTCGCAAATAAAGCTCGCTAACCGAGTTCATTGACTGAAGGTCACTGACCCAATCAAAGTTCTCGTTTTGCGCCCTGCGCTCTCTAAAATGAAAATTGCTCAATGAACTGAGTTGCTCACCAACTCCGCCGTCATATGGGCTGAATCGAACAGTTTGTGCATACTCTCTAACTAAAGCTTGGTCGGCCCTGTCTTGAAAATGAATCCCATCAAGGCGGCGGTCAAAGTTAAAGTCTATGAAGTTTACAACTGTATTCAGTTGGTTCGTGAACCATCTTTTAAATCTGGCATCATCATCGCTGATGGTTCTCGTTGGATTTCGGCTCTGACCAACCGCAACAACACCATATCTAGGTGCGTTATTTAGGCCATTATAGAAAAACTGAGAGTAGCTATTGCGCATTACATCGCGCAAAACCCCTAAATTAGTGCCTCTTCCGTATGTTCTGCCAGCTATAACTCGGAAAAACTGACTAGTAGCGTCATTATACTGACTATGGGTCGCTTGAAAAAGGGTTTTATCAAAAAGCCCAGGTTGCCAGCCATTACCGTCAAATCTATGCAGCAAAAGCTCTGCTATATGATGAGGCTCTTCAATTAGAGTTACGGGCGTGCCAGTAATGGCACCATCCTCATCTCTAATGCCGTTGACCTCTAAGATTAAATCAAGCCTAGCAAAATTCTCCATTGGAACGGTTTGAAGGTAATCTTGATATTGAACAAGAACGAAGGGCACCTCGATACCGTTTGCGTCTGGCGCTCCGATACCCTGATTAAAATCTCTAAACTCAACACCAAGAAGCTGAAATACCATACTGAGGTTTGGGTTTGGGTGTGGCCCCCAAGTATTTTGATTTACGCTTCCCGCTGCATCGTCGGTAGTGATAAAGCTTTGTGCTCCCGCTGGAGTTTGTGCCCCAAAAGCCACTAAACCCAATACGGTAGTAGAGTTTGGTTCATCCTCATTAGAGCCTTGAATTGAAATCCAATAGCCTTTTATTGGAGAACAAATAGGAACTGGCTTATTAAAGGTAGCAACTGCGTTAAACGGAACCTGTGCAGCGTATTGTGCAGCAAGAGTTGATTTGTCGATAACAGCCTCAGCTAAGAAGTCATCAGGACTGTTTGGCCGCTGTAAGTTTGGCCGCTGCGCATGAATTCTAACACTAATCTCGCCCTCTGGTGCCTGAGTTGCTGGGTTTGCAGGGCTTCCAATGTTAATAACCAACGAGGTAATTATGTGAGCATTAGAAACTCCAGGGTTGTATGGAATAGGAAATGCTTGAGCTTGAGCTAGGCTAGCAGAAAAAGCGACTGGTAACGCTGCTGTTTGCTGATAGACAGGAGTTGCAAAATCAGGAACGCTCCTAACTTCACGATAAACCTTATCTCTATCACCCTCGATAGTCTCTAAATCGGGAGTCAGGTATCTCTGAATACCTTGATAATGAAAATCCTTACCTGCTCCAAACGGAGAGCGAAAGGATGTTCCATAGAGAAAGTTAAAGCCCGTAGCACCAGCGGTATCGTCTGGGCTAATTGAGTAAGGAACAACCTGCACATCACGGCCAATAACTAAAGGCAACCACTTACCCAAGGACCGCGCTGGGGCAAGCTGGCTGTTAAAAGATGTTATCTGCTTATTAATTAACCACTCATCAATGGGATTATTAATAGAGATAGTTGCTATTTGAGTGTTTTCTGTAGCTGAGCTTGCGTAGCTAATTCTTTCGATTCTTCCTTCATAAACTAGGCATCTGTTATCAGAAAAGGTCTCTGTTTTTATCGGCGTTGTTGAGTGAAATACCTTTAC
>CAYQVT010000377.1:2110-2731 GCA_964420885.1 uncultured Gammaproteobacteria bacterium
GCCTTCAATAACAAAACCTGCCGCTAGGTCTGTTATTCTCTTATTGAAGGCAAGCGAGTCTCTCCCTGCGCGCATGCGAATACTTCCAGTTCTAAACTTAGGAAAGAAGGCATCCATATCAACGCCTACGTTTGTTATTGTATCTAGAATAGGAAAGAATAAGCGTGGGGTATTTTCATCATCTACAGGATTGTTAGTGATAAAAACCTCTTGTATCCGACAGATATCGTATCTGCCACGAAATACAAGCTGCACACCAATATACTCATTAAGCTGAGGAATCATAATAACTCCTCCATGCTTAAGGTAACCTCATAATCCTGAGAGCCTTTTTGTAGCGACAGAGTGTGAGTTCTTAAGATAACTCTCATCATCTCATACCCAAGCAAGACCCTATCCTCTCTATCCCAAACAACGAAGTCCGCAACGTCGCCAAACTGCAATATCTTATCTACGATGTCGCGCTTTTCGAATCCTCTTATACCTTTGTATTTTAGCTCCAAGTTAAAGTGGCCTCTTCGAGCCTCAACAAAGCGAGTAACTAAATTAAACGTGGCTGGATAAACGGGAGCGCGAGTAAAGCAAACTCTCTTGCCTAGCATTGCTTTTCTAATCGGCAAG
>CAYQVT010000378.1:0-2709 GCA_964420885.1 uncultured Gammaproteobacteria bacterium
ATACCGCGCTGAATACTGCCTCTAATACCGGTAACAACGATCTCTTCCAGCTCGTCTTCAGCAGCAAACGCAACACCAGGCAGCGTCATTGGCAATGCTGCAGATACAGCTAACGCGACAGCCGTTTTCTTAAACGGATGCCTGACTCTAGCCTGCGGTTTATCGGGAAT
The DNA here is from genome assembly GCA_964420885.1 of uncultured Gammaproteobacteria bacterium. Taxonomy (GTDB): domain Bacteria; phylum Pseudomonadota; class Gammaproteobacteria; order Arenicellales; family Arenicellaceae; genus Arenicella. The sequence goes on from CAYQVT010000378.1 coordinate 171, forward strand.
TCGCATATTTGTGCTCCTCTTAATATTTGATAATTATGATTTCGTTTAGCGAAATTACTCGCTCACTAATGGGAACTTAAGGACAGTTTTGTGATTGTTCTTAACCCCCCCCACTTCAGCCAGCAATATTTATCATATAAATGAGATATTGGCAACAAACCGTACTTTTTTGCTAGTTTTTATTAACTCCTGTGTTTATTTATCATATTTATCTACAATGGTCGGATATTCCAGCTAGGCACCATCTAAATGATAAAATCAAATCGATCGATGAACCTCACGCAACAAGTTGCCAATCATCTCGGCAGTGCCATTATTAAAGGAACTTATGGGACGCATAATCCGGTGCCCAGTGAAGCCGTGATTTGCGAACAATTGGAAGTCAGCAGAAGCGCGGCGCGAGAAGCGGTTAAATCACTTGCTGCAAAAGGTTTAATCACCTCACGTGCGCGTCAAGGTATTCGGATACTGCCAGAAAGCGAGTGGAACCTGTTTGACGCCGATGTCCTGCGCTGGATTCGTGATTCCACCCTATCTCTAGATCTACTCAAAGAGTTCACAGAATTAAGAACGGCTGTCGAACCGGTCGCGGCGAGTCTTGCGGCGCAGCATCAAAATATGGAAAAAATCGCTAAAATTAGCGATGCGCTTGAAGGCATGCAGCGCGCAGAAAGCGGTTTTGAAGACCCGTTGAAATCTGACATTTTGTTTCACGTGAGTATATTAGAAGCCAGCGAAAACCGTTTCATGGTACAGCTTGGAAAAATTATCGACACCACGCTAAGAGTAAGTATTCGTTTCACCAATATGCGCTCTGGTGTCAATGTCGGAGATTACCACAACCACAAAAAAATTCTGGATGCAATCGTCAATGGGGACCAAGCATCCGCTGCTCGGCACGCAAAAGTGCTTATGGACGATGCACTAAAAACGATTACTGCGGCACTAGACGAAGACGTCCAACGAACCAAAAACAGCTAGGACCACTCTTACGTGATCTCCGGCAGATCAATAGTTGGCGTACTAAACCTGTAAACACTTTGATGAAAATAAGTTTGTTCAGGGAGCAACAAAGTACTAGGGAAATGCATCTGGTTTGGTGAATCGGGAAAATACTGTGGCTCCAGGCAAAAACCCGCCCGGGGAGTCATCGGCAGCTGCAGAAAATCACCCGTGTAGAATTGCAGCCCGGGTTTGCTGGTAAAAAGCTCCAATAAAATCTTAGAAGATTGATGATATACGCTTGCTGCACGCGTAAGTTTTTCATCGGTGGTATTCAGTACAAAGTTTTCATCGACCCGCTGCTCGCCAATTATACGACACGCACGAAAATCAAACTCAGTTTCTGCTACCTGCCGGAATCGACCATTACTTAAACCATCCGCTGCACGCTCAGTAATTTGGTCTGCATTAATGGTAACAAAATGTTGTTCAACCGTGCTTTCCGTACCTCCTAGATTAAAGTAAGTATGATTGGTAAGGTTGACTGCGGTCGGTCGCGAAGTGCTGGCGCGATACTCAATGAGAAGGTCGTTTGCATTTCTTAATCGATAAGTAACTTCTACATCTAGCGCACCAGGAAAACCTTCCTCCAAATGTGGTGACAGGTAGCTGAAAATGACTTCTTGTGCGGTTAAATTTTTAAGCTGCCAAAACTTTTTATCGAAACCGGCATGTCCACCATGCAAACAGGCATTAGTTTCATTTTTTGATAAGTTGTAAGATGTGCCTGCAACAACAATGTTGGCGTTCGCTAAACGATTTGCATAGCGACCGACAACACATCCAAGATAGTTAGAGTCTGATTGATATTGGTGGGGTTTAATCAAACCCAACGTCACTTCTTCGAATCGATCAGCGACGGGCACTTTGATAGAAGTAATACGGGCACCGAAATTCAATAATTGAACTCGCATACCAGCATCATTAACAAGCTCAAAGCTTTGTAAGTTTTTCGCAGTTTGCACAGAAAACCCTAGGTCCTTCGATATCCCTTTGCCCTACTTAATAACATAGGTGAAGTCGATAACGACATTTACCCCAGAAAAACACCAGTTTCACAAAACTACCGGAAGAAGTAATCACCACAGTAGCGACAGAAACTCTGGTAGATACGATTTTTAAATATTACAGAAATAACTGCGAGTTTAAACTATTCAATTCTTCTTTTTAACCGAACCAATGGGAATATACATGTCGAGTCATTTGCTACTAGTCACCTTCGGCATTCGTTCCAAATGCAACCTTCGCAAAATCCAGTAGGTTGAATCAACATCGACAGTTGAGATGTCGTCACCAGCAAAAATGGTGCTAACAATTTTCAGCGTCTCGGTAGAAGCTACATTTACGTGCCGAAATCTCGATTTAATCGAAAATAACCATAGGAACGAATATTCTAAGCAGTGGAATGATTGTACAAAAATATGTAGAAAAACGTCTCTGATGACTTAAAAGAAAAATATTATCGGAGAGTTATCCAATAGACTGGCGGAGAGAAAGGGATTGGTTGCGTTTAAGTTTCATAGGAAAACACTTGCTA
>CAYQVT010000379.1:0-2685 GCA_964420885.1 uncultured Gammaproteobacteria bacterium
ACAGCACGGGAAATACTATTACTCCATTCAAGTCGCGGCCACAGGACGTAATACTTCTGCTGGTACGTTGGCGGTCAGCATCTCACCGTCAAATTTAAAACCTATAAAACCCGAGCCCACTGAATTTTTGATTCCCAGAGATGCGGGTCGCGTTAGCCGTATCGAGGCCTTAGATGGTAGCGTAGAATCTGAGACACTTTCTTTCGATTCTCAGAGGAAATCAGAATACCTTTCACGCTGGTATGAAACACGGATGCGTGAAGATGGTTGGAGTTTTCAAAATAAGACCGAGGAATTCGGTATTCAATTGTTTTATCAGCGAGCCCAAGAGCACGCTATGATTAATATTGTCGAGTCGCCTTTAATTAACAGTGGCAGTTCTATCCAAATCACTTGGGTAAAAAACTAATGGGACTAGAAAATCGCATTAGCCGGAAAAAAAGAAAATTTCAGCAGGGCAACGCTATCGTTGAATTTACCATTATCTTGGTTTTTTTGGCGATTCTTGTTTTCTGGAAAGTATATGGTGGAAATTCCGATGATCGGGATTCAGCGACTGTAATTGAAAATCTGGAAGAGCATGAGAGTAAGTATCTGGAGGCTATTTCAGCACCATGAAGTAATAGAAGTTCGCGCTCTAGTCTGAAAGCGTAATTCGTGAGAGTATAAAAGGTATTAAAAAATCTAAAAGGCGAATTTAATGGATAAAAAGACGCTCCCACTAGACAAATACATAAAGTTTCGTAAGGACCATACTTGTCCGCAAACTTATTTTTTGAGTGTGTTCATACTTTGCTTTTTTTTCGCTGTTGCATGCACTCAGGAACGAGATGAATCACTGGTGTTAGAACAGCAGGAGCAGCGAGAAGCGCAAAAAAATAATTCAACAGACCGCCAGTATGTTCTTACCTATGAATACATAGAGAAAATTGGTGCTGGCGATCCGCAGCGCTTAAACATAGATAGAAACAAAAATTCTATTCTAAACGTAAAGGCCACAATATCTGTCAGTGGGCATCTAGTGAAGGAAGTTCAAGAAATACGATTTGAAGAATTTCCGGCAGGTTCGATGTTAGAAAATATGAAGGAACTTGATGCTAATGTAGAGGAAGGTCGGCGACTCACTCCTGAATTATTCGCTAATATCGAACCAGGATCAGCGCTAAGAGGATTACTGGAAGATAGTAGGTCTCAATACCGAAAAACAACGGAAATTACCGATTTAAAAAAACGCCTATTTTTGGTCGCTAGTACTACGGAAATGCACGCAACCGGAGAGATTTCCAAGAGGCAACGCTTGAGCAAATTTCATCCAAATAGTATACGGTGCCCGTCCCTAGCAGATGCGGTGGTTCCCGAATGTGGATTTGCGAAAAGCTTGAGTGAAGGCAAGTTGAAGAAGCTCGAGGAAATAAAGCCTGCTTCGCTCGATTTTTGTCATTTGTTGAAGGAATCCTCGGCGGCATTGGACTTTGAAAGATGCAAGCACCTTGCAACAAACATGGACACTTCCGGTATTTCTGCCCCGGGGTCGGGTATCTGGTTAAACGGCAAATGCGAGTATTACGCATACCAATCGGGAGCCACCGCGCCGGCATGTGTCGGATTAGTCAATTCGAATTTCCCCGTCGTGGTTGCCCTTGAGCTTTTTGATCCTGAATATACGCAAATCGGAACCCACAGCGCATTTGCAAATACACATGGCGAGATCGACCCAGTCCTGTCACATAAATTTGAGAGCAAAGATACGATTCTACGTTGGCAGCTCGTGGATATCGATTTAAAACCAAACCTTACGGAAGATATGTTTAATTTTTCCAGCAATTATGTGTGCGGCCAAGCACCAGATGCAGACGGTGAATACGTTGATTGTTAGCCCACGCGATTGAATAGAACCTGATACGAAGGACGAACGGCTTAAAAAAATCGACTAAGAGTCGGTCCATTGATCAGCGCAAAAATTGGCGTTTTTCCAAGCGCAAAAAAAGTGCAACCGGCTTCTCACTATGACTCATTAATTGCGTGTGTAAAGCGCAAACGGTCTTAATCTTGAAATGATCGAATCTTTGACAGCAGCAATTATGTAAGCATACAACTATGAAAATCCAAAATTTAATCATGCTTTTTATAGCGCTGGCGGCAGGGCTCGCGGCGGTGTATCTAACAAAAAATTATATTGAATCTGAAGTTTCAGATTATAAAGCTGGTATTGATGCGCAATACAAGCCGGTCAAAATTGTCGTAGCGGCACGTCCACTGCAACGCGGTGAAGTACTCAATTCTGATGTCTTATTGATTCGTCCGATGCCAGCGACATTTGTACATGATGAGGCTATCAGGCCTTCTGAAGTAGATATCGCTTTGGGTCATCGTTTGGTTCATTCGATCAATAAGGGTGAAGCTTTATTAAGTACACACATTGCTTATTCAAAGGGTGATACGTTTTCAAATTTAATTGCAGATGGTAAGCGCGCTATTTCTTTTCCTGTGGACGTGCTGTCATCCGTTACCGGTATGATGGCTCCTGGAGATGTGATTGATCTGTTGCTAACGATAAATGATGGCGATCAAGAAAAGACCTTTCCGATACTAAGCAACGTTGCCATTATCGCGACCGGTACACAAGTTGATGAGCTTGGCGTTAATAGAGACACAGAGCGAGCTGGAGGACGTTTCCAGACGATA
>CAYQVT010000380.1:0-2682 GCA_964420885.1 uncultured Gammaproteobacteria bacterium
ATTATGTGGATAAGTGCTACTGCTCTCATGTAGATAAAGCCGATGGATAACTCTTGCAGAGTTAACACACAGTTTTAACGCACAATCGGGCTTTTGGTGGCGCAACCACGGAACATATCAACTTTACTATTCTCTAAATTCGACGCCAAGCTCTCTCTGCATTCTGTGCGCATACATACATAAACTATATGATGAACTGCCATCAGTGTGAGCACCAGCCCCCTTGCAATGCACAGCAACAGCATTACCACTGGCCGTTCTCCAGAGACCACCACTATCGCCTTTAAAAGTACCTGGGTAGTCGATATCAATTAAAACGTCCACAAAAAAGTCGTCGACTATTAGCTCAACCGCATTGATAGTTCCAGTTACCTTGCGCCCCAGGGACAGCTCTAGGAACACCTTAGTTCCCTTTCGCGGATATTCCCAAAACTTCATTGGCGTGGCAAATAACTCAGTTTTTGCTTTAAGGGCGTTATCTTCTATCGTAAATAAACTAGCATCCAAAAAGCCATAATTACCTGGCAACCCGAACCCATTACTATCTAATGGGTTTTCATCACTGATGCCGATATAAGCAAAGTCGTCATCATATTGTGAGGCTAGGTATATTTTATCAGGCGTGTACGGGTCTTGGTCCTCGCCTGTCAAACAATGTGTGCACGTAGCACCGAAAACCTGGCCTGCACCCTTCATACAAAGCGCTGTAACGGTGCCTTGCTGATAATCATCACTACAAAAGTAAGGAGGCTCCCCGTGCTGATTATGGATATTGTCAAGTTCAATTACATCCGTTTTAACGGTGACATTGCCTAGTCTTAGCTTTGATGGAATTTTATGTTTTCCACATAATTGAGTAGGTAATTTTTCGCTAACGTAAACTACTATTGCAGGCTCACTCGAATATTTATCTTGAATTTTCTTTTGGCCTAACCCGATTCCGATCACGTTTCCAAAGCCTAACAGCCGGTCAGCTTCCCTTTCTCGCAACTTCCTTAGTTCATCTAAGGAAGCTTTTAATTGGCTAGCCATCTATTCGACCGAGATAAGTCTTAATTTGCCACCACTCCCTGTATCTATTTCATACAACTCGATTGTGGGTTTTGCAGATGGCTTGGGCTTTTCTGCGCCTACTAGCGCCGATAGTCTAGAGACCACGTTATCTAGCTTTTTAATCAATACGTCTTGCGACTCTGTTGTACTACCCCTTGCTACATCGGCTATCTTTTTAAGCTTTTCTGTTTCTTCCGTAAGAGTTTTGAACAAAGCTATTCGCTGAGTCTCAGCGCCTGAAGCTTGAAAGCTGGCAGCAAGCGTTGTCAGAGTTTGTTTAGCCGCGCCAACCTTGCTCTTTTCACTACTCTGAAATAGTCCAGCATAATCTGAATCATTCTGAACGCCGTTTAGATCAGTAATAATCTCCGTTATCTTGCGCCCAACTGACATTAGATTTGAAGATTGATTCTGAGCCTTTAGTCCGTCCAGTATCTGTTTAGTCTCAGCATCTATTTTATCGGCGCCAGCTAGTTGGCTAGGCACGCCTGCAAGAGCGGTAATTAACTCGGTTACCTTAGGATCTACTTCTTGGCCCAGAGTTGTTAATACGCCATTTTCAAATGTGAGATTTAATTTTGATGAACCAAAACCTGCCTTAGGTTTCGCGTAAAACGTTTTTGATGTGTCCGGGATATAAATAACACTAATGTCTATGGGGTTGTCTTTCGCGCCTGTTCGCTTAATTAGCAAATAAGGCTTGGGAGCATAAAATGGTATTCCTGTTTGGCTACTTTTATCTAAAGAAGGTTCGCTATAGATATTAATGCCCGCACACCCTTGAAGTGCAAAGATGACTAAGATGGAAAGTAATTTTTTCAATTTAATGCTCCATTATCAATAAAATTAGATAGTAAATTAGTATGCCGATTATAAACATCAGGGAAACCTTCAACCTAATATCACCTTGATTTTACCGGCATATAGATTCAGTGCTGTTACGTTGCAAGTCCTCTCACTAATAAGTAAATATTCTAAACCCAGCGGGGTTAGAGCCGATGGATAACTCTTACAGAGTTAACGCACAATCGAGCTTTTGGTACTGCACGCTGACCAATAACCTGACTGATAGTTGACTAATTTGGGCTAGTGCTCGAAGACGTACTATTTCAAATTACGGCCTAAATTGAATTAGTGACAGGTGCTAATTCAATTTAACTTAAGAGAATGAAGGCAAAGGTTAACTTTAAACGTGTCGATAGCATCGATATGAAAATAACTTATGTCGATGTTTTCCACTTTTATCGACACGTTAAACTCCAGCCCAAAATTAAGTAGCGTACCAATTTGTTACAAAACCTAGCACAATAACGACTATTGACATAGGTTTCATAACACCAATCATGATTGCAAACGCCACACAAAAAGACCGCATGCTTGATTTCCTTAAGAGGAACACTCTTTCGCGCTCTAAAGAGCTACAAGCAATTGGCGTTGCAGCAACAACGATATCTAGAGCCGTAGAAGACGGCTCAGTCACACGCATTGGTCGCGGGCTATATCAACTAAGCAATGGTGAGATTGATGTAAGCACAACTCTCGCCGAGGTTAGCAAGCATGCGCCCAAAGCAATCATATGCCTTATCTCGGCGCTAGCGTTTCACGGGCTGACAGACCGGATGCCTCGTA
>CAYQVT010000381.1:0-2680 GCA_964420885.1 uncultured Gammaproteobacteria bacterium
TAACACCTACAAACCAAGGGGGATCAGCTATTTCAACAGTTTCTACCAAATCATCGTCTGACACACCGCCGATTACAAGGCCAGCGTCCAACAATTTTTGACGTAACATATTATTAAACTCATAGCGATGGCGATGACGTTCAACAATAGTGTCGGCCCCATACACTGCACGAGCTTTCGAATTCGCCGCTAGATGACATTTTTGCCCACCTAGACGCATGGTGCCTCCTAGATCAGAATTTTCATCGCGAACCTGCAAATTTCCGCTTTCATCAGTCCATTCTTCAATCAGCGCAATCACTGGATACGGCGTATTCTTATTAAACTCGGTACTATTCGCGTCGTTCATGCCGGCAACATTGCGTGCGTAATCGATTACAGCAACTTGCATCCCCAAGCATATTCCTAGGTAAGGAATCATATTTTCGCGAGCGTGCTGGGCGGCCATAATTTTCCCTTCAGTGCCTCGATCTCCAAATCCACCAGCGACTAATATGGCATCATTTCCGAAAAGTATTTCGATGCCCTTCTGTTCGATCTGTTCGGCTTCGATGTAATTAATATTGACCTTAGTTCTGGTTTGAATACCTGCGTGAATCAATGATTCGGATAAAGACTTGTAGGACTCGGTTAAGCCTATGTATTTACCAACCAATGCTATATCAACTTCGCCGGTCGGATTTGCTTTACGCTCTACGACTCGTTCCCATTCTGATAAATCGGCCGCAGGGCAGTCGAGGCGAAAATGTTTGACAACAAGCTCGTCGACGCCTTGATCGCGGTACAACAAGGGTATTTGATAGATATTGCCAACATCGACCCCAGAGATGACCGCCTCTTGAGTGACGTTAGTAAACAAGGCAATTTTTCGTTTCGCATCTTCGGGTAGAGGTTCGCTAACTCGACATAATAGGATGTCGGGTTGAATTCCTATGCTTCTAAGTTCCTTGACAGAGTGCTGGGTCGGTTTGGTTTTAATTTCACCTGCAACGGCAATATAAGGCACCAATGTGAGGTGCATATACATAACGTTTTCAACGCCTTTTTCAATACGCATCTGACGAATGGCTTCTAAAAATGGAAGTGATTCGATGTCGCCTACTGTGCCACCAATCTCGACTAAAGCCACGTCAACGTCACCTGCTCCATCTTCAATCGCGCTCTTCATTTCATTAGTGATGTGGGGAATCACTTGCACAGTGCCGCCTAAATAGTCACCACGGCGCTCCTTCTTTAGAACACGTTCGTAAATTCGCCCAGTAGTGAAATTATTTTTTTGCGACAGTCTAGTGCGTATAAAACGTTCATAGTGCCCTAAATCTAAATCTGTCTCCGCACCATCATGAGTTACAAAAACCTCGCCATGTTGCATCGGGCTCATGGTTCCCGGGTCGACATTGATATACGGGTCGAGCTTCATGAGTGTGACCTTAAGGCCACGCGATTCGAGAAGTGTGGCAAGCGATGCCGCAGCAATGCCTTTACCAAGGGACGATACAACCCCTCCTGTTATAAATACGTATTTAGTCATCGAGTGCGTTTGATGTATTTGAAAGCGTATTGAGTCACTTAAAAACGCCTTGCACAGGTGTTTTGGACAGTGCTCCAGAAGGTTCTACATGATACTCGAGGCGTCGATTACGAACAATCGCTTTTAAAGCTCTTATGTAATTTTTTTGCGAAAGTGCCAAGGCATCATTGATTAAAATAGTGGAGCTTTAAACGCAATTGACACGCAGTCCACTGCGTCGACAATGACAATTTAGACTTGGATCGACAGCTACCGGAGAATTTAGAACGGGGCGTCTAAGGAAATCCAATCGGTACGTAATTGTTGATCTACCGGGGCAATCACAATGTCATTATCAGCTTGCGACATCGTTAACAAAGGCAATGCGTGACGTCGCCACGGCGGCACACCAATTTCCTGCATCCATTTTTTCAAATTCAGACTATGCCCTTGAAGTGCCTTCGGATTACTTACTTCAGGTTTGGCTACCAAACGCAGGCTAGGTTTATTTTGAGAAAAGACTAATTCCCTTAGTTTTGGCGTAGAGCCAACTCGGAGTTTGTTTTCAAACAGTCCAATGGGTTGTTCTACATTTTGCCAACTCACAGAGCAGAACTGATGCGCTGGATCTTGCACCGGCATTACATACATATACCCTTTATAGAAGCGAAACTGACAACCACCTTCTTGTAGAACCGCCGTACTAGCAGGAGGAGAACTGATTGCTAATAATAGCTTCGCCAAGAATCTTCTGCTAGGAGAATGCAGTTTCAAACTGTGCAACCAGAAGCGCACCAAATTCGCTTGGCGTGCAGGAGTAAGATGACCTAAATCGTCTATGCACAAGGCGTGAGAACGATCTAAAGGATGGATTGGGTGTTCACCAACGTCCACTAAGTCACAAATCGCAATCTCACGCAATAAGCCATTCTCCTGTTCTAAATTGGCTGCGGCACGAGCAATATTCTGAATCGCATCAGTTCTAAAAGATTGCAGCGCAGGCAAAACCTGATGACGAATTTCATTACGGGAAAAACGCTGATCCTGATTGCTTGGGTCTTCAACCCAGTGCAAATCATATTCTCGCGCGTATTCGTGTATTTGGGACTGACTGAAATTCAGCAAAGGACGCACTATTTTGGCGCCGAAGAAAGGTCGTTTAGCGCGTAA
>CAYQVT010000382.1:0-2679 GCA_964420885.1 uncultured Gammaproteobacteria bacterium
TCTGTACCTAAGTAAGCTTCACTTGCGTCATCGTAGACAATTTCGCCATACTCTCCCATCTCCAACAAGCCCTCGCGCACTTGCTGCCTGAGATACCAATTTGATGGGGTGATTACATCATTGTCTTCATCTAATTTATAAACACCTTGTTTGAGCCCACCGACCGTATCTTGTATCAACGCATCCACGCTTGGTGCAATAACAGTTGCTGAGTAATCGAAACTAAGAGATACCAATTCTCCCAACCTATCGGGCTTAAGATTGAACGCAATGTACTCACCTTGACAGCTTAACAACGGTAGCAAATGACGGACATTGTTAATTAACTCTTCCTCTTCGTCATGGCTCTCGGGGTCAAGATAGAGCTGGAATTCGAATTCGGGCTTCATATCGTAACTGCTGTCTATTTGAAATGCCCGAAAAAAAAGTTCCTCGTTATCTCTCTGCGAATAAAGCGACCTAAGCTCACTCAAGGTCAATACTTCGTAGCCATTAAAAACATCCAAAAACCGGCTATCAATAATTTTTTTACACTGCAATAGCTTTGCGACTATCGATGGAATTTCGTATCTAACCTGTTTACCAATTTCATTTAAACCATCGCTATGCTCAGGGTCAGGCTTAAGACTTTCCAGTACTTTATGAAGCGATTTAAGGTGTTCGATTTTTTTATCTATTTTATGCGTCATAGTAAGCTGTTTTAGCTTTCAAACTTAGTCGTTTCATCTACTATGAACGGGTAGAAATTTTCTGCGCCTACTTTCTTCGCTAAGCTCAAATACTGCTCATTTCCCTCTACCAGACTAAACTCTATTGGCTTACTAGAGTCTTTGCTGTATTCGACAAGTTCAGACAGAAAGTTAAGAAAACTTTCAAGCGAATCAGACAACAGGTAATTCCAATGATCATCAAAGTCGATGAAATAAATTTTCTCATCCTCAGTGCACATATAAATATCCCCCCCTTCACTAGCAGAGAAAATTGGAACTTTCGAATGGTACCAAGGATTTTCAGCATCCAATAAAACGCTATTTACAATATCTTTTGATTCGTTTTGACTCAGGAACTTCAGTCTAGGGAGAAGGAAATCTGTACCCTTCTCACCATCCGCCCAACTCCAAAGCTGATTTAATTTCTGGTTTGAAAAAAAACACTCTAGCGCCCCGCCATTAAGCTGCTTAGGAAACCTTCGAAAAGTTGTTCTTGCAAACATGTAATCCCCTAATTCTTTATAATCCTCTTTTTTAGGCTCCTCTTGAATAAGATCAATAGTTAACGAATTTAGTCTATCTATAGCTTCAATTAGTTTGTTCATCTCGCAGGCACCCATGCTGAAATTGGTATTTCCGGACTCGATATCACCAAAAACATTTTCCTATCTTTGAATTTAAAACTTCTATATAACCAGCGCGACAAAGCCCCTACTGATCTATTTTCACTTCTCGGCAAAGGCCTTAGAGAAACAATATGAGGATATCTGCTTGGGCCACCTTGGTAAGTAGAAAACATGGGGTACTCATCACAATCTAGAAGTGGAGTATTGTACTTGATAGCAGCTCTAGCACGCGCGAAGCCATTACACTCTCTGTATCGCCTATACCAAGACCTTTGAGTCGGAGAAGCAAATTTAGACGATCTTTTATAATTCAATGTTAAAGTTCCTCCTATTGAGTTTGATCCCCTGCCACTTTGAGCGTCGAGAATATGCTCAGCCATAGCTGGGTTATCATTACCGACAATCAACATTGGGACATTTAACTTACAGTTACTTTTCTTTCGAATACACAAGCGAGCCGTTCTAATCGCAAGTCTTCCCGTGCTTCGCACCGATTGAATAGAAGCGCGCACCGCCAAATTAGCATAGCTTCTTAAAGCATTAGCACCAATTGCTCTACCCGCCATCATCGCACCTCCATTCATACCAACACTTATACTCGCCATAGAGAAATTACCCGTTGGATCGATGTTATTGACCGGATCTGCATTTCCATATAAGTACTTATTTAGCGTAATCGGGTCATCATTCATACCCATCCAAGTATCCATCTGCGTAAAACGACCAATTCCCTGGTTGTAATACCTCGCTCTTAGGTAGTACTGATCTAAATTGGGGTCGTATTGTTCACTGGTGAATAGGTAGTTATTTTGGGTTGTGCCGTTTTGGTTGAGGGTTTTGCCGAAGGCATCGTAGTCGTAGGTGTTGGTGAGTGCGCCTGCGTTGTTTGATAATGCGCGTGTGCTACCCAAACCATCGTAATGATAGGTGTTGATTTCATTGCTTCGGTTTTGGCTTACTAAATCATCACCATAGGTATAGGTCACGCTTTCAACGCCGTTAGTAACTTCGGTAATTACTTGCGCGTAACTGCGGTTGTTATCCAACGTGTAGAGCGTTTGCTCAGCGCCGTTGCCTTGACCTATACGAATGCCGTCTGCATTGTACAGATAAACGGTATTCTCACCGGCTTTGTTTTGGCTGATAAGTTCGTTTTTAGCGTTGTACGTATGCGTGGTGACATTACCGTCTAGGCTTTGCGTTAAGGTGTTGCCGTTGGCGTCGTAGCTGTACGTGGTGCCGCCGGTTTGCAATAACCAGTCGTTGCCGTTGTAGCTGTATTGCGTTGATACGCCGTTGATCACTTCAAACGTGCGATTGCCCACTTGGTCGTAGGTGTATTG
>CAYQVT010000383.1:0-2279 GCA_964420885.1 uncultured Gammaproteobacteria bacterium
ATTCCAGGCTGGCCTTGTGTTACTCCGTCGCACATAGCTGGCACACCACCTGCGACTTGTGCGGTCGCCCCTTGATCTCGGGCGGTGAGCTTGATGATATTAGGGTATTGAGCAAATGGCTGGTGCGCCGATAACATATCGTTATATGCTGTCACAATGCCAAGGTTAGCGCCTTGGCCCGCTGGCATTGACTTTTTATCTTGCTCCGACTCTGCGGCAACCACATGTGCCCAGTTACTGCACGATAATCGATCGGGCGCTGGAGGCGCATTTTTCATTTCATCGATCATCGTTAGATACTCCTGCCGAGTGCCTTTACTTCGCTCGATGATACGATTAGTAATTTCTTTGATGGTCATAATAAGTCAATGATCGCAGTCTAATCTGCGTAGTAAATGTTTAAGAGAGTTCGATCTTGAAACAATACGCTGCGTATCGGCAACTCGGTAGCGCTCCCTTCTTGTGAGGCTTTTTCAAAAACTGCCCTCTTTGCCTCCCCAGTAATATGTAAGGCTAAAAATTGAGTGTTGAGTAGTACGGGCAGACTCCAGGTTACTCTCTCTACTTGAGTACTGGGCGAGCTACAAGTGAGTAATGCCTCATCGGAATCAATATCGACTAAGTCACCAATGTTCTCGGCGTCAGGAAAGAACGAGGCGGTATGCCCATCGTCTCCCATGCCTAAAACGACAACATCGAATGCTCTAGGTCTATCGACCGTCGAATGAGTCGTTTGCAAATAATCGGCAACAACAAATGCAAGAGAAGTCTCAACCGATTCTGCGTAATGATACAGCGGCACAAAACGAACCGATAAAGGAAGCTTATTCAGTAAATACCGTCGCATAAACGCCGCGTTTGACAGTTCATGTTCCTCATCAACCCAACGCTCATCGACCAAGGTAATGACTACCTTACTCCACTCGATATCATGCTTGGCTAAAGCTTCGAACAACGGTTTTGGTGTGGAACCACCTGACAAGACCATCACTGCTGAACCTTTATCTCGTATCGCGTTCGAAATTACGATACTAATCTCTCCGGCAAGGTGATCGGCTAAACTTTCTTTATCCGCACCTTGGTGAAAGGAATAATTTGCGTTCACCTAAACCTACCCTTCGAATTCTTGCCATTTACGGCCGTCTTTAATAAGCAACCCTAGTGAATCATCCGGTCCGGCAGAGCCAGCCTTGTATTTCTGAGGTTTTTGTTTGACCGCTTCCCAGCCATCGACCATGCCGTCTACCCACTCCCAGGCGCCACGGAGCTCGTCAGACCTCATAAACAGAGTTTGATCACCACGAGTCACGTCTAAAATTAGACGTTCGTAAGCACTGGGGCTACGATGATCTTCAAACGCTTCTTCGAACGACAAATTTAGCCCGACATTTTGAAGTTCCATGATTTCGTTCAATCCTGGAACCTTATTCATCATCTTCATTTCAATGCCCTCATTGGGCTGTAGCCGGATAACCAATTGATTATTGTTCAATTCATTCGGGTTTACATCGATGAATTTAAAGATGACTGGCTTAAACTGAATCACTATTTCAGAATACCGTTCTGGCATCCGCTTACCTGTTCGTAAATAAAACGGCACGCCATGCCAGCGATTGTTTTCTATCTCAGCTTTTATGGCAACGAAAGTTTCGGTTGTCGATGAGGCTTGAGCGTCTTTTTCTTCTATGTAGCCTGGCACCAACTCTTGGTCTACCGAACCGTTAACGTATTGCCCGCGTACGGTATGCGTTTGCACACTCGAGGCGTCGATTGGTTTCAAACAACGAATGATTTTTAACTTTTCATCGCGTATATCATCTGCCTCGTTTCGCGCAGGAAATTCCATCGCAACTAGGCAAACTAACTGTAACAAATGGTTTTGCACCATGTCCCGCAAGGCGCCGGACTCATCATAATAATTCCAACGCCCACCTACTCCTACACTCTCTGCAACAGTGACTTGCACATGATCTATGTAGTTTCGATTCCAAAGTGGCTCGAAAAAGATATTGGCAAATCTCAGGGCTAATAGATTTTGAACGGTCTCTTTACCAAGATAGTGGTCAATACGGTAAATCTGATGTTCGTCGAAGGTTTCGAACAAGGTATCGTTTATCACATTAAACGAGGCTAGCGATTCTCCGAGCGGTTTTTCGACTACTAGACGCGTGCTTTGAGTCACAACACCCGCTTCACCCATCGCCTTACATATTGGAGCAAAAATAGACGGCGGTGTTGATAGGTAGAACACAATTTCTTCTGGCCCCATTTCCGCCTGA
>CAYQVT010000383.1:2289-2660 GCA_964420885.1 uncultured Gammaproteobacteria bacterium
ACGTATATCATCCGCCGACGTAGCATCTCCATTAAAATGCATGATTCGCTGGCAAAAAGATTCCCAGATATCATCATTTACAAGCTTTATGTAATCACTCGCCTCGGTCCATTTTCGGATATTAGCCAGAAACTCATCATAAGCAAACTTCCCACGTCCAAAACCAACCACTTTGGTTGACTCGGCTAGCAGCTTGTCTTTATGAAGGCTATAAAGCGCAGGGTACAATTTTCTAAAAGCCAGATCGCCCTCACCACCAACAATCACGATATTGCAGTTCTTAAGCATTGTCGCTTTTTCTCCTCATGAGCTAGGCGGTACTTCACCGTCCAAATCAATTATGTAATTTATTTACATATTTTATGTAAAAT
>CAYQVT010000384.1:0-2654 GCA_964420885.1 uncultured Gammaproteobacteria bacterium
TATGTTCGAAACCTGACCAAAGACAACTTCGTCCTTATGCTCAAGTTTAAGAGTCCTGGAACACTTGAAGGGACACCAACAATTACAGTCTTTCCAGACGAAATCACAATGCAACCTAAGACTCCAAACGTGCTCCGTAACGGTGACGAGCGTCGGTTCTTTATTTCTCGCGCCGAAGAAAATGACACACGAGTAATTGTCAATGTGGAGACTGGCGGGGCCAATGCTGTGTCAGCCGATATTCTGGTTCCTGCGCCCGAAAATCCGATCGAAGTTGCCGGAAGGTATAAATCTTACACACCGAACGGCACACACGACATTATACTGAAGCAATCTGGTACCACTGTCACAGGAGTTTATTCCGGGGGTGCAAAAAATGGCACCAAGATCAGGTCTGGAGAGATTCATGGTACGCTTGTAGGAAGCGCTATGTTTGGACAATGGACAAACGAGTTTCAAAATGGAAAACGGGGACCAATCGTATTCCGATTCCAGGGAGGGGGCTTTACTGGCATATATGCCTTTCCTTCATCTTCAGGTGACACCCAAATTGACGAAACGCTCGTTTGGTCCGGGAGCCTAGAGTAGCGTCAAATTCGCGAGGCCCCGTCATAAAGTGTTTCATAAACCCATGAAATTACGTTAACGAATAAAAATTCGTTCGAGAATAACTTGAATATAAAGAGTTCACCTTATGTCTAAAAAGTACATTGCGGCGCTTGTTTGTGTAGTTATTTCAGGGTGTGGCTTGAACCAAGAAATAGCTGGCTATACGGGCACAGAAAACATTTTGGTGAACACTGTGGCTGGAACATTGTTAGCAACTGGCGCTGTAGCTGGTGGACTTGCCTCTGGAGCTACTCAAGGCGCAGCAGCTTATTCACCGCCCCCACCTACTACTTTTAATGAAGCTGAAGCAATTCGGCAATCAACCGCACAGTATCGCCAGGCCAGTGACAGGGCCAACCAGACACACTCGGCTAACTTAGAAGCTATTCGACGAGCTGGCTCTACCTATGGCGCAAGAACCGGATCTGGACACCTTTGTGGTGGTCCGGGATATGGAGTTTCTACTTGGGAAGAAGCGCAAGCAATTAGAGCACGGGGGCAGACACCTATTTGCAGATAGGTGCACCATAAGTGTCCAATTTGAACACCCGCTTTTACGACAAAGCGGGCTTATGTCGAATAGTAGCCAAAAATACTCAGGGCACGCAACATCGTACAAGAACACGAAAATATCAGACCATGGGTATTGGCTTTCAATGATGCTGAATATTGTTTTATCTCAGAAAGAGTATACCAAAGGAAGTCATTGTGTATCTCGATCTAAGGAAGGTATTTGAAGTGCATTTTCTCAGAGCATTTATCATATCACTATTTTTGCTTACTCCCATCAAAGCAGCAGCTCAAACTGTTGAAGCAGCTATGGCTGTTCTTGGGGACAGTATCTTTGACAGCATTGATGACTCAATAAAAAATTTATTTGATCGAATTGATTCCACAATTGTTGGTATGCGTAGCAATGCAGAAGGTTTATTAGCATCAGCAACATCTGATATGGCTGATTTTCTCGAAAAATCTGTAGATGAGCTCGAAGACCAAGAAAGAGCAGTTTGGCTTTATTACAGCAACGCCTTAAAAAAATTAGACCGCCGAGTCGAAAATTATTCGAAAACAGCGCGCATTACTGTACTTGATGCTACAAATGCGGCTGGTGGTGTTATTCCTTTTAGCTCAAATGACCCAAATATCTACTGGGTAGAAGTTACTCCACCTCTTTTTGATCATGAAGCCACTAGTTGGCGGATCACAGCATTTGGAACGAATCTCGGTAGAGACAAAAACGAGCTTTCAGCAAATGACGCACAAGGACGGCGTGTCACGACATCACCTACAGAGCTTTGAAGTTGAAGGAATTGATATCAAGGAAGGGTTGAGGTTAGCCTATACCCTTAACGGAAAGCGCACACTTCTTCATCACTTAGGGGCTTGGACAGATCGAAAAACTGCCCCCAAATATTTCGAAATATCCAGACAAGCCGATTTCGTCGGTATGGTGCGGTTAATCTACCAAAAAGATACTTATCCAGTAATTGAAAGAAAATGGCCTGCTAATGGGAGTTACCATTCAGTGAACTGCCAGCGCGGTGGAACGTTCGGAACAAGTGGATGCGATGCAAGGTTCGGACCCTCCTTCATCGCTGCTACATCTGGTTACTCTGTAGTGGTCGATACAGTTAGAGAGGAACATAATACGCATGGATGTAGAGGAACTCGAACACGTGTCGAGGCGCAAGGTAGGTCAGCGAATGGATTCAGAGTATACGGCACTGCATACCCAAATTCAGGGTCAGGGCGTCGATGCTATCTGAACGCCCGCTTTATGTGGCAAGAACGTCAGAACACCCCGGTAGAACAAGAAATGCAAACGGATGAACAAGAACTGCGCCGCAGCCTTAACGGAGTTACGTTCCGGTATCCCACTCAGGGAGCACGACCAATTGGCCTAAGTATTGTGCATGACGGAGAGACCGAGCCTCAAATCTATGATCTTGTTACTATACGCGCAAATTTTACTGTAAATGCACAGCCCGGAAGCGGGATCGTTGAGGTCATCTGGGGTGATGGCTAGTAATTTTCACTATCATAGA
>CAYQVT010000385.1:0-2609 GCA_964420885.1 uncultured Gammaproteobacteria bacterium
AGCAAATGAACTCGGCAACCTCATCTTGAGGTGTGATGCTGGTGATGATGGTCGACTCAGCCAAGCCGTAAGCTGGACGAATCACGAGCGGATCAATACCACAGCGCTTAAACTTGGCTAAAAACGATTGCACCGTGGTGACCCTGATAGGTTCAGCGCCGATAAACAAGTGCTTTACGTGGTTTAGATCCAGCGCAGCCACGTCTTTTTCTGAGACTAAGCGAGAACAATAATCAAAGCCAAAATTAGGTGCGGTCGCAACCGTGCATTTATGTTCATCCATGGCTTTAAGCCACAATGCAGGTCGTTTAACGAACTGCGTAGGAGTCATGATAAACAAGGGGTAGTTATTGCAAAAACTGAATAAAACCGCCCCGACCAAACCCATGTCATGAAACAAGGGTAACCAGCTTGCCATGCGCTCATTATCGCTCATGTTGACTGAGCTCTTGATACCACTCACGTTGGCAATAATATTGCCATGAGAAATCGATACCGCTTTATGGTCGCCGGTTGATGAACTGGTGGTTTGGAAGAATGCGATGTCGTCTGACGAAGGCTGATGATTATTAGCGGGTTTATCTAATTGGTCCCACTCACCATCCGGGTTGTCACTCAGTCGAACGGTGATGATTTCACTGGGGATATCGTTATGAAACTTTTCATCCAGATCTTCCTCGAGAACCAGCATAGCAGGTTCTTCAAAACCAAATCCCCAGTGCTTAATTCGTTCAGACAGTGCTTCGTGACTGCCCAGAGACAAGGGCATCGGAAAAATCATCGGGATAGCACCCACAGACACCGCGCCATAGAACGCTACCAACGTGGCATAGGGTGAGTGGCATGCGATCATAACGACATTGCCTACGATGTCGCCAGAGTTGCTACCCGTCAGTTTCTTTTTGTCTATTAGTTTTGCGCCAAAGGCAAATGCGCGTTGGCTTAGATTGGCGTAACTTACGGGGAAGTAAGATTTGTTGGCGCCATTCCAACAGTGCAACGCTGGTGCATCTGAATCGACCGAGTTGGAGATTCTCTGGGCATGCTCGTTCATCACCTCGAGCAAAGTAGAACTTGTCATAAGAATCAGTCGCTGGTCTTCTCTTGTATCAAAGCAACTATATCGCTCACGGTGGCGACATTAGCCGATTCAGCATCCGATAATTCGATGTCGAATGCGTCTTCAATCACCATTATCAATTCTATCCGAGCGAAAGAATCCAAACCGCTGTCTTCCAAGTTTAGATCCGGTCGAATGTCGTCGGCATTTAATTTAGTTTTTGTGGCGATTAATTCGCTCAATTTTTGACTGATAGTGTTTTCGTCCACTTGGAACCCCAATATGACTTAAATTATTTGATTGAACATGCCTGATTACTCCTATGGATATAAAATGACAGGCATAGGGCGGTCTAATATTGTCCACCTAAATAAATTGAATTAGCAAAACCTTTTTGAGTGCCCCTAAGAACACTTCGAAGACCAGATCTTGACTGCGCCCTAGTATATCGGGCTTGGGTCTAATCTCAAGCGATATTGAGCTTGTACCTTGCCTCAAGTAATGCGGTATGATGCGGCAATCTATGATCAACGATTTTGTTTAATGAGCAGTTTTATTGTGCGAAAACAGATCAAATTTATAATTGTACCGTACCTGATGAAGGCCGTGATGGTGTTAATAACCATGACATGCCGGGTGCGTAATCATAATCGCCCTGTCTATGACGGCTTAGTCGAGTCAAATAACTCCTTCGTTTTAAGCATGTGGCACAATTGTTCAACCATCGCCGGATGGGTGATGCGTGGCGGTAACGTGACGGTTATGGTGAGCGATAGTAGGGATGGCGAATACGTGTCGCGATTGGCCAATTTGTTTGGTATTCAAACCATGAGAGGTTCAACGTCGTCCGGCTCAGCAAAGGCCATTCGTGCAGCGCTCAGATTGATTTCTAATAACAAACCAATCGCCATTACATTAGATGGTCCTCGCGGCCCTAAATACAAAATGCAGCACGGCGCCCTTTGGTTTGCTGCCTCAGGTAAGGTGCCAATTGTACCTATGCATATAGAAGCGAGCCGTCAATGGGTATTAAAAAGCTGGGATGATCACCGCTTTCCCAAACCGTTTTCAACCATTCATGTCAGTTTTGGCGAGCCTATTTTTGTAGAGCGTTCAGATCTGGAAAACGATATTGAGAACGTGGCGCTTGAAGTGGAAGATAAAATGATGGCGAATGTGAGAAGGGTCCAGGCCGCGTGCCTCGGTGGTTAGCCGAGCAATAACTCAGCGCGTTAAAAAGGTGATTTTACTGGTTTGGCCAAGATTAGCGAACAGAGACCTGAATTAAGCGATTTTGCGTTTTTGGGTAATCCCCGATAAAACAGCTTATTGTCATCCTTCAACGAGCCACATTCCTCACAGTTTTTAGCCGAATCTATTGTAATTTAGCATGATTTAAAATACTGTATAAAAAAACAGTTATACTTTAATTATGCGATTATTTATTGCCGAGAAACCAAGCTTAGGTCGGGCTATAGCTGATGTGTTACCTAAACCGCATCGTAAGGATGATGGCTATATTGTTGCTGCAAACGGGGATACGGTCAGT
>CAYQVT010000386.1:0-206 GCA_964420885.1 uncultured Gammaproteobacteria bacterium
TACAGTCGCGTGGTCGCCGATGCGATAGCCCAAGTAGAAGCGGGCGCGCAAATGCTCGATGTAAACGCTGGTATTCCTTTGGCTGACGAACCGGCTATTTTGGCCGAGGCTATTCGTCGAGTTCAGGCCGTTGTTGACGTACCATTATGCATTGATTCATCGATTATCGAAGCGCTTGAAGCCGGGCTTTCTGCGTATGAGGGTCG
>CAYQVT010000386.1:216-2602 GCA_964420885.1 uncultured Gammaproteobacteria bacterium
TCGGGCATTGGTTAACTCTACGACGGCTGAAGAGGAAGTGCTAGAGAGGGTTCTACCACTGGTCAAAAAGTATGACGCGGCGGTTGTGGGTATATCTAACGATGAAACTGGAATTTCTGAAGACCCCGACGTACGTTTTGAAATCGCTAAACGTATCGTTGAACACGCTGCTGACTACGGTATTAAATCTGAAGACGTGATCATCGACCCTCTGGTAATGCCCATTGGCGCAATTGGTGGCGCTGGCCAACAAGTTTTTGCGCTTTGTAAACGCCTGCGAGAAGAGCTGAAAGTGAACACCACTTGTGGCGCCTCAAACATAAGCTTTGGATTGCCAAATCGGCATGGAATCAATAATGCTTTTTTACCGATGGCAATTGGCGCTGGTATGACCTCGGCGATCGTCAATCCACTGCACGAAGGTTTGGTTCAATCGGTGAGAGCAGCGGATGTATTGGCATTCAACGACCCAAATTGCGAACGTTGGATTTCCAATTATCGGGAGCCACCGAAAGAAGGCGAATCAGAAGGTCGCCGTCGTGGTGGGCGACGCCGCCGAGCTTGATAAAGAGGGTTCTTCTGTTTCTGCAATGAAGTTACTAGCGAGGTATACAAGTATGTCAAAGCCAATTACCGGCTCATGTTGCTGCGGTAACGTTGAGTATTCGGCAAAAGCAACCAAGCCGTTATGGTACTGTCATTGTGACCAATGCCGAAAAATGACGGGTCATTATATGGCTGCCGCACAGGTGAGCCTTGCTGACCTTAAGATAGAAGGCGAACCTAAGTGGTTCTACGTTTCCAAATTTTCACGCCATGGATTTTGCGCAGATTGTGGGTCGCAAATATTCTGGCGTAACGATAAGAACGACTTTCTCAGTATTACCGCTGGCAGTATGCACGACACCACCAGGCTTGCGGTGGCAGGCCACGTTTTCGTCGGTGAAAAAGGCGATTACTACGAGATTTCGAGTGACGAAAAACGTTATATCTGTTGGGACCAATCGATTCAACATGCCTAAGCCATTAGATTGCTAATTCAATGTCAGACTCAATACTATCAAGCAGTAAGTCCGAGGATTTAGCGGTACGCTCTACACGTGTTGTTTTTACTCCTTCGGGCTTGAGCGCGGATGCCGAGCTTGGCTCAACGCTGCTGGAGACGGCCCAAGATACCGGTGTTGCCATCCGGTCGTTGTGTGGTGGCAACGGTAATTGTCGTCAATGTTGGATCGAAGTCTCTGAAGGTTCGCACCCCAAACATGGGCTGGAATGCCGACCAGAAAACCTGTCTCCGGTCACTGAACTTGAAGAACGAATGTATCAACGCAATGACAAGTTCAAAGGCTTACGCCTTGCCTGCCGAACTAGAATATTGGGTGATTTAGTTGTCGATGTGCCTGAACGAAGTCAGGAAAATTTGGCTTACATTTCGAAGAAAAATGTGGCTCGTGAATTTGCTATATCACCGGTAATTAGCCTATACGATATCGAGCTTGCTGAAGCGACCATGGATACTAACCCATCTGCCACCGAAAACATACTCGAGCGCTTAGCGGAGCAATCTGTCGAAGCCACTTTTCACCCAAAGTTATTACCTAGCGTGCAGCCATTGGTCGCTGAGACAAAGGGTAAGCTTAGCGCCGCGGTTCGCGACGGCTCTCAGGTTGTGGCGATATTTCCGCAGAATCAAGTTCAACTTATTGGTGCCGCAGTTGACATTGGCTCTACCACTCTTGCTTTATACGTTTATGACCTACTAAGCGGTAACTTACTTTACGAAACGTCGGCAATGAACCCTCAAATCCAATTTGGTGAGGATTTGATGAGTCGCGTTTCGTACGTCATGATGAATAAAGGTGGCGATGAAAAATTAACTCGAGCGGTTCGTAGTAAGTTAACCGACATGTTCCATGAAGCATGTAAACAACTCGAGACTGCGCGCGATAAGTTATTAGAGATTGTATTGGTCGGTAACCCGATTATGCATCATCTGTTCTTTGGTATTTCACCGGTTGAACTTGGTCAAGCGCCGTTTACTTTGGCCGTACGCGACTGGTTGGAGATGACGGCATCCGATCTTGAATTAGATTTATATCCAACTGCACGGGTTGCTTTTTTGCCCTTAATCGCAGGTCATGTGGGTGCCGATACTGCTGCGGCCTACTTAAGCGAATTCGACAGCATGCAGAGTCAAACTACTTTGTTGGTCGATATTGGTACTAATGCCGAAATTATGCTGGCGAAAAATGGCGTTGTGTATGCAACCTCATCGCCAACCGGGCCCGCGTTCGAGGGAGCTGAAATTAGCTCTGGAGTTCGAGCCTCACATGGAGCGATAGAGCGCATTAGGATCGACTCAGAAACGCTCGAGGTTACCTTCAAG
>CAYQVT010000387.1:0-2545 GCA_964420885.1 uncultured Gammaproteobacteria bacterium
CCAATTGCGGGATTATCTGAATTTACCGACGCATCAAAAAAAGCGGCCCTTTTACTGCTTGACCAGCTCGACCAATGACTATTACTGCAGATGAATCGAAAGGGTCAGACTCGGTTGAAAATAACCGCAGCGAAATTTGTCGGCTCGTTGAGCTTTCTCAATATGAACCGAGTACGGTAGCCCAAAGAGCTCTTGAAAGTGCAAACCTTGAGTTTACATACGCACCCACTTGTTACCCCGCACTTTATACGGTACCGGAACAGGGTTAACACGAAGATTTTCCTTAAAATACACGGTCTCGCTACGAAGGCTATGAAATTGACCGATTAAAACCTTCTCCGGAAATTCGAATATCACGGTCTCGGAGAATTGGTTTATGTACGTTTAAACTTTGGCTTTAATACCTGTTTTCTCGCCAGCTATCTTAGTGAGAAGGCAGATTTGGCACATCGTATGGATTGAGGTCGTCAGCTAGAAACCAATTTCGTTTTTGAACTTGAATGAATCGTTTCTTAGCTGATTATTTTGACGGTAAAACTGGTTTCACAACTTTAATACTTCCACCATTTAGATTCATTTCTCCATTAAATCGTACGTTTTCGGTGCTGTTACCGAAAACTGTGCAACTTAATTTAAATAGACTTCGAAGTTCGGATACGTCCCTAGAGCCGCTAACTTGACCCGCATGACTAAACATAACATGTAGAGATTTCGCGATATAAACCCTAACGTGGCCCAACGCAGCTTGACATCCTGCTCGCATTTTAGCCTCACTAGCCAACAGATCAGACACACTAAAGCTAACATGAATAATCCCTTCTTCGTCACTGTAGTATTCGTTAATGTTTCCCGCCACGTTTTTCGAACCCGAGCCGTACCGGTAATAAGATGCGATTTGCTCTTCCCAATAGTGATTATATGTTTCGAGGCGATGCATTCCTAAATCAAATAGTGATGCTTTCTCTTTCATTAGTCTGTCTACTACACTATTAGTTTCTGCCCCAACCAACATTGGTATAGACAAGATAATGAGTAACTTCAGCATTCTTTGATTTATGATAATAGGATACATTTGTACTTTTACGCTTTATGACGCACAGCAAACGGGCGCTAGAGTGGCACGTCCGTGCGGCCTGCCGCGCATTCGTTTCTGGACTTATATGGTGTATTTAGCAAAAAGCAGAAACTCTTGGAAGGTTGGAATGCTTACCTTCATAAGGTCTACCGTTTTCTACTAGATATTTGAAAGTCGAAAGCGCATCTGAACCCAATTTTCTTGAAATAAGTAGCATTAAAGGCTCAAGCAATTTCCCAAATACTCCCCCCTTAAGTACGACTTCAGACTTACTGGTCAGTAATGTTTTGCCTTTTTCTGCTTTCACCGACCAAGTATTCTTAGCGGATTTGACTAGTGGAAGATTGAAACCTTCATACGTGTATGAAACACCGTCTATCCAGTCAATCCAACGCTCAGTTATAACAACGTTTTTGCCGATCTGACATACTCGCTCGGTACCAATTCCGCTCTTCTGAGAACCTTTACATTTTGATGATAGAACCGGCTCCGACCAAAGGTATATATTCTCTAAATCTGCAAGGATATTCCAAGTGATCTCGGGGCTTGCATTAATACACGCTAATGCTTGCATTCTTAACATGGTATCTCCTAAATTGTATGCAATTCACTTAAGAACATAATGCCTTAATAACAGTCGGCTGTAAGCCGTCCACTGCGACTCAGTTTGTTAAATGGCTTGTTAGGGCGCATATCTATTAAAACCCGAGACCCTCTCAACTGTAACTCCTCTTTCTTTTAAAACTTCAATCAATTCATCCATTTTTATGGATGAGTTGATCATTGGATTTACTATTTCACCACTTTCGAAAAAATAATAATATGGTGAATTATTATCTCTTTCATCATAGGATTCTTGAATTTTGATTATTTTGGAGGTATCTATCGAAAAGGAATTTTCATTAATATTTTTTGGCGGTAACCACGAAAAATTTGAACCTACTACTGAGATAACCCATTTTTCTTCAGGGTCATAGGTGGTATTTTCGAGTTTCAGATTATCGTGATATAAAAAAATTAATATAACTGCAAAAACAAGCAGTAAAACACTTACGTCTCTATTACCTAATCCTAGCCCCCAAGCAATAATATATAAGCTAAGCAGCGTCAGTAGTATATTACGCACTGTCAAAACGCCCCTCTTCTCTCCATCAAGATGATCACGAAAGCGTTGTTCAAAATAGAAATCTCTCACTTATGGACCTAACGCCTTTGCGACGGGCATGTTAATGCGACGACCCGCGCAGTGAGTGCAACGAACGAAGTGAACTTTGAAAACCTGTTATATTTTTTCAACTTCATTGCCGCTATTAGATAGGCCTAAGTAAATACAAAAGCAACTGGCCAAAATTGCTATAAACGCAGCCCAGTTCATTTGGTTTTGCTGATACATACCCTGACTGATGATCAGGAGGCTAAATAAACAACCGCCTATTCCTATACCCGTGATTAATCCTCTGCCTAGCTTAA
>CAYQVT010000388.1:0-2531 GCA_964420885.1 uncultured Gammaproteobacteria bacterium
GTCGGAATGCACATATTGCCGCCATTAAGCGAGCACAATTTATTGTTGCAAACTATGACCAAGCGCCTGCTGTTATTGACGCATTAAACTTGATGGTAGCCAGCTATACTAAGATAGGCCTAACTGATAAAGCGACCGAAACTCAAACTCTATTAGACAGCAATTACCAAGGCATTGAAGGAGTCGGTGCCAAACCGACAAAAGCTCGTAAAGGCTTTAAATTTCCGAACTTGAACCCGTTTAGAAAGGCTAATAAAAGCGTTGATAAAACTCGTAAACAGGCAACAGTGACTCAAACTAGTGAGACTAGTAAAGCACGTAAAGGTTTTAAGTTTCCGACGTTGAATCCTTTTAGAAAGGCTAGTGAAAATGCTAATAACAATGCGAATAAGAAGGCTCGCAAACAAACCGTAGAAACTCAAACTAATCAGACAAAGACTAATAACGAAAGCTCTCAACCCGAAGAGCAAAAGAAAGCACAAAAACCGTTTAAGTTTCCAACCTTAAACCCTTATAGAAAAGCCACTGATAAATAGTGACAGTCAAGGCCTGAAAAGCTTCAAACAGTTAGGGCAAGCGCAGTAACACTACTGCGCTTTATAAGCATAGCCCGATGTAATTGGGTAGCGCCGATCCCGTCCGAACGCTTTCTTCAAAATTCGCACCCCAGGGGCAGCTTGTCGGCGTTTATATTCATTACGTCTAACCAACCAAGCAACCCGATTCACGTCGTCTTTGCTATAACCTGCTTGGACAATCTCTGGTGGCGACAATTCTTCTTCGATATATAGCTTGAGGATGCCATCTAAGACATCATAATCTGGCAGGCTATCGCTATCCTTTTGATCAGGCGCAAGTTCGGCAGAAGGCGCTCGGTTGATCACCGTCGATGGAATCACCTCTGATTCATTATGCTGCGCAGCAAGACGATTACGAAAACGAGATAAGTCATACACCAGCGTCTTATAGACATCTTTAATGGCAGAATATCCACCCACCATATCTCCATATAAGGTTGCATAACCGACGGCCATTTCACTTTTATTGCCTGTAGTTAGCACCATATGGCCCATTTTGTTGGAATAAGCCATTAACAACAAACCGCGACAACGCGCCTGAATATTTTCTTCGGTTGTATTTGGCTCCGTACCCGCAAAGATAGGCTCCAACTGTTGCATGAATGCATGATACATCGGCTCAATAGACACAGACTCATATTGAACCCCTAAACGCTCTGCCTGCTCTTGGGCTGCACTTTTACTCAAATCAGAGGTGTATTTAAATGGCATCATGATCGCTACCACTCGTTCCGGGCCTAACGCATCCACGGCAATTGCCAAAGTCAACGCAGAATCAATTCCACCTGACAAGCCTAAAACCACGCCTTTGAAGCCATTTTTATTGACATAATCGCGCAAGCCACACACCAATGCCTTATAAATCATCGCTTCATTTTCTTCTGGGCGTAACTGCCCATCGTGTGGGATATCGTTATAACGACCATCAAATTCTAGTTCGGCTTCTCCTGCACTGATCAAAGGGTGAACTGTAGCTGGCGTGATTATTGATATACCCTCAACACCCAAGGAACACTCAACAATGGCAAGGTCACTCGTAAAACAAGGGCTTTGTTGTAGAATTTGGCCCGCAGGGTTTATCACAAAAGAAGTACCATCGAACACTAATTCATCTTGACCTCCCACTTGGTTCACATATATCACGGTGCGATCAACTTTAGCTGCTTTATCTCTGACCACAGCCAATCGTTCTGGAATTTTCTGTGTATGGAAAGGTGAGGCATTCAGGTTAATGATAACGCCCGCTCCGGCTGCCACTGATTGCTCAATCGCACGATCATGCCAAATATCTTCACAAATACTGATCCCCAAGTGGTGCCCCTGATATGCTACGACACAAGCCTGATCACCCGGAGTAAAATACCGTTTTTCATCGAAAACACTGTAATTTGGCAATTCCTGTTTGGCATATTCAGCGATTAATTTACCCGCAACAATCACACCGGCCATGTTGAAGAGTTGATCACCCTTTTGTTTTGGATAGCCTACAATTAAATCAATACCTGATTCGCTCCAAGCAATCAACTGATCAAGAGCTTTTTGAGTGCGAGCAATAAACCCAGGACGAAGCAAGAGATCTTCTGGGGGATAACCCGTTAATGCCAACTCCGGTGTCACTAATAATGTTGCACCCTGAGTTTTTGCCTCTTCAGCAACACTGATAATCAGGTCGACATTGTTTTCAATGGCGCCAACGTGGGTATTGAGTTGGGCTAGTGCAATTTTAAGGTTATTTTCTTCGCTCATTTCACTTTTGTTTAGATAGAATCGAGTTGAGCACAGATGATACTAAAAACACTTTGATAAAACAGTATGTTTAAGCACTATCGTTAATCTAACAATCTATAATAAAGCCACACACTCAACATCATGAACTCTATATACCCCATTGAAATTATTGAAAATTTAAATCAGTTGAATGCTGATAAATGGGACCTAATGAATCATGGTAAT
>CAYQVT010000389.1:0-2506 GCA_964420885.1 uncultured Gammaproteobacteria bacterium
TCGCTGCCACCGCTGTAAGGGGGTCACAGGAAGTGGGTTTAATGCAGGGCAGTCAATACGATGGTGTATTTGGTATGTGGTATGGCAAAGGCCCTGGCTTAGATCGAAGCATAGACGCTTTTCGCCACGCAAATGCCGCGGGTACAGCGGCTAACGGTGGCGTTCTCGCCGTTGTTGGTGATGATCATGGCTGCAAATCTTCGACTTACCCGTATCAGTCCGAACATTTATTCATGAGCATGTCTATGCCGGTTCTTGCGCCGGCCAATGTTCAAGAAGTGCTAGATCTCGGTATCTATGGCTGGGAGTTATCACGCTATTGTGGCTGTTGGGTAGGGCTCAAAGCCATTACCGAAAATATGGATTCGGCGATTTCTGCCGAGATCGACCCTGGTCGCGTTTCGATTCGTCTTCCAAAAGATTTTGAAATGCCCGAAGGCGGTGTCAACGTACGCTGGCCTGATTCCCCTCTCGCGCAAGAAGAGCGTCTGAATAAATATAAAATTTATGCGGCTCTGGCTTTTGCGAGAGAGAACGAGTTAAATAAAATCGTGATTGATACCGCCACTCCAAAACTCGGTATTATCACCTCTGGAAAGAGCTACTTAGACGTATTACAAGCTTTCGATGATCTTGGTATCGATGAAGAGTTGGCGAGTAGTGTCGGCATTAGAGTGTATAAAGTGGGTATGCCTTGGCCACTTGAACCAGTTAAAACGCATGAATTCTCTAAAGGATTGGAGGAGATTCTTGTGGTTGAAGAAAAGCGTTCGGTAATGGAGGACCAATTAACTGGCCAGCTCTATAACTGGCCAGTCGACGAGCGTCCCAGAGTGATAGGCGAATACGATGAAAATGGTGAAGATTTACTGACTAATTTGTCGGAATTGACACCCGCTATGATCGCCCGAGTCATTGCTCAGCGAATCGCAAAATTTTATTCCAGTGATGTGATTGATCAACGGGTCGAATTCATCAATGAGAAGGAGCGTCGACTCGCTCAACCTCGTGAAGTTTCTGAGCGTAAAGCGACCTTCTGTTCCGGCTGCCCGCACAATACCTCTACCGAAGTCCCAGAAGGGTCGATTGCTGCCGGGGGTATTGGTTGTCACTATATGAGTACTTGGAGTAAATCGCGGCCTGCTCACAACTACACACATATGGGTGGTGAAGGTGTTACATGGGTAGGTATGTCACCGTTTACCGATACCAAACATATATTCCAAAATTTGGGTGATGGTACTTATTTTCATTCTGGCATATTGGCTATTCGTCAGGCTGTGGCGGCTAAGGCCAACATCACTTACAAAATTCTCTATAACGACGCGGTTGCCATGACCGGTGGGCAACAAGTTGACGGCAGTTTGACGGTTCCCGAGTTGGTTCTACAGCTAAAAGGAGAGGGCATTAAGCGCATCGAAATTGTTGCGGAACAGCCCGATTTGCATTCCTCGTTACAAGATTCGACCGTGACGGTCAGCCATCGTTCAAAGCTAATCGAAGTACAGGAATCTCTACGTGAAACGAAGGGCACCACGGTGCTTATTTTCGATCAAGTATGCGCCACCGAGAAACGCCGCCGGCGTAAGCGTGGCACCATGCAAGCATCTCCTAAAAAGGCATTTATCAACGATTTGGTATGTGAAGGTTGCGGTGATTGTAGTGTTAAATCAAATTGCTTGTCGGTGAT
The DNA here is from genome assembly GCA_964420885.1 of uncultured Gammaproteobacteria bacterium. GTDB lineage: Bacteria > Pseudomonadota > Gammaproteobacteria > Arenicellales > Arenicellaceae > Arenicella. Next base: position 1,691 of record CAYQVT010000389.1, read on the forward strand.
CCCGAAAGAAACTGAATTTGGCCGAAAGCGCAAAATTGACCAAGCCAGTTGCAATCAAGACCTTTCGTGCGTTAACGGTTTTTGTCCTAGTTTTGTTACGGTAAGTGGCGCGCAGCTAAAGAAGCCAGAGGCAAAACTGCCCTCGCAGATGGAATTGCCAGAGCCGCAACTACCGAGCCTCGACCAACCATGGAATGTAGTAGTCACTGGTGTGGGTGGGACCGGCGTGCTTACGGTTACTGCGGTATTGTCTATGGCAGCTCATCTTGAATACAAAGGTGTGGCGACCATGAATCAAACTGGATTGGCTCAAAAGTTTGGACCTGTGGTCAGCCATTTACGCATTGCTGAGCGTCAACGCGATATACATGCGGTGCGCATTCCTGCTGGCGATGCCGATCTGGTTCTAGGTGCTGATCTGCTGGTAACCGCGACTGATGATGCCTTGGCCAAAATGCATCATCAACGAAGCCATGTGGTGGTTAACGATACTGTCACGGCAACGGCAGAATTTATCGACAATCCGGATGTCGTGTTTCAAGTCGATGCAATGAAAAACAGCATTATTGATGAGCTTGGCGAAGGTCGAGCCGATTTCATTGCGGCGGGCGAATTATCAGAAGGCTTACTGGGTGACCCAATTGCCACCAACTTATTTTTGGTCGGCTATGCTTATCAAAAAGGTTTGTTACCAGTTTCTGCAAAGGCAATACATAAAGCATTGGAGCTCAATGGCGTGAAGGTTGAATTTAATCAACACGCTTTTAATTGGGGCCGCAGAGCTTTTCTTAATCTTGATGAGGTCGAACAAGCGTC
>CAYQVT010000390.1:0-2480 GCA_964420885.1 uncultured Gammaproteobacteria bacterium
GGCGTAAAGCAAAGTGTTTTCGTTTGGCTGATACTGCACCAATGCGCGCGGAAGAAAATCATCAAAGGTCGCTACGCCGTTATTGACCTGCTCATCGGTAATCTCATCTTCTTGATAACGGCCCTCTAAAATCAGCGTCACTTTATCGTTTAACTTATAATCCAAGCTACCGAAAATACCGAAGGTTTCTGCGGTAGTTACTAAAATGGGGTCTTCAAAGATACCGTCGAAATAAACATTGCGAATACCATCGTAAAAACCACCGATAGAACTCGTTTCGATATCAACGTAGTTGGCGCCAATGGACCAATTTAGTCGGCTATTTGAAGTGCTGCCGGACAAACGTGCTTCAATACTGGTGTCTTCAGTCTCGCGCCCAAAACGATTATTAAAACCTAAAATCGATGGCCCACCAGCGGTTGCACTAAAGCCGGCAAATGGAGGAACATCCCCGAAGTCTGGAGAGCCATCAAAATCACCAAAAAACAGAAATTCATCTTGATTTACGCCAGCAAGCACATCTAATTGTAAAGAATCACTTAACTCAAAAGAAGTATCAACAGCGATACGGTAACCTTCGCGAACTAAGCCAAACCCACCCAAATCATCGAAATCAAGCCCTAAGAATGATACTGGCCGGTCATCATTAAGAGCAATAGCGGTGATGCGGTCAAACGTTGCCTGGCTGGTATTTAAACCTATCTGAGACCCCGTTGGAGTTTGAACCGTGCCTTGAAAAGCCGTCTCAGTTGTTCCGCCACCAGGTAATGGAAACCCACCAAAGTTATGTTGTTCAAAACCGGCAGTACGAATGACTGCCGCCGGGCCATCATTGTCTTCGTAGTAGGTGCCCCTCACTTTAATTTGTACTTTATCAGATGGAGTAAAGTTCAACACAGCACCAATCGACTGGCTCTCTTCATCGCCTAAGGTTTGCCCCTCTGGGAGTGCAAGTACAGACTGGTTATCATAATGGCCTTCTTTATCAGAGTAATTAAAAAATATACGACCCGATAAATTTTCTGCGAACTTACCTTCGGTTGAAAGCCCTATTTTCACTTCGTCACGAGAAGCGATGTCGATAGAGACGTCGGTGCTGGACTCTTCTGTTGGGGTTTTAGTAATGTAATTAATCGCACCTGAAAACGTGTTTCGGCCGAACAGTGCTGACTGAGGGCCCTTAATAACCTCCACTCGCTCGAGCTCTTGAACACCGATACTTTGAATACCACCTGAAACAATAACACCATCAATAAAAATGCTGGCGGTGCGTTGCAGCGGACTAATAGCATCAAACGTAATACCTCGAAAACGTGGGGTAGTTTCTACTCTGGCTGGTAGCTGATTGACGGTCTCGATAAATAAACCTGGTGCCGCTTTAGAAACATCAACAATATTGTCGTAGGCGGCACTTTTTAACTCTTGAGAATCGAACGCCGAAATTGCCAGTGGCGTATCTTGTATCGATTGAGACCTTTTACGAGCCGTTACAATAATCTCCTCTATTTCATAAGAGGTTTCTTGGTCTACTTGCGCAAAAACCGGCGCCGTGAACGAAGACAAACAAAACGTAGCGACGCCTGTTAAGACTAACTTCGTATTAATATCTTTTATTTTCATAACGAATTCTCCTCACGATGCCTCTATTTAATCGGCTTTTTTATCATGTTTTATCAATAATGACCTTCAGCGACTAAGCCTATAAACGAATACTAAAAGCCTAAATACGAGAACAGCGACTTGTCTCGATTTAATAATGATATATCAATATATCATTAAATCATACATAGATATAACAAAAACATATACTCATATAACAAACCTATATCAGGTGTTTAACCACGTGCGAGTCAGATTAAGTTTAACTTTCGAGAGCCTCAAACAGGGCGTCCGCAATCCTTTGCGCACCGGCTTCAAGCACAGCCGCCTTAATATCGGACAAATCAATTAAATCAGCATTTTTAATCGTTTTAGCGGCATTATGAGTCAATTGCTTCAACGTTGAATCAGTCGCGAATAAAGAGGTGTTAGCCTCCACCAACTTGAAACGCTCTTCACACTCATAAGTAAACGCCGCTCGAAACGCTCTATTGCCAAGCTCTCCAGAGCTGATGTGGTCAACAAACATTTGGTAAGCTCGCTGAAACTCGATATGATCACGTTTAGTGGTGATGCAGAAATTCCACGTTTTTTCCAGCGTGTTCAATTGAGGAAGTAACGACAAAACCTCTGGCATTACTAATAGCAGTTCCGCTTGCTTTTGAGGGCTAAAAAACGGCACATCGACTAATAATAAATGATTCACATGCTCCGGCGACAATACGGCCAGTTCTGTCGCGACCAAGCACCCTGAGTGAAACCCAAGTAGATCCACCATATCTGAGTTCGAACAATGTTCCACCACTGCTAAAACCGCCTTAGCAAAGTCACTAATGCTTGGTTCATTTTCGGTTAAATCAGATTCACCATACCCTGGGTAG
>CAYQVT010000391.1:0-2456 GCA_964420885.1 uncultured Gammaproteobacteria bacterium
TAATTACTTTGAGGAGGCTGTTGTTGCTGCCGTTGCTGTGGTAAATTTTGACTATCTAAAATCACGGACGGCACCGTATGAGAAAGAATACGCTAGTATTAACCTTCGCCGCATTTTTTCTAGGCGCTTGCGCGAGTTTCTTTGGTGATGGTGGGCGAGAATCTACGATCTCTAGTAGTTTAGTTGATTACCTTTATCCAAAAGAATCTGCACGCGTTGAGCATCAACCAGAGATTCCGACCTTGGCGCTACCGCTTAAGATTGGCATTGGTTTTGTACCTTCAAGTAATTGGCGTGGGGCAGATAATATCGCCGCTGAAGGACAACTGGCACTTCTTGAGCAGGTCCGTGCGGCTTTTATCGGCCGGGACTACATAGATACGATAGAAATCATTCCCAGTGCTTATCTGTCTGGCGGTGACGGTTTTTCCGTTATGGGCCGGCTCAGTCGATTGTATGATCTCGATGTTATGGCACTAGTTTCTTATGATCAAGTTTCCCAGACTTTTGAAAATAAGGCATCAGTGCTCTACTGGACGATTGTTGGTATGTACGTTATACCCGGAAATGAAAATTCTGTTCAAACGTTTGTAGATACAGCGGTTTTTGACATTCCGAGCAAAAAAATGCTGATGCGTGCGCCGGGCGTGAGCAAGGTTGATTCACGTACAACCGCGGTTGATGTAAATGCAGCGATGGCGACACAATCTACAAAGGGGTTTGGTATTGCGGTTGAAGATATGATCGGAAATCTTAATGTAGAACTGGAAAGATTTGAAGAACGCGTAAAAACCGAAAAGGTCGCTAGGGTAGAGCATCGTGAGGGCTATAGTGGAGGTGGTTCAACTTCTTTCTTTGGGTTAATTTCGTTGCTACTTCTGATGCAATTCAGAAGGGTCAGGGCCTTCGACAATTTGTGAGCCTCGAATTTTTTTGTTGGAAGTGTTTAGTATTATAAATAGCTAGAGGTATAGATTTTGAAAAAAATAAGGTCATTGCTCCTCGTACTAATTTGTCTTTTTTCAACAGCTGCAATTGCAGACCTCAAACCAGCAGAGTTTCGAGACAAGTTTATCCGGGCGTTGGATGTTGAGGCTAATCAATTTGACATTGAAATAATTGGTGCACTCGAGTTCAAGGTTACTACTGCAGATGGCAATGAGTTTACATCCTACCTAGATAACGCTTACGCACTGTATTTGCAAGACCCCGACGAGATCGAATCGGTCCTTGAGCAATATGTATCGGGACTTATGGAGTCGGCACTCGAGTCTGAAGAAGCTTTATCTATCGAGAGAGTTATTCCGATAATAAAGGACACCGCATGGGGCCAAGAAATGATCGCGTTGATGAAAGAACAGGGGGCTGAAAAATTACCTGAATATTATCAAGAGACGTTAGCCGATGGTTTGGCGATTTATTATGCCGAGGATCGACCCTCGAGTATTTCATATCTGACTTTGCAAGACTTAGAGGCAACTGAAGTTGAGCTCTCTACGCTTCGCAGTATTGCAATAACCAATCTAAAAAGTATGCTTCCCGAGATTGAGATATATGGCGGTGCGGGGTTGTTTATGATTGTGGCTGGCGGTAATTTTGAAGCGAGTTTACTTTTGGTTGACGATATTTGGCAGGCAGAAAACTTTGCTATTGATGGAGATATTGTCATTGCTATTCCCGCGCGCGATATGTTGCTCGTTTCGGGCACGGAGAATAAGGACCAGCTTAAAAAATTAATTGAGATGACCGAAGAATCCTATGCTGAATCTTCCTACTATCTCACCAAACAATTGTATGTTCGCAAACATGGCAAGTGGGCTATTTATAGCAGTTAACTCGAGCCCAAAGGCATGTATTACCGCTAAAAATCGGGCGTATTTTGATTTGTTTCGATGGCGGATTTATTAATCGCCGCGAAAGCAATTACAGATCACAAAACTTTGTAGGACTCTATTGCTTTTCTACCGTTTATCGCTATTATTAGACCATTAAATGTGCAATGAACTGATTTTTAGTTAACGGCGGTTGGACTGCCTTCATTAAAATCGACAATAGTTTTTTAAACGGATTTTCCGCACGTCTTACTAAGCATTAACCGATATAAGGCGGCTCGAAAATGAAAAATTATCTGACTTGTAGCAAGACCCTCACGATTCTGGTTTTATCGATGCTGTGCTCGGCACCGTTAGTTGCGGGCGAGACTGTCATGTACTACTACTCCACCCAAGGCGACTATATTGGCGCCAGCAATGAGGTGACCTTAACCCAGCAAGCACCGGCAGATTTTGGTATTGCCAGCAACGATCGCGCCGGTGTTACTTTTACCGCTAGCAATCAAGCGCATATTACAGATAGTGCCGAGCTTCAGAATTGGACTGTGTTTTTCTCGATGACTGATGATTCACCATTAGTGGTCGGGCATTATCTTGGTGCAACACACCCTGACAGTTATGGTC
>CAYQVT010000392.1:0-2455 GCA_964420885.1 uncultured Gammaproteobacteria bacterium
CGATGGCACGACCTCAGTGGTCGGCAGAGAGTTGACAGTATCTGAACGCCCAGATTTGGGTGCGGCCGACATTGTTGTATCAGGTGGTCGAGGCGTTGGAAGCGCAGAGAACTTCAAGATCATCGAAAGCTTGGCTGACAAGCTCGGTGCTGCCGTTGGAGCATCTCGTGCCGCGGTAGATGCAGGCTACATGCCAAATGATTACCAAGTTGGTCAAACGGGTAAAGTCGTTGCGCCTAGCTTGTACGTTGCTGTTGGTATTTCTGGCGCGATTCAACATTTAGCAGGTATGAAAGACTCTAAAGTAATTGTTGCTATCAACAAAGATGACGAAGCTCCAATCTTTCAAGTAGCCGATTATGGCCTCGTTGCCGATTTGTTTGAGGCGGTTCCTGAGTTGGTTGAAGCGCTGTAGACAATACTCTAGGTATTAGCAAAAAGGTCTCACACTTCGGTTTGAGGCCTTTTTTAATGCCTACTCAATTCTCACAAATATTTGTATTGTTTGTCGTTAAGCGATAAGCAATTAGTATTTAGCTATCTATATATCAAGATTATGGGTATGAGTTTTAGTGATGATTAATTGTGTGAAAACTAGTTATAATCGTGACCCACGAATTTTTCGCTTGAAAGTCTGTTTTTCACAGGCTGGAATGCATAGATAAACACGTCTAAGACAGTCTAAAGAGAGGCAGGTATGGGTCGAGAGATCAGTCAGCAGCACTTGAGTAGTTGGAATAGCAGACAAGCTATAGCCGAAAAAATGATTCCTTTGTTGGGTTCTTTGTACCGAGGCCCAAGTGTGGTGTTGCGAGTTTTTGGTCAAAAGATCATGAACGCATCAACCATCGAGATTATTAAAGCGCATTTGCATGGTCAGCTCATTGTTGGGCAATCACTGGATATGGATCAAAGTTACGCCATGTTGCAGTTAATTGAAAAGATGAATTTGAGGCCTTGCCGTCTGGATCTCGGAAAACTCTGTCATGAATATCTAAATCAAGATTCTGACGAAGATATGCAAGTATTTCTGACTCGCCGTCTGTCTCAATTGCTTGGAGAAAGAAAACCAGAAGATGATGATTCACATGACGTGGTTTTATACGGTTTTGGTCGAATAGGCCGTCTATTAGCACGCTTATTGATCGACCGTACTGGCACTGGAGCCAAGCTTCGCTTGCGTGGTGTAGTGGTTCGATCCAAAGGCGACGTTCAGCAAGACTTGGAAAAGCGCGCTGAGTTACTTCGGCGTGACTCAGTACACGGTGAATTTTATGGATCAATTAAGGTCGACGTCGAGCATCAAGCTATTATTGCAAACGGTAACTTTATTCAATTTATATATGCTGGGAACCCATCTGAAATAGATTACACCGAGTACGGAATAAAAGACGCCTTAGTGGTTGATAATACTGGTATTTGGAAAGACGAAGCGGGTCTCGGGCAGCACACATCTTGCCCCGGTGTATCTAAGGCAATGCTGACTGCGCCAGCTAAAGGTGAGATTAAGAACATCGTTTATGGAATTAACGACGATCTCATTGAGGCATCGGACACGATTTTATGCGCGGCCTCGTGCACCACTAACGCGATTGTGCCTCCACTTAAAGTACTTAACGACAAGTACGGTATTGAAAGCGGCCACGTTGAAACTATTCATTCGTACACCAACGATCAAAATTTAATTGATAACTATCACAAGGCAGAGCGCCGTGGCCGAAGTGCGCCGCTGAATATGGTGATTACCTCCACAGGCGCTGCAAAGGCGGTAGCAAAAGTACTTCCGGAGTTATCTGGAGTGCTAACCGGCAATGCGATTCGCGTACCCACGCCCAACGTGTCGATGGCGGTAATGAATCTTAACCTCAAACAAGATGTCACTTCTGAAGACATTAACGAAACATTCCGTCAGATTTCTTATCATTCGCCTCTTCAAGAACAGATAGGCTTTACGTATTCAACCGAAGTTGTTTCATCCGATTTGGTTGGCTCAACACACGCCGGTGTGGTTGATGGTGGTGCAACAATCGCCGATGGCTCACGGGTCGTACTGTATGTCTGGTATGACAACGAAGCCGGATACAGCAATCAGGTTGTGCGTATGATGCAGAAAGTGGTTGGATTGTCGCTCGATTGTTTAGCCGGATAAGCATAGATTACTGTATTTAGCAATTTCGCAGGCCATTGGTATGCGTGCAACCTCTGTTCAAAACATTCTATCCATTGCTGAGCTAAACGAATGAAATCAAAAAGCCTAACTATTCGCGGTCTTAATTACCATATTCAAGAATGGGGTGATTCGTCCAAGCCATTATTGATGCTATTGCATGGCTGGATGGACTGCGGCGCGACGTATAAGTACGTTGCTGATCATCTAATTGATGATTATTTTTTGGTGGCGCCAGATTGGAGAGGGTTCGGACAAACGGATCATGCTCCTGGTTACTGGTTTCCA
>CAYQVT010000393.1:0-2442 GCA_964420885.1 uncultured Gammaproteobacteria bacterium
ACTAGATTTGGGCGAATCAAAAACTACCCGCACAGTGATGACGCGCGTGTTCCGCTCGTCATGCAAATAGAGACCCGCGCAGCATTAGAAAATGCAGAAGAAATCGCAAGCGTTGAAGGTGTGGATGCGATATTTTTCGGACCCGCCGATATCGCCGCAGATATCGGCATAGTGGGCAAACCGCTAAATAAACGAGTTTGGGACTTAATCATGCCGGTCGCCAGTAAACTTATTGCACAAGGAGTGCCGGTTGGTACGCTGGTTTTAGACAGCGAATTTGCCACCAATTTATTAAACCAAGGTTTTCAATTTGTTGCTTGTGGTGCCGATAGCGCCTTGCTTGCCAACAGCGCAGATCAACTACTCGCAAACGTAAAAGGAGGCTTAGTATGACTAACCCGCTTAACCCGGTTTCATCCAGATTGGCACCGATTAAACCGTCGGCATCAGCTTGGGTAAGTCAAGCCGCAAAAGCGCTTAGAGCGCAAGGTCATGATGTGATTGACATGGGGTTAGGTGAACCCGATTTTGATACCCCTGCACACATTATCGAGGCCGCTCATAAAGCTGCCAAAGCTGGCCAAACACGCTACCCTCCTACGGGAGGCACCGCCGAATTAAAACAAGCTGTGGTTGACAAGTTTAAGCGTGAAAACAAGCTCGATTACCAAGAGTCGCAAATAATTGTCAGCAACGGCGCCAAGCAAGTTATCTTTAACGCCCTAATGGCCAGTTTAGAAGCCGGGCAAGAAGTGCTGTTGTGCGCGCCGTACTTTGGTCAATACAAAGACATGGTGCTGATCTTAGGTGGAATACCGATTGAATTACCCTGTTCTGCACAAGACAAATTTTTAGTCACCGCAACCGCCTTGGAGAACGCGATCAGCGACAATACGCGGTGGATTATTCTAAACGCGCCATCTAATCCAACCGGCGCCTTGTATTCACCCCAACATTTGAAAGAGCTGGGTAAAGTTCTCGACGCACACCCAAACGTAATGGTCATGGCCGACGAGATTTATGAACACATTGTGTTTGATGGACAAGAGTTTGTCTCTTTTGCCGCGGCAAACCCACAGCTTATAGAACGAACCCTAATTGTTAACGGAGTATCTAAAGCCTATGCCATGACGGGTTGGCGAATTGGCTATGGCGCCGGTAACCAAGCGCTCATTAAAGCTATGGTGACGGTGCAGTCGCAAATATCGTCAGGTGCGTGTTCAGTGGCTCAAGCCGCGGCTGCTGCGGCGTTGAATGGCTCTCAAGAGTCAGTGCATGAATTTCGGATAGCGTTCGAACGGCGTCGCGATTTAGTCGTATCTAGAATTGAAGGGATTGATGGCCTAACGCTCGATGCTCCTGGTGGCGCGTTCTATGCCTTTGTCGGTTGTCAATATTTTATCGGTGCCACCACTTCCGAAGGCAAGACTATTGAGAACGATGAGCAGTTTACTCAATATTTACTCGAAGACGCTAAGGTCGCCGCGGTCGCGGGAAGCGCTTACGGTTTATCACCCTTTTTCCGCCTTTCAACCGCTACGTCTGATGAAACGCTTAACGAGGCGATTGATCGAATCGCCGAATCAGTTTCTAAACTCACCATTAACAATGAAGCATTAGTATGAAAAAATTAGTTCTTACCGGCGCGGCCGGCCGCTTAGGCTCGTATTTGCGTGAGCCACTGTCAAAAATGGCTGACACCTTAGTCAGCACTGATCTAGCCGATGGCATCGGCAAACTCTATCCTGGTGAAAGCTACGTTAAGGCTGACTTAACCAGCTTAGATCAAATCGTAGAGGTATTGAAAGGCGCCGATATGGTGGTGCATTTCGGAGCAATCGGTGACGAAGCTCCATTTGAGCAAATTCTAGGCCCCAATATAATCGGCGCCTACAATGTTTGGGAAGCGGCCTATCAAAATGGCGTGCGAAGAGTTGTTTACGCAAGTTCTGTACATGCGGTTGGAATGCATTCTAAACGTGATTGTATTGGTACCGATGCTCCACATCGACCAGATACCTTTTACGGCTTAGCAAAGTGTTTCGCAGAAGATTTAGCCAGTCTTTATTGGGATAAACGCGGCGTCGAATCGGTTTGTATGAGAATATTCTCTTGCGCTCAAGTTAATAATGCCAGATCGCTAGGAACATGGTTGTCGTACGATGATTTGATTCATATGGTCGAGCGTTCAATTGACACGCCGGTTACCGGGTTTACGGTGGTTTATGGTATTTCGAACAATGATCGCCAAGTTGTTGATAATACCAAAGCCAGCTTTCTGGGTTACCGACCTAAAGATAACGCGGAACAATATGCAACAGAGGTATTAGCCGATACGCCAGTACTCGACCATTCAGACCCCGAGCATTCGCTAATTGGCGGGCCATTCGCCGTCGTCGAAATAGGCAACAGCGGTTTGGCAAACATGAACGTTGTCGACGA
>CAYQVT010000394.1:0-2437 GCA_964420885.1 uncultured Gammaproteobacteria bacterium
AAGGAGCAAACAACCAATCCCGATATCGGTACGTTTTATCACCTTCAATTTTATCAACCGAGACAAGTTTAGTGCGATCAAGTCGGTAAGCACTATAGTTATGTTTAGCGCAAAACTCCGTCATTGGCACTTCAGTACGATTCGCCAGCACTTCAATGATAAGAAATGGGCGAATATCATCAATAAATTCAGCACCACCCACTAATACATCAGGCTCAGTTGTCTCAGTATCGACCTTGATAACTTTTGGCTTCATACCGATGCGCTTAGCCTCACTTGTCAATGTGGCAAGTTCAACTTGAATTTCATCTTTAGCCTTACGAAAATCCTTATTGAGAGAATTAGATGAGTCTGTAGATGCCGAAACATAAAATGTTGCAGCACCTTCTGTATCTGCGAGTGCCTTTTTATGAACTCTTACGTCAAGTTTATTCCGAGCACATACCTCCTCCATTACCTTATGAAGCATGGGCAGCGGCTCATAGGCGTGAACGTCAAGTGAACGTCCAAAAATCGATTTCATACACCACGAGAAAACCCCGATATTAGAACCAACGTCGGCAAACTCAGCACAATCATAATACTCAATAAGCGCAGCCGTAATACCTAATGCCTCAGATTCAAATTTATGCAAGCCATCTTTGGCGAACATTTTATACATATATGTGCCTTCGGCAGCGGAAATATCTATTTCGCTCGTTGCGGGTATAAACCCTGAGTACGATGGCACTTGAAGTGATAATGTTTTTTTGAACATAGTTCTAATCGTAGTTTCTAGTTGAGGCTCGTGCCCTGGATTTGCCTGTTAAAGGCGTTTAGCTTTTCGTGACTTGTCTACATAATACTGTATTGCTGCATATTGGTCGAAAAGCTTGCTCATTACTTCTTGGCTGGCAAACTTCGAGGTTAAGGTTTTAGCATTCACAATTTCAGAAACATCATTCATTTGTGTCCAAGGCCCTTTTAATGAAATCGGAACTTCGAACATGTCGTCATAAATTATAATAGGAAGGTTGGATGCAGAAGCCTTAGCATGACCGAACTCATCAAGTCGCCTCAGTTTACGAACTTCAAATAAGCTAGCTCCATGGAAGTCAAACAGTGCCCTTGAGAAAAAACGACCTGCTCCTAGGGTTTTATCTTGCAACTCATTCGAATACTCGCATTCGAGACAACCGTGCTCAAAATGATCTTGGAGCCAATACCAAACACGCCAGCGCCGACAACCATAAAGCGCAGGTTTATCGGCAGCTTCTGTATAGTGCCTATGGATATTGGCTATGGTTGATACTGGCAAGATATCGTCACTACCAGTTATTGCAAATAAGTCTGCGTCAAAACAGCCTAATGCAACGTCAATTGAACGTTGCCATTTTGCACCTAGAGGCATATTCGCGATGATCGTTCCGATAACTCGATCATTCACCGACGAAAGTCGACGAATAAAGTCTAAATCGTCAACACTTGAACCAACTAGACAAATGCCTACAGAATTTTCCTTAAGGGTATCAGATAAAACCTGATCTAGCACATCATGCCGCCCGAAAAATGCGCAGCATACTACGACATCACATTTGATAATAGAGGTGTTCTTTATGAAGCTTTCTTGATTTGGAAACAATTCTCCGCTTGCAACAAAACTGCCATATGGGTTTACATCTAAGCCAGTTTGTGGAACCTTTAACGCGGGATCAATACCTAAAAGTACTTTCTTCAGCTTTCGCATAAGCCTCTGACTAAATGTGTCGAGCCGAACGAACTTACTACGAAATTTGGCCTCGACCTTTAGCATTATAAGGAATAAATTTCTTAGCTTTGAACGGATCAAAAAAGCCCGTAGATATTTCATTGAAACTCGAATAAAAAAACGCAGTTTAGTATCTTTAAGTGATTCTTCAAAATTGCGTTCTAGCTCAGCATGTACTTTGTTAATGCTCATTATTCATTTAACCTTTTAGCTACGATCGTTTTAACACGCTGACGCCATGTGTTGCTTTGAAGAAAAGCGGCTCTTCGTTTTTCAAAACCTTCAATATCTAAGGTCCCCTGTTTTGCGAAGTCAGCGACTGCAGATGCTGAAGAGTCAATTACCCAACCCAATCCGTGCTTTTCAACTAAACGGCCGATATTTGTATCCTTGTAAGCGAGAACCGGTATGCCAGCTTCGAGGTAGTCGAAAAATTTAACGGGGAACGCTGTTTTAATATAATTGATCGGTTCCATAAGCATTACGCCAATATTTTTCTTGGCATCGACATTTCTGCGCATGTCTTGATCATAAATGAGTTCATTTGGTGATAGTCGTAGAATGCTTTGATAGTCTTCATCAACAGCGTTGAAATCTTTCAGCCTTATAAATAAGCGGGCTTTACGCCCAGCACTCGCTGTGCCAAGTAAAAATCTTTGAAGTTGATAAAACGGACCAATCCCGCCACCA
>CAYQVT010000395.1:0-2434 GCA_964420885.1 uncultured Gammaproteobacteria bacterium
TGGGGCAATTGGTCCACCGAAGTGGCAGAATAACGATTTTTTGTCTTTAAAGAACGAACAAAATTGGGCGAAAATAAGGTCGTTCCTAAATTATGAACAGAGGGATTGCCTTGATACACGCCAATGGCATTATCCCCATATTTTCGACCAATGTCTTTTAATTTATTCGCTACTTCATCAAAAGCGGCTTCCCAACTGATTTGCTCCCAACCGTTTTCCGTCTTTTTTAATGGAAATTTTAATCGGTCTGGATCTTCGTATATGTCTTTCATACCCAATGCTTTAGGACAGATATGTCCTCGACTAAAGGGGTCTTCCTTATCTCCTCGAATGGATACAACTTCCTTATTTTCGGTCTTGATTTCTAAGCCACACATGGCTTCGCATAGGTTGCAATTTCTGTAGTGGGTAGTGGTAGGCATATCTTTTTATTTAGTGGACAAATATAAAGAGGAAAGATAGGGTTATTCGGGGAGATATGAAAACAAATTAGATATAATTGGAGATAGAAACTTATTATTCCAACAAGTATTATCAGAAAAAATACAGTTCAAGGAATTAATTTTTTAGAAAAATTGTAGTACGCCTTGATAAAATTTCTTAAAAATAATTATTCCTAAAACCTAAAAATGAAATACATCATAGTAGATTTAGAAGCCACTTGTTGGCAAAAAAAGGAAGGCCGCCAAAACGAAATTATAGAAATAGGCGCAGTTTGTATTGATGAAGCTGGCAATCCTATTGGCGAATTTAATCAGTTGATTAAGCCTACCATGCACCCCATTTTATCCGATTTCTGCATTGGTTTAACCACTATTACCCAAGAAATGGTGGATACAGGACTACTTTTTCCAGAGGGCTTAAAACTTTATTTGGATTGGATAAAATCTTTTGAAGATGATTATCTTATTTGTTCTTGGGGTTATTATGACCGTGTTCAATTTGAAAATGATTGCCGACATCATGAATTAGCTACGGATTGGCTAAGCAATCATATTAGTATAAAACACCAATATGCCAAGATTAAATCTTTAAAACGACCAATGGGAATGAAAGGAGCATTGAGAAAAGAAAACATGGAGTTGATTGGAACGCACCATAGAGGAATTGATGATGCTCGGAATATTGCTAAGATATTTGTTAAGTATATTCATCAATGGAATCCAGCAGGTCTAAGAACCAAATAAATAACACCTTTAAGTTTTTCTACCACATAGTCATTTAAGTTCATAAAGTAAAAAAACTTAAATGTTCTTAAATATCTACATGGTAAAAATTACATGGTAATAAATTACTCCACCGTCACCCGAATCCCCTCAGAATGACTACTAAACTCAGGCGCATACATACATTGCAAAGAAGTCACTCCATTAGAAAAATCACCTTGATGGGCGACTCGTAAAGGATATTCAAAAACATGCGTTCCTTTCGATAAATGGGCAATAAAAAAGTTGGTCGCCAAGTCGCCAGTACTTTCATAATAGCCTAAACCGTTGCTCCATTTATAGCCACTCAAGACATTAATTGGCTCAAAACCACTTGCTCGCATATCCTTTAAATGCACATATTCCATATCTCTATCAACTCGGATCTCAATGCGTACCTTTAATTTATCGCCTGGTTTTAAAGTGGTTCCTGCTGCAATTGGTGTTATTTGTGGTCCTTTATCGGAAGGCACTTCTTTAAACAATTGTTTGTCAATGGTTAAAGGCGTTTCCTTAAAGGTTTTGATTTTATCTAGATCTTCAAAATATTGCCAGTAGACGGCGCCCCAAGCAGGTTGTTTATTCGGGTTTTTGACCTTAATTTCTGCCATGTCCGCATTTACCGTTGCGCCATTCCAAGAAGTTTTAAAATAGCCTGTGCCTGCTTCTGGTGTTTTTTGGGCGGCGTCAATTTGCTGTGTATAGCTTTTATTATTACCCAAAGACACTTTTACTTGTTGGTTTTCTAAAATCCAATTGTCCCCACTCATTAATAAGGCATAAGTCACGGCACTAGTGGCTTTAGTGGTCTTCCAATGATTGGTTTGTTTGTGCTTTAATAACCAAATTTTTAACTCATTGACTAGAGCGGCATCATTCGCCACTTCTTCAAATAATTCAATGGCTAAAGCATGGGTTTCAATTGGCAATTGATGCCATCTAAAACCAATTGGGTTATTCCAATACATCCCCAATTCTTCGCTTTGTAAAGCTCTTTCTTTTAATGACTTTAGAATATCTTGTGGTACTGCTTTTTTATTAATCCGATTTAAGGTCAAACCAATCATACTTTCTTGGTAAACGCCTTTATTTAACCAAAATTTTTCGGCTTGGCTCACATAATAATTATAAGCCTTATCCGTCGATTGCTTTCTATTTACCTCTGGAAAGAACGAACGAGCATATAAATAATGAATCACTAAATTTGTTAAATGGTCTTCTTCAAATTT
>CAYQVT010000396.1:0-2430 GCA_964420885.1 uncultured Gammaproteobacteria bacterium
TGACGAGGAAGTGCGTCATTGATTCGACCTTCATAAAACATTTATCCACAATATTTTTACCTACTGAGAAGCAATCAAAATGCGACGACTACCTGTTATGATTGGCGTGCTTACTATGTGCTTACTGGAGCTAAAGTGGCCTTGAGGCGAATTCGTACAATTCACATAAGATATTGAATTTATTAGTAAAAATGGTGCCCCCACACGGCGTCAAACTAAATAATAAAAATTAATAAAATCAGTAATTTAGGCTATTCATAAGGTCGCGGTGGTACACAAAATAAGCCGCAATTTGGTTCACAAATAGTCGGTCAATTGCAACTATCTTATTAGTAATCGTATTCGATCTACAGAAGAGTTTTAATTAGCGACCATCAAGAAGAATAGTATTCAAACTCGGCTGAGTGATATGCAAGGTATTTATTAGCAGGTCTTTGGTGCAGTCTGAATGGTAATGCCATTTTTGCTTTGTGCAATTGCAAGGTAAGCATTTTTTCGATTTTTGAGTATTTCCTGAATTTTCCTGCGGGATCCCAGAACAAAATTTTATGGTATTTGTTGATAGTAAAATAATGGTCATCGAAAAGTTTGTGATGCAACCTATTAAGCAATAGTCCGTTTCTAACGTCTAGTCTCTCTTCAGGTGAGCAGACTGACCAGGGCTTGATATGACACGCCTCGAGAGACCCCAAGAATCCTATATTTGAGAATGCGCACTGATTCTTATAAATTTCTAGCAATGCATCTCGGAATAGAATTTGCTGCATTCCTCTAGATTTGACTTTATGATAAACATCGCCAGAACTATCGGGATCATTCTTAAGTCGGCGTATAATCGAGTGCTTATCCATCCCTTCGCCTTTGAATACGAATGGGTTGCTGTGTGCTGACCAGTTATAATTTCTGACCAGATTCACCCCCGTGTCAAACTTATTTATGTCGTGAGCTATAAACCCCGCTCCCGGTAAACCAGATGAATTGACCACCATGATTGTTAATGGAGGTAGTTTTTCGATGAGGCAGAAATCTTGGATTACTCCCAGCACGAACCTTACCGCCCTATGATGAATTCCTATTTGGTCTCCAAGTTCTTTGTAAGATAGAAACCTATCGTCATGCAGTGCGGTTTTAACTAATATAGGCCAAGCTCGTGACGCTCGCTCGACTTGGTCAATTATTGGCATAAATAATATGCTCCTAACTTCGAGCTTAAAAATTAGAATTTACTGAGTAAACCTACTGTCGCAATATTCCAGTATTTGTTCGCCTTGTAATTCGCGAGTGGAAGCATCGATGCGTACGAAGAAATAGTCTTTCTTTTGCAGCTTCAAGAAAACTCTCTTCTCAGATTTCTTCACAGTAACTACGCACAAGATCTTGCCGTCGAGTTCTTCGAAAGAGATTTTAAAATGGTTGTTGAACATATTAAACACGAAAGAAGGGAAGTAATCCTTTACGATTTCTGTGATCATTCGCCTGTAACCGTCGATTGAAGGGTCTTTAAGTTTAGCAAACTCAACGTCGACACCAACGGTCTCATTAGGCAGTCCATTTTTTCCCTCCTTGAAGCCAATAACTAAATGACCTCCATCCGAGTTCAAAAATGCAGCTAATGTCTTAGCTATAATCACCTTGGATGCCGCTTTACCGAAAACATGTAGCTCTGATGTTTGAGGGCGATGGTTTTTTATATCCTCAGCAGAGTATTTGGCGCTCCATAGGGCGTCGGTTTTGAATTCGACCGAGTGATTTTCGCCAGCCTTGAGCAAACTTTCAACAGTTGTTGTAGCCGCTGATATGCCAACGATTGGTTTTTGTGGTATTTCTCGCGTCTCAGCTTTTACGCGCCCAACTTCACCGTTGTTGAGCTTTACTAAAATCCCATGGGGGTGAGACAGATTTTTAGTTAAAACCTCTGCAACAACTCCAGTGATACGCTTTTCTCTTGAGCGATCATTTCTAGGGTTTATGCAAACAGTCTGACCAACAGAAACAGCTTCATTTAATTTTTCAGACATGGAATCTCCTGTTCGTCTCATACTCAAATTTTGTCGCATTGAAAACAATCAAAATATTATCTACAAATTGGAATAGCGTGGAGTTGGGTATGGACCGAATAGGATCAAAATGGACTGACGTAGATGTTAGTATTCTAAAAGACCGTGTGATGCAGGCAGTGTCAGTTACGGAAATTGCGAGAGAGCTTGGCAGATGCGAAAAAGGCGTGCGTTCTAAAGGTTATTCACTAGGCCTTAAGTTTGGAAAGCGGAAATAATTTCATGCGCAGCCTTACTGACATCACTATCTGTCAGTCCAACTCCAAAGCTAAATCGAATACATTTATCAGCCGATTGATTGCTTAAACCAATAGCTTTCAAAACATGAGATGCAGAAATCTCTCCGGAAGAACAAGCCGAACCATTCGAAGCC
>CAYQVT010000397.1:0-2370 GCA_964420885.1 uncultured Gammaproteobacteria bacterium
ATCAAGGTTCTGTTTTTTCTGGTAGAGATGGTACCGCAAACTATTACAACGTTGCTCTGAATAGCGGGCGATACCTTTTTGTAGTTGACGCCAATGACATAGACGGCATCCGTAATACCACTGTCGAGTTAGACCGCCTTGATGTTAATGGCGAGCCAGTAGAGCAGTTGATAGATCTATTTGATCTGGACAAGATACGAGGTGTTCGCGAGGTGGTAATAACCGAACCTACAACGCTGCCAGTGCGAATAATAGAAACTGAGAATTCTAATACACCCAAAGACTACACGCTTGGTGTGTTCGCGATTGGAGACCCTGTGCCGGCCCCATTCTTTGTTGAATGTCCCACTGTTATAACCGTTGCAGATGGTGTGCCTGTTACATTCGAATTCGAAGCCGGTTATGCCAATGAAGTCTATTTGGCATTTGATATGGATCAGATTAGTGAATACAGGCTGGATCTTCAGTTCAACAACATACGTGGCGCTGGCGGAGTATCCGCTCGTGTCAAACTTGTCGACGGCTTTGGCGATCTTGGCGAGGGCGAAACTGTGTTTAGTAATGAATTGTTGCGTCCGAATACTATCGACGATAATTTCAATGGTTCGGTTGTTTTTTCTGGGCGGGACACTGGTCGAAACTGGATTAGATTCAGAAAACGTATTTTCGGTAACCTGAACAATCGGTACTCGGTTGTCGCCACTTTAACTCGCGGTAATACGCAATAATACCCAGACAGTAGTAGTTGCAGTGGATGGTGAGAGTAAATAATGGCCCCGAAGTTCTTACAGATGTGAAAAAGAACGGATATAAAAGGGGAGGGGCTAACGTTTAGTGGGGTCAGTCCTCTGGTCAATAGCTGCGGTAGCTTATGGTTAAAACTGGACGCAACCGATTGATTCACTTTACCAGATTATTCAGCAAACGTAGAGAAGCAACCCGCAGCGATCGTGTTGTTAGCTCTCAAGTGAAATTATTCCAAAAATATCCATTAACCCTATAGCAATAAGTATCCAAAACACTAACCCCAACGCAATCCAAAAATAGTTGTATATAGTAAATTTGCTATTAGAGATTCCAGCTCGATCATTTTGACTAAGATTAATCGCTTCCTGCGCCTTTAATAGAATTAGTAGTGGAAAAGCTAATATTATTATCGAAAAAATGTCAGTTTGGGGCGATCCAATATCATTTGAAGAAAGCCTTTCCAGTATCTGGCTTAAGATAGATAAAATCACGAACAAGGTAGCAAGCATCTTTGGCGACCAGTCATAATTTATTTGCTTATTTTTTAAGCTCGCGTCCACTTTATTAAACAATGAATGCGTGAAAAAAATATAAAAAATAGACCTCAGTGCGGGCATTAATTTTTCACCGGAATTATCTCTATAATTTCGCCAATTGACATAAAACCAATAGATTGAATACCAGCCAAGTGTAGCCAGGAAAAGAACGGCTACCTTCGGCTTGGATACCACATAGAATTGATGCGCCCCCTCTTTTGTTTCAATATGACCGTCAGGTTCTGGCTTATTAACCTCGTTTGTCAAAAGTGAATCTCCTTGTTTTTTGCTAAGTGCTCGGAACAAAGCGCAGCTTCTGCGATAACTGAACGGTGGTTCCCTGATTCGATATCAGTACCGTAAATCTCTGCTTTTACCATCGTCAAACCGCAACCTCGTAAGATATCGTTTGTTAGGCTACATGCAGTATGTTTGCATCAAACTACAAACATGAGCGTTTCTCAAACGAACTCAACAATGCTTGTCATAAAGAATAACCGGAACCTTACCTAGATTTGCATGAGAATGAAAATAGGGTTCAGTGCAACTAGATAAGACGAGTTAATTTTCGCTGAAATATTTCTGAAACTATTCTGAAATCATAATAATAAATCGTACCTATGCTTGGGATGTAAGTGCAATCCGATGGATGTTCTTATTGAGGGATTTGTGTATGGTAAAGCCATATTAGATGGAGCAGCCCTTAAACTAGCTCGTTAGCAATTAACATCCAATGCTAGTAATAACCTTATGTTGAATCGACTTTTTCTCGGGGGTTCAGTAGGGTATATTCGATGAGGCGCGCTTTTTAAAAAAATTAGTCGCCAATTATCAATTAACGATGACGCCCAAGGAAAATCAGGGAGATGATTTATGTATTTGATACGATCAATTAATCGCATATCCATAGCACTGGCTGCTACCCTGTGTTTGCCTATTTTATTTACTGGTTGCCAGGCTATTACAAAGGTTAAGTGTGATTCTAAAAATTGGTATAACGTAGGAACAACCGACGGTCAGTCTGGAAAAACCTTCGACACAGCTTTTGAAGGACATAATGCTGCTTGTGAGGCGGTTGGTACGTCTG
>CAYQVT010000398.1:0-2364 GCA_964420885.1 uncultured Gammaproteobacteria bacterium
CGGGTAAAGCTCAAATCGGTAAGGGCATGTGGGCAATGCCGGACGAAATGGCTGAAATGCTGGCGCAAAAGGGTGCTCACCCTAAGTCCGGTGCAACGACGGCGTGGGTGCCATCGCCAAATGGCGCTACCTTACATGCAATTCACTACCATGCGTCTGATGTGTTTAAGATTCAATCGACTTTAAAAGCTCGCGCTCGCGCTTCGATCGATGATATTTTAACCATTCCATTGAGTTCTAACCCATCAGCAATGAACGCCGACGATATTCAAGCCGAATTAGATAACAATGCGCAGGGAATTTTGGGTTATGTTGTGCGCTGGGTTGATCAAGGTGTAGGCTGTTCAAAAGTACCTGACATTAATAACGTTGGTTTAATGGAAGATCGCGCGACGCTGAGAATTTCGAGCCAGCATATCGCCAACTGGTTAGAGCAAGGATTAACCGATGAGGCTCAGGTAGAGGCAACCTTTGAACGCATGGCGGCGGTAGTCGATGAACAAAATGCGGGAGACCCTGCGTATCAAGCGATGGCTGGAAATTTCGATTCAAGCTTGGCGTATCAAGCGGCTTTAGAATTGTGTTTAAAAGGTAAAGAGCAGCCAAACGGGTACACAGAACCCTTGTTGCATCAATATCGCTTAAGACTCAAAGCAGCTGGGTGAATTCATCAGTAAATATTACAACCCCACCTAGTTTCTTCGATGCTCAATGTGGGGTTGTAAAGTCGAGAAGTGTTTACAGTATTTTCTAGCGATACATCCATGGTGTCTTAAGCGGCTCAGTGGTAGCATTACGCACCACTGATTTATTCCTACAAACACGCGCATGTCTGAACAAATAATTACCGCGATTACTAATCAATTACACACCGTAATTGATCCATACACGCAGACTAAAATCACTTCTGCGAAGAGCCTCAAGGAAATAACTGTTGATGACAATACGGTGACGGTTCGCTTGTCTAAGGGCTACCCTGTTGCCCCGGTTGTACAAGAGCTGTCGGGGTTGGTGTTGGCGGCGCTTAAGGATCTGCCTTTTGAAAATCGAGACCTTGAAGTAGTGATAGATCAGGACATCATTTCACATTCTGTGCAGCAAGGGGTTCAGGCTGTTCCTGGGATTAAGAATATTATTGCCGTTGCCTCAGGCAAAGGTGGTGTGGGTAAGTCGACCGTCTCGGCTAATTTGAGTTTGGCGCTATCGGCGGCGGGGGCAAAAGTTGCTATTTTGGATGCCGATATCTACGGACCGAGCCAGCCACGAATGATGGGCGTTAAGGGCAAGCCTGAGGCCTTGGAAAATAAAATGTTATTGCCAATGATCGGCCATGGCATGAAAATCATGTCGATCGGCTTTCTGGTGGAAGAGGACACACCGATGATCTGGCGTGGGCCCATGGTTACGCAAGCCTTGGAGCAAATGTTGCGAGGCACCGCCTGGAACAACGACGGTGACGACATTGATTATCTGATTATCGACCTACCGCCAGGTACCGGCGATATTCAATTAACGTTATCGCAGAAAGTGCCGGTATCAGGCGCAGTTATTGTCACCACACCGCAAGATATTGCCTTATTAGACGCTCGTAAAGCGTACAAGATGTTCGAGAAAGTTGACGTGCCTATTTTTGGTGTGATCGAAAACATGAGTACTCATGTCTGTACCAATTGCGGCCACGAAGAAGCAATATTTGGCGAACACGGTGCCGAGAAAATGGCACAAGATTACTCCTTAGACGTGCTTGGTGAAATACCATTAGAAATGGCCATTCGCGAATTAGCAGATTCAGGTACCCCAACTGTCGTCGCTCAACCCAAGTCAGCGACCGCAAAACGATATCAAGACATCGCGTTGAAGATAGCAGGCAAGCTTTCGGTAAAGAAGAAGGATTTTAGTGGGGCCTTTCCAAATATTGTTGTGGAGAACAGCTGAGATGAGCGATAGCAGTATTGGCAAGCTATTTAGGGTAACCACTTTTGGAGAGAGCCACGGTAAAGGCATTGGTTGCGTGGTAGACGGTTGCCCACCGGGCTTGAATTTGACAGAGGACGACCTTCAACCAGACTTAGATCGCCGCAAGCCGGGCCAATCTAAGTTCACCACTCAGCGTCGAGAAGCCGACGAAGTGCAAATTTTCTCAGGCGTTTTTGAAGGTAAAACCACCGGCACCTCAATTGGAATGATCATTCACAATACCGATCAAAAATCGAAGGACTATTCCAATATAATGAATGCTTTTCGGCCAGGCCATGCTGACTATACCTATCATCATAAGTATGGCAATCGCGATTATCGAGGCGGTGGTCGCTCTTCAGCCAGAACCACAGCCATGATTGTCGCGGCCGGCGGTATCGCTAAGAA
>CAYQVT010000399.1:0-2352 GCA_964420885.1 uncultured Gammaproteobacteria bacterium
TCCCATTTGGAAGTTATCAGCTTAGCAAAGAACAGGCCTATGAAAACGCGGTTAGGCTCATGCAAGCCGGGGCGCATACAATTAAACTAGAAGGTGGTGAGTTACAAGTTGAGACGATTAAGTTTCTAGTTGAGCGAGGTATCGCTGTTTGTGCCCATATAGGCCTAACGCCACAATCGGTTCATCAATTAGGCGGATTTAAGATTCAAGGTCGTGGTGCAGCGGCGAAACAACTGCTGGAAGATGCTATTGGTGTCGAACAAGCAGGTGCGTTCGCGGTGGTATTAGAGGCTATTCCTCAAACTCTGGCGCTGGAGATTTCTGAGCGATTGAGTATTCCCACCATTGGCATTGGCGCGGGGCCAAACTGTGATGGTCAAGTGTTGGTTTTACAAGATATGCTTGGGGTTTATCCGAAGAAAAGCCCTAAATTTAGTAAAAACTATATGACTGAAGCGCAGACCATCGGTGATGCGGTCAAAAATTATGTACGCGAAGTTAAGAGCGGTGAATTTCCGACGCAAGAACACAGTTTCAACTAGCCATCGGTGAGGTTGCATAGCAGTGTAGCGATTAGCATTTGATTGATAGACGCCGATTTGATGCTGATGTGAGGAATTTGATAAGGGTTTAGGTTTAAGAAGTGAATAAAGTACAACGAGTTTCATCTTTACGCGCAGCGGTACAGGCAGCACGTAAAGATAAAAAGACCATCGGCTTTGTGCCGACTATGGGAAATTTACACGAAGGGCACCTCGAGTTAGTTCGAGTAGCTAAACGGCGTGCTGAGTTTGTCGTCGTTAGTATCTACGTAAACCCTACGCAATTCGGGACTGACGAAGATCTTGATAATTACCCCTCGACGCCAGAAGAAGATGCTCGCCGTTTGGCAGAGTTGGGAGCAGATCTATTATTTTTGCCGACACAAGAGACGGTGTATCCCGGTGAATTAGACGAACAAACTGTCGTGTACGTACCTAAACTAGGCGATATGTATTGCGGTAAAGATCGTCCTGAACATTTTTATGGAGTGACCACCGTCGTTAGCCGTCTATTTAACATGGTTCAACCTGATATTGCCGTCTTCGGTAATAAAGACTATCAACAAATCGCTATTATTCGTCGAATGGTGCAAGAGTTGGCCTACCCAATTCAAGTGGTTGGAGTTGATACCGTTCGCACCGAAGATGGATTGGCGATGTCGTCTCGCAATAACTACTTAACCAAGAGGGAATTAGCGGTTGCACCGATGCTACAACAAAGCCTAGGTGACATGGCTGCGATATTAGGAGATAAATCAGCGGTAGTATCTAAGCGTGCACTAAAGGCTTTGGAAGAACGGTTTAAAACCAAGCTTGAAGACGTCGGTTTTAAGCCACAATACATTACAGTCTGTCGTCAAAATGATCTCAAGCCAGCGAAAAAGGGAGACCAAGAGCTGGTGATTTTAGCTGCTGCCTATCTCGGTAAGACCCGCCTGATAGATAATTTAGAAGTGAGTTTAGGAGAGGCCGAGTAAGTCTTTATTAAGGACCAGCCAACTCCTTCTGAAAAGGTCTGTCTGAGTAAGAAATGTGATGTTTTAGGGTTGTATATCCTGATCTTTAAAACCGAGCAAATATAAAATGCTATCGAGACCATGGGTAGACAATGATTGTTTCGCAGACTCGCGAACTAATGGCTTCGCTCTAAAAGCAATACCAAGACCAGCGGCGCTGAGCATTAACAAATCATTGGCGCCGTCACCGACGGCGATGGTCTGTTGTGGATCTAGACCTTCTTCGGCCGCAATTTGCTTTAGCAGATCGGCTTTTCGTTCGGCATTGACAATAGGGTGTACGGCTCGGCCGGTGAGCTTGCCATTTTTGATTTCAAGCGTATTAGCGTAGACGTGATCAATGTCTAACTTTGCTCTTAAGTATTCTCCAAAGTAATTGAATCCACCTGACAAAATTGCCGTCTTAAAACCGAAGGCTTTAAGGTTGCGTATTAGCTTTTCGGCTCCTTCCATCATGGACAAATTTCCAGCGACATCTTCAAGTACATCTTCGCTAAGGCCTTCGAGTAGTGCCATACGTTGAGTAAAGCTTTCGCTGAAATCGATGTCACCTTGCATCGCGCGTTCGGTGATCATCGCGACTTGTTGGCCGACGCCAGCTCGCTTGGCAAGTTCATCGATAACTTCAGCATTAATAAGAGTGGAATCCATGTCAAAACAAACCAGACGTCGGCTGCGTCTGAATGCATTGTCCTGCTGAATCGCAATGTCCACATCCAATTCACTGGCTATACTTAGAAAACTCGCTCTCATTTCAGCAGGATCTTTAGGTTTTCCTTGAACCGTAAACTCGA
>CAYQVT010000400.1:0-2347 GCA_964420885.1 uncultured Gammaproteobacteria bacterium
TTGCGCCGAGCAACATACTGGTGTGAATTTCATCACCGGTTCGATCTAAGAAACCGGTATTAATAAATACCACGCGATCTTTGACCTGACGGATGCATTCTTTTAAATTCACCGTGGTCCGACGTTCCTCATCCATCACCCCGATTTTGACCGTATGCCGTTCGAGACCTAGTTCATCTTCCACTCGATTAAACAAAGTATTGGCAAAGGAAACCTCCTTGGGACCGTGCATCTTTGGTTTAACAATATAAACACTGCCGTTACGAGAATTTCGATAAATGCTATTACCGATCAGATCATGCTTAGCGATCAAGATACTAATCATCGCGTCCATAATACCTTCTTGAACCTCGTCGCCATGTTGATCAAGAATTGCAGGATTAGACATCAAATGACCGACGTTACGGCAAAACAATAAGCTTCGACCGTGAAAACGTAACTCAGACCCGTCAAACGACTTGTAACCTCGATCAGCTTCTAATGACCGGGTTAGCACGCTATCACCCTTAGTAAAGGTTTCGTTTAAATCGCCTTTCATTAGGCCCAACCAATTACGATACACGCCGACTTTATCCTCAGCATCGACCGCCGCGACGGAATCTTCAAAATCTTGAATCGTGGTAAGTGCGGCCTCCATGGTGATGTCTGACACCCCGGCTTTATCGGTGCGTCCAACTGGAGATTCGGCATCAATTTCGATCACCATATGCAAACCATTATGGCGAAGCAGAATAGACGTAGGCGCCGACTGGCTGCCGTCATAACCAATGCACTGGTGAGTATCTAGTAGAGCCGTTAGCACGCCACTTTCGAGCGTTGCGATCACAGTACCAATCACTACTTGGTATGACACCACATCAGCATGAGAACCCCGCGCTAAAGGAAAGTATTTATCTAACAAGTCCCGACCAAACTTAATAACCTTATCGCCTCTTACTTTATTGTACGGCCCTGACTTATGTGCGCCACCTTCTTCAGAAACGACGTCAGTACCGTAAACCGCGTCATAAAGACTCCCCCAGCGCGCATTGGTGGCGTTCAAGGCAAAACGCGCGTTTGACGTAGGTACTACTAGTTGAGCTCCGGCTTGACGTGCAATTTCATTATCAACGTTTTGAGTTGTGACAATAAAGTCGTCCCCTTCCTCGACTAAGTAGCCTATTTCATACAAATATTCTTTGTACGCGGTTGGGTCAAAACTATCTTTATTGGCAATATTCCATGCATCCAATTTTGACTGAATTTCATCACGCTCTGCCAGCAGTTGTTTATTGACCGGCGTCAGTTCGTCAATAATGTTTGCGAAGGAACTCCAAAATTTATCCGCCTCTAGATTTAGGCCAGGTAGTACTTCAGATTCCACAAAATCAACCAAAATTGGGCTAACTTTTAGATTTGCTCTATCGTTGTAATTGCTCATACATTTCTCATACTTCATTAAGTGATGGCGATCGATTTTTCAGGCAGATGAAAACACGATGTTTTCTTCAATTTAAGTACCAGAATAACGACTTTAGGTTTACCAATAAACCTCTCACCCTCGAGTTTACACCGAGCTTTATCTGACTTGGTTGAATCCCTATTATTCATAAAGAGAATAGTTGTCGCATTTACTAGAAAAACAATGAATGATGTCGCCATTATTCAGTCTGCGAATGATAAATATCGGTTTTTGGTACTTTATTCTATTCATTTAGAGGCGTAAAGTGCGCCCATCAATTGAAAGATTGCTAACTCATCAACGTCTAGCGTGAACCATTAGAAGAATGGTTCACGTATGCCGAATAAGAATTATTTGAGGTTTTTTAATTAAAACCATTTATTAACGTAAATAAGCAGGAAGTTTACTATGTCTACTTACAAACAAAACGTAGAAGCAGCTGATAAGCTGATCAACGAAAATGGCTCAAAATGGGATTCTATCAACCCGGAATACGCCGCTCGCATGAAAATGCAAAATCGATTTCAATCAGGCATTGATATCGCTAAATACACCGCTGACATCATGCGCAAAGACATGGATGAGTACGATGCGGACTCAAGCAGCTACACACAGTCCTTAGGCTGCTGGCATGGTTTTATTGGCCAACAAAAGTTGATTGCGATTAAAAAGCACCATGGCACTACGAATAAGCGCTATTTATATCTTTCAGGTTGGATGATCGCCGCCTTGCGTTCTGAGTTCGGCCCTCTTCCCGACCAATCGATGCATGAGAAAACATCTGTCCCAGCGTTAATCGAAGAGCTTTACACGTTTTTACGTCAGGCGGATGCGCGTGAGCTGGGCCATCTCTTTCAAGAGCTGGACGCCGCCCGCGCTGCTGGCAATACGGCCGCAGCGGCTGAA
>CAYQVT010000401.1:0-2347 GCA_964420885.1 uncultured Gammaproteobacteria bacterium
CTTGCACCGTTTGAATCATAGGAAATAATAGGCCTTGTACGCCAAGATCTAGTAATTGCTTTACAACCACCGGATCGTTGCTTGGAGGTCTGACTAAGGCAAGCGAGTCGCCTTGCGCAAAGGCTTGCAATTGACCGAGCACGGTCTGCAAATTGTTAGGCGAATGCTCCATATCGATGAGTACCCAATCATAGCCCGCATGAGCCAGTACCTCAGCCACGTAGTTATTGCTCAACGATACCCACAGGCCAACTTGTTTTTGGGAATTGGCCAAAGATGCGAAGAATGAACGAAAGCCAGTTCGCATTAGATCACCGCGCGCTCTACAAACGGCTCATTATTGACGATTCGTTGATACGAAAACGGGGTTAAATCAAGCGAGCGATATTCCCCATAGGTGATTAATTCCGATATACCTCGACCGGTCGCAGGGGCTTGCTGAAAACCATGTCCTGAGAAGCCATTCGCGAATACAAAATTCTCAACCTCAGGGTGTTTTCCTAAAATAGCATTTTGATCCAAGGTATTGAATGCGTAGTGCCCCGCCCATGAATTAATCAACTTAATCGCCTCGAATTGGGGAACGCGATTAGCGATTGCTGGCCAGACTTTGTCTTCCCAAAGGCTATGATCTTGTTTGAAATCATCGTAGTCGACCGCGTGATCAGTATCAGGGGGACAGCCAGCCAAGTAATAGGTCCCTTCAGTGCGCATGTGTACGCCACTCGGGTCTATCGTCAACGGAAGATCGCGATCCAAAGGTTGTTCGGCTTCAAAAATATAAGTGTAGCGTTTCCTTGGTTCTACTGGAATTTCAATACCGGCCATACGCGAGGTGAGGACTGCCCTAGGCCCAGAAGCATTAACAACCATGCCGCAGCTAATTTCTTCGCCGGATGCAAGTCTGACGCTCACTACTCGGGAACCGTTATCGCTCTTGCTCATAGCAACGACTTCATTATGCAGGTATTCTGTGCCGCGCTCACGGGCAGAACGCTTCCACCAATCAAATACGGTATTGCCGTCGTAATAGCCTTCGTCAATCAAATTATGATTGCCAAGGAGAATATCATCGAGCATAAAAAACGGATAATCTCGCTTAATTTCTTCAGCGGTCATAGTTTTGGTACCTGCGCCGCACTTGGCTTGTATCTTTTGCGACTCACGAAGCGAGTCTGCAAATGCCTGATTGTCGGCTAAATACAAATAACCATAGCTTTGAAAATGTATCGGCGGCACACGTTCGTCGTTACCAAAAAACGATTGAAAGTTATTCACAAATTCTGCGGCAAACTGCGATATTTTCACGTTTATCTCTCGTGAAAACTGTTGACGCATACAACTATTGGTATGTGCGGTTGAGCTGTACTCATAGCTCATATCCCGCTCTACTACCAAGACCGAACCTTCGAAGTCTGGATTGGTGCTGAGAAACCACGCTACCGAAGAACCAATTTTCGCGCCACCCACAATGACGACGTCGTAATTGCTTTTTGCCGGTGCGCTAAAACTGGTCTTGTTCATCATTCTGGTTCTGCCTGATTTTCTCTTTATTTGGTTTCTGTTTTAGTACGTCGAAAAGTTATCTATTTTCCTGCCTCAACACCATTTCGATCTCAGCTTCTGTGAGACCATAATCTCTTTGCGCAGCTTCTTTGGAGACGTAGTCTCGTAGAAGGTCACGTTTGACTAATTCTATATCTCGATCTTTAGGATCTCCATAGCCGGCTCCGCCGCAAAACTCTAATTTAACGCGACCACCATTTGGCACAAATTGTTTACCTTTGCCCTGCATTGGTGAGCCATCTTCGCGAGTAATTATGGTGGCCGCACCATTATGACCACCTTGTCGTCCACGCGCAGGATGATCAACTCGATCGAACATAGCCGAAAAGTCAAACTCATGTCCTTCGGTAGCGCCTACCTCCATAAATTGCCCGAGGCCTCCACGATACTTACCTGCGCCACCGCTGTCCGGTCGTAATTCTTTACGCCAAATAATGATTGGCCCAGTATGCTCAGTGGCTTCAACCGGCATGGTCATCACGCCGGATGGAAACGCCGTTGAGCTCATGCCATCCAAGGTAGGTCGTGCGCCTGAGCCGCCTGAATTAAAAGTAAGAACCTCAGCTCTTACCGCATGATCAGGGGCTGGCGCATCACTTCTTGGGCGCAAAGAAACTTGAAAATTGCACAATGTGCTGGCGCCTTCGCAAGGCACCGTTTCAGGCAAGATTTTATCCAAAGCGTTGTAAACAACATCGGGCAACATTTGCCCCACGACATGCCGTAAGGCAACGGGTGCTGGGTGCAACGCGTTAAGTAAGGTGTTTTCTGGCGCGGTGAT
>CAYQVT010000402.1:0-2334 GCA_964420885.1 uncultured Gammaproteobacteria bacterium
AGAATCCACGACAAGACATAGATGATGATTGGGGAGAAGGACGCTTTCATACACTCGCTCAGGCGGTAGTGTTGCAGGCTAATTGCCCGGATATAGTGGCACTTCAAGAAATTCAAGATAATGACGGGGCTGAATTAACTGAAGAGGTGAACGCGTCGGAAACATATCGTCTATTGATATTAACCATCAAACAGTTAAGCGGTATCGAGTATCAATGGGTCGACGTTAATCCAGAGCTCGGTGCCGATGGAGGCCAACCCGGTGGTAATATTCGCAATGGTTTTCTTTACAACCCAAACAGGGTAGGCGTCGACAAGAAGTCTGTTCATGTTATAGGACAGACTAATTGGGCATTCGACGATTCTCGCAAACCGCTGGTATGCGACTTTATAGAAAACGATACGGGCTCGAAGTTAAGCGTTATTAATGTACATTTGGCATCCAAGCGTCATCAAGAAAGCATCTTTGCGCCGGTAAACCCGGGCCTAGACGGTAAATTAGAGGTGCGTATAGAACAAGCCCACGTGATACAAAGAGAAGCGTTAAGGCTGCATCAAGAGGGAAACCAGTATTATATTACTGGAGATTTTAATGACTCCGAGTATAGTGATACCTTAACAGCCTTGTGTACTCAGGGTGCAGCTAACTTAGTGATGACTTTACCGAAGGCGGAGCGTTATGACTATAATCATCGCGGGAAACTTCAGGTATTAATGCATGGCATTGTCTCTGAGCATTTAATACATTCTGGACAGGCCGAGTATGAAGTGATTCATGGAAACGAATTGCTTGGTATCCAACCCGGAGAGCAAAGTGATAAACCCAGTGACCATGCGTACGTTATAGCCAAAATAGTCGTTTAGGGCTTGCCACACGCGTATTTTAATTGGCCATGTTATGGGTAGGTTGTGCGGTTTCTTTTTGATTGATAGGAAAGACACATTTGAAGGTACTGCCGCTGCCTTCAGCACTGACAACTTCTAACTCCGCGCCATGGCGTTGTAGAACGTGCTTGACTATAGCTAAACCTAAGCCCGTTCCTCCACTATCTCTAGACCTATCGGTATCAATTCGGTAAAAACGTTGTGTTAATCGCCCCAAATGATGCGGTGCAATGCCAAGGCCGTTATCTTTGACTGAGAAGGTAGCTCCCAAGGTATCTTGCCGCCAACGAATCTTAATCACACCACTTTCAGGCGTATAATTTATTGCATTGGTAATTAAATTTGTAAAAGCACTGTGTAGCTCGGTGGCGGCACCAATTAGAGACAGGGAGTAGTCGATGTCTAACTCTAGTTTATGATGCTTTTCTTCGATCAATGGCCCAACTGCTTCAACGATTGTATTAATTAAGTTAGTCACATCGACTGTTTCGTGGGGCTTTATATTGGCTTTGTCTTCGAGTTTAGCTAAATACAATAAATCCCCTACGATGAGTTCCATTCTCACGCTTTGAAGGTTCATTTGCGCCAATGGTTTTTCAAATTTTATTGGCAGGTCAGGGTTGTCGCTGAGTATTTCAACATAGCCTTTCAGGACTGTTAAGGGAGTTTTCAATTCGTGTGAAACATTGGCGACAAAATCGGAATGCAACTGATTTACCTTGATCAAACGGCTCACATCACGTGCGATTATCATTCGTAAACTGTCGGTATAACGTACGCATTTGAAGCTAATCTTAAAATCGCTATTTGATATCGAGCTCACGACGACGCCTCGTTCGGTTGATGCCGACTTCGACCGCGATTTGTCTAACAGCACGTCCACCTCCGGATAACGAATCAGGTCCCCAAAGCGCACATTGCTATCATCAGGCCAGCGAATCCCTAGAACCGTATGAGCATTTTTATTCGCCCACTCGATTTTACCGTTGTCATCAATCAGAATGATCGCATCGGGGAGGGCGCCAACGGCTTTACGAAACTGAGTTAGATAAGCACTTAGTTTTCTCTTACGCTTGGCATACTTAGTATTATTGCGATTGATCGTATGATAAAGCTGGTATAACTGCCCGCTCACTTCTGGCATCGGATGACGTTTTGGATTGCTCACCCATTTGTATAAAGTATCGATTCGGTAAATTTGCCAGGCGATGATGCCCAAGCATGTAATTAGCATTGTTAAAGCGATTTGACCTACGTTATAACCGAATATTACTGCGACAAGCAGAAGGCTGATGAATTTCCAAATATCTTGTCGCATAGGTTTCTAAAATTAGGAGAGGTCGTGGTCAGATGTTTTTTAACGAAAACCGATAGCCTACACCACGCACCGTATCTATGTAGGTGTCGCATTGGTGAGGGTCTAATACTTTTCTTAATCGTCGAATATGCA
>CAYQVT010000403.1:0-2333 GCA_964420885.1 uncultured Gammaproteobacteria bacterium
GTTGTTCCTGCTCTTAGCGAAATGCGGCCAGCTTGTTACGAAGCCGTAACCGACGATATTGACAGCTATGTTTCTGGTGTAGAGAAAATTGCATTATCAAAGCCACTTTACGAGAAGATGAGATTATCCTGTATGGACGAAGCTTTGCAATTTTTGGATAGAGATCAGGGGCTTACTGTGGTTCTTAAAAAGGCCCTGAATACCGTCTAAGGCACACTGAAGACTTGTTTCTTGAGGACGCTGGAAATAGCAAATTTGCTCATCAGAAATTCCTTCGTGGGATTTTTTAAATTAGCATGTAGTAAACCACCCCAAGCCTGCACTTCAGTTGAACTACCGCTAGAACGGTTTTTATTGCATCATGTGTTTAATGGCGAGTTAAAATAATGATGAACGTTCGACCGCAATTACAATAAGGAGCTCCTAGTTAAGATTCTAACTCAGAATTTTATGCGGCTTAATTGGTCGAACTGAGGCGTTATCGGTGCGATTTGAGTTCGCTAACTGACTCTGGAATACTGGATTCTCTTTTATCGTCGTATTAACAATGAGGGGTTAATTATGCAACTAGGCAACTTTTCCGCCAGTCTAGCAGTGAAAAATATCGCTGAGTCTCGCAAATTTTATGAAAATTTAGGTTTCACTCAGATGGGCGGAGACCAGGACCAAAATTGGCTAATATTGAAGAATGGCAGTACCATAATTGGTTTATTTAAGGGCATGTTCGAGAATAATATCATGACCTTTAACCCTGGCTGGGACAATGACGCAAAACAACTCGCGGAGTTTACCGATATTCGCGAGTTGCAACGTAATCTCAAAGCAAGCGGCATTGAATTGCTAAGCGAGGCAGACGAAGCGTCTAGAGGGCCTGCGAGTTTTGTCATACAAGACCCTGACGGTAATCAGATTTTGGTAGATCAGCACGTGAATTCTGCTTGATGCTAGTAAGGCGCTTTAACAAAAAACTAAATTAAACGGTGAATAATGCTTGCTCCCTGCTTAGGAATTCGCCTGAATAAAACTATTCGATGTCCACCCATGACTTAGGGATATTTTGTTCGAACAATTCAGCGATACTGATACTAATAATATTATGTTCTTCACCCACCTCGGTTGCGAAGGATGACTCTTTGCTGCTTCTGGAAACAATTAATGCGTCAGGATATTGACGCCGTAGCCATAAGGCCGTACGCAAATTTTGCTCCTCGCGGCCGATACCGAGAACGAATACGGTATTGCTCTGTCCGATATTGGCAGTGTCTTTGACGCGATTCCACACACCGGGGTTTGATATATCGCCTTCGAACAATTCGCGACGGTAATTGCCTGAAAATTTAATCTGTTCGTCGGCCACTAGTACTCGCCGGTCGGCGTCTTGATCAATGATAAGCACCGCTTCTAACTCTTCTTTCGCACATCGTTGTAACTCTTCCAAAATAGTTTGACCAAAGCGCCCAAAGCCAGCCATTACGACCACGTCTTTAGGGTCCGTTTCTTGAAAGTGATGTAATAGGTGATTACGAACTAATCCTTCTGCCGCTAAATGATAGGTGTTAAACGTTTCACAACTATTGGCGACACGGGTGTTTTCCATCGACCGCATGAAACGAAGGCTCGCGCAATGAATGACAACCTTGCTACCTATACCGGGAATGAGATTAATTAAAACACTCGCCGCTTCATAACTGCGCAAGCTATTATCATCTAATAAAAGAATTTTCTTGGCGTGATGAACTTTTAGCTCGCATAGGAAAAAATCGTGTGTGATATCACCGTTTAGTACGATCGCACCAAAATTTTGTTTAAACTCATCTCGAATAAGATGGTCCGAGGTGCTGCTAACCACCACCACCGTAACTTTTGGATTTTTTTCTCGTAATACTCGTAGGTAGCTAGTCGCAATTTCGCAATCGCCAACAACGATGATATGGTTTTTTAGTCTTTTTATCTGCCAACGCTGAGGTGCTATTGCCCGCAGCAGCGTTTCTATCAAACCCCAAGCTGCCAATATTGGGGCACCAAAATAAGACATCCAAACCAAGATCCTCCCTAGCAGCGGGCCATCTATTGGTGTGCCTAGATCGACACCGCCAACTACGAACAGGCTGAGACTATAGTAGGCCTTGGTGAGTATTCCTGAACTACCAAGTGCCGGACGCTCGCTAACGTTGACTCCAGACTCAAAGCCAATGACCGCGCTGAAAAAGAAAAACAACATTCCTAATAGGAGCCATGGAAAATCGAATGAAACATGAGATTTTTGCATACGCGCTAGTATACAAGTATCGCTCTACTATTCTTAAGGTTTTACCATTTCTCGAACTTTGGTA
>CAYQVT010000404.1:0-2307 GCA_964420885.1 uncultured Gammaproteobacteria bacterium
CTCATTGCTACCTTCCTTCTTGTAGCATGAGCAGAATTTCACTGGGTCAATACACAATAGCGCAGACATTGTGCAAAATTTGTTCTCTCAGGGCATTCGAATATATAAACTACCTCTACTAACGTACTGATATTTCAAAGAATTGGCCGTGGATTAACTTTTCCCATTGCGCCTCTATTGGAAACTGCTCAAATTGTTGGGTGCCTGGTTCTCAAAAAATTCTTCGTAAGGAGTAAGTATCTTGAAAATCGTTTTTGCTACGGCAGCCTACATGGGTTGCGTGATTGCTTCGACGCAAGCAAATGGACTTACATTTAATTTTATCCCTGACCCGGGCACGACGACGCAAGTCGTCACTGCGTTTGAGGAGGCGGCTAACGAGTGGGAACGAACATTGGCCGACGACATCGTCGTTAACGTGACCATCCGCTACGTATCTTCATCATCTGGCGCTCTGGCAGGTGCACATCCGACTGAATTTCAAAGCAGTTATGTTGAGTTTCGTGATGCTTTAAATTCCCAGAGCGGGTTTAACTCTTCTGGAGTTACGCTGCCGTCTACGGACAGTTTGGATATCCTGATCAATAGAACGCAAGAATTGTCAGGTGCTCGATGGCGCGATAATGATGCTAATGCAAACAACACGACGATTTTGAATTCTACAGCGAGCGCGAAGGCATTGGGTATGCTGAACCGAGACGCAGAAGAAGTCGATTGTGATGTTGAGCTATATTCACGTGCCAATTGGGACTATGTAGACGCTGATGGCGTTAGCGAGGATAGCTACAGTGTAAAGATAACGCTGATCCACGAGCTTGGCCATTGCTTGGGCTTTGTTAGTGGTATCGACGATCTTATACTGCATCATGGTAAGTGGCCTGGCGAGAGGTACACGTTTGTCACGCCACTGGATATTTGCCGTCGCTCAGAATTGAGCAGATCACTTGGTAGTGACGTAATTGATTTCACTGCGGATGATCGCTCGAAGTACGTTCCGTGGGCTTCAAATCTTGAAGAAGGCGGCTTGTCTACAGGCTATTTTTTTGGTGACCGGCGTCAAGCTAGTCATTGGAAAGATCAGTTCGCAGGAAGTATGTCGAAACAACTCGGAAACATGCAGCCAGCCGTATACAATGGGGTAGCATATCCCAACCGTGAAACAGGTGTTTCACCGCTTGACCTTAGAGCCTTCAAAGGGTGCTTGGGGTATGAGCTCGTAGAGAGTGCAGTTCTTGCAGCGGATGCTTCATCTGCAACGACTGCGAGCGCAGATGTAGTTGAGGCTCCACATTCGGCAAAAGCTGATATTCCTGATCGGCCTGAAAATGAAGTCATTCTTCGGTATTCTGAGATACATCCGCAAATTGGTAATCAAAATGATGTGCCAACTCTGATTGTATATGATGACCGAATGGCCGTTTCGTATACACCAAAGTATTTCGTAGATGCTGGTGTTAGGAGAATTCAATTGTCCCCAGAAGAGTATGAGAAGTTATTGTTAGAGGCACCGTTGATTGAGGCTGGCGAAATATATGCCCCAAAGCTTCCCGAAAAGCTTGAACTTGGTCACGGCTCTTGGGTTCGCATAGAAGTCTATCCAAACCGAAAAAAGGCTGAAGCGACTCCAACCTTTCTATCGCAGCCGTCTGAGTCTGCCGCTACCGTCGGGGCAATTGAGGCGCAACCGGAGCAAAGCCTATTGCTTAAACTCGAACAATTGATAAAGGACGAGCGCCTAAGACCGTGACCGCCTGCCTCCCTGAAGGTCTCAGATCGTAAAGCGTTAGATCGGCTACGCGAGCGAAGGTGTCGCTTGCTGCGTAGCCGTCTACAATTTATCTCTCCGCAGTGCCTGCAGCAAACACGAACCAACCACAAAAAATCCACAAACCCTTGTAAGTTGAGTGTTTTGATATAGCATTTAACGGGTAGTGTATGAATTGGGCGCGCCGCGCATCATGTCACCCGATACCACGACGTGCCTAAATATCGAATGAAATCAGTTAATATTACTGATTTTCCGTCAGAATAGGAGAATATACCATGAAACTATCCAATTTTCCGGCCCTTGCTGCCATATGTTCTCCGTTAATAAGTATTCCTGCATTTTCGCAAGATAATCAAGCACTAGGAGATCTCATAAGCTCCGGATTTAATCCCGTAATTCAAACCTTCGCCACTGATGGCGCGGAAAAGATATCTATTTCTCCCACAGAACCCGGCAGTTCGGTTCAAAGCCTATTGGCTGGTGAATCATTTGGCACAAAATTCTTACCTAATTCGTCCATACAAGAGGTATCTCGAGAA
>CAYQVT010000405.1:0-2281 GCA_964420885.1 uncultured Gammaproteobacteria bacterium
CGTTATAGGTGCCGGCGCGCATGACAGCCTTGGCATCTTCAATAGAATGTTCAATTCTTCTAAAACGGCCGTTCGCTATATCTTCTATATAGTTGGTTGATTCATCAGCAAAATGCACAGCAACGCTAAGCACAGAAATCTGGTCTGGTGCAATGCTACCCGTGTAAGCATCGGTTTTTTCGGCCATCTCGAGTTGACGTACGCTTCTAGTACGAGTCATAAACTTTCGGTTACCGGATTCGCCACCGCTAAAGGCGGGCACACTGTAATGTGCACAAATGTTCTCGTGATCGGGTTCCGCCAACACGTTGGTGCTGATTAAAGAAACAGAAAAGAAAACACACAACGCTATCACGCTGCGATAATTAGGCGATATATACATGTTAAAAGCCCCAGAAGATTGATTAATATTAATTTTTAAGTCATCAATCCCTGAAACAGATCGCGGCAAATGTTTAGTAAATGCCTAACCGCCTTCCGTGAGCGGTATAAAACAGTAGCATGAACGGTAATATTGTACAACTAATATACAATTAGATGGGTGTTTTATTACAAGGAGATGTGACTGAATTCAGATCGAATTTGATCTGCGGAAGTACTTTTACATTCACCATTTACATCCAGGATCCCTAGGGGGGTCAAGTTGGGCTTAGCCAGTAGAACGGATATTTTTAACGAGGGACCATAGGGTTCGATGAACAACCTGTATTGTGAATACCATACACTTTACTCCCTATCCTCGTTCACGGGCACTGTGCTGACACAGAATTTTGAATAGGCTCTTGTGTTGTAAAACACCGCATGCCCGTTTTAGTGGCTAACTTCAGGTTGACTCCTTAGGTTTTCTCAACATCGCTGCTTTCATTTGAATTTCGCCGAGTATCCAGTTTGTCAACGAAGTAGTGATTGACGTCACGATGCTCTGCTTCGTCTGCACGAATTACAACAATCACATCTCGGAGTGTTGCGTCTTCTTTAAGCTTCCAATAATCAATAGCTAATCGTGGGGCTGGAATATTTTCATGTCGCCCAGCGTCTATTTCTTCAATATACTGGGTATAACTGATCACCGCTTCTTCTTCAAAATATCCAACTACACGGTGTGCCGTTCGTGGAGCAAATAAATACAAGAAAAAATAGAAATTGTAGAAAACCATTTGAACTACCGCAATCAATATTCGTTCAACGACATTCGGCTTGGCGATTTCGATAAAAGTCATTAGGTGCATGCGTTCATTTTCTGCCTCGTCTAGTAACGTTCGAATCCATCCCTCATCGTCACGCATTATCCTTATTGCATTGAGATGTTGCCAAAGACCGCCAACCATTCCGGGAACAGCGGCCACGGTTTCCAAAACAACTGCACGATGACCATATCGTTTGGCAAAAAAAGTATCAGCGAAGAACCGAAGTATCCTGACAAATCGATATGCGACTTGATCAGAAACTGTCTCTGGTACGACATGGACATCTAATGGTATATCGAGCCTTGTAATCTTTGGAGATGGTTTTGTTTGTATTTTCATACTGCTACCTATTTTAAAATTGATTTGTCGCCTGTCTCGGAATAACGGTAGAACTCGATCTTAAATTCA
Organism: uncultured Gammaproteobacteria bacterium; assembly: GCA_964420885.1. Lineage (GTDB taxonomy): Bacteria > Pseudomonadota > Gammaproteobacteria > Arenicellales > Arenicellaceae > Arenicella. The sequence goes on from CAYQVT010000405.1 coordinate 1,596, forward strand.
ACAGGTCCTTTCATCTCAACGAGATGTTTGACGCATATCGTGGGCATTTTATAACTAGGCGCCTCCGAATTGATACTATAAGCGGAATTCCTTTTGTTAAAAACAAGGTTACGATGAATTTGCAGAAACAACAGTAAAGGGTCTACTATCTAATTTGTAGTTGGCAGCTAGCCTCTAAACAGCCTAGACTATAAATTGACAAGAATGTGGCTTAAGGGGCTTGTTGTCTTCGGATAAACTCCATCTTGAAATGCCGCTCGTGCCACCTACATCATCCATCTGAGTTCTACCGGGATGATGTCAGCCTTCATGGCTGCTACTCTGTTATAGACGAGAAAATGTTGATTTGCATCCAAAATTGACCCACGTAAATCCCACGAAATATTTGTTGATGCCCACAACCTCGCGTTCCGTGTTTTTGGCGGCATACCGACCCCAGCATCATAAAAGGGTCCGTTTTCTTTCGACCATTGAGCTAGTTAATCAACTGAAACAAGAAAAGCTCGATGGTAACAGGGACGTTTGGCTAATCGTTTGGCGTATATCCATCTGATGATCTTAGATGAACTGGGTTATTTGCCATTCAGTCAAGCCGGTGGCGATTTGCTGTTCCATTTGTTTAGCAAGCTCTATGGAAAAGACCAGCATTATGATTACCACCAATCTGAGTTTTTCTGAATGGCCTA
>CAYQVT010000406.1:0-2280 GCA_964420885.1 uncultured Gammaproteobacteria bacterium
GGCAGTTCAAGATTGTGAACGTCCTATGCTGGTGCTAGCCGGTGCCGGCAGTGGCAAGACGCGAGTCATTACCTACAAAATAGCTTGGTTATTGACAAAAAAATTCGTTAATCCCAAGAATATCTACGCCGTCACGTTTACTAATAAAGCGGCTCGCGAGATGAAGGAGCGGGTTACCGAACTGCTTGATGCCGATGCGACTAGAGGTTTGACTGTGTCGACTTTCCATAGTTTAGGTATGGCGATTCTGCGAGAAGAAGTTGACGCGTCAGGGCGCAAAGCCGGGTTTTCAATTTTTGATCCTGCTGATTCATTGTTCGTGGTAAGGGAGCTATTAAAGGCGGACCTCGATGACAACGGCCTCGTCGATCGCGTGCGAAACCAAATTTCCAATTGGAAAAATGAACTTATCTCTCCTGATGATGCAAATCGTCTAGCCATGACAAATCCAATTGAAGTCGCGGCGGCAAATATTTATGCCGAATACGAACGCTATTTGCAAGCCTGTAATGCGATTGATCTTGACGATATGCTCTATCTGCCAAATGAGTTAATGCGTAAATTCGATAATGTGCGTATTAAGTGGCAGCAACGCGTGCAATACATGTTGGTGGATGAATATCAAGATACCAACGCAGCACAGTACCGATTAGTTAAGACACTGGTTGCGGGTAACCAGGGTAATGGCCTAACCGCGGTGGGTGATGACGATCAATCAATTTACGCTTGGCGCGGCGCACAGCCAGAGAATTTACTTCAGTTGAAAACCGATTTTCCGTCCTTGGAGTTGGTAAAACTTGAGCAGAATTATCGATCTATGGGGCGAATCTTAGCGCTGGCGAATCATGTGATTCAAAATAATCCACGACCGTTTGAAAAGGAGTTGTGGAGTGACCTTGGGTTTGGCGACCCAATTGTTGTCATTAACGCCGATAATGATGAAAGAGAAGCCGAAAAAGTCGTTGCTGGTTTAATGCAACATCGCTTCGAGCATCAAACACCCTACAAAAACTACGCGATTCTTTATCGAGGTAATCATCAAGCTCGAATGCTGGAACAGAAGCTGCGTGAAATGCACATTCCGTATTATTTGAGTGGCGGCTTATCATTTTTTGATCGCTCCGAAATTAAAGACGTCATGGCGTATTTGCGCCTTATTAGTAATCCGTCGGATGACAATGCATTTGTGCGCGCGATTAACACACCTCGTCGAGGCATAGGTGCTTCAACTTTGGAGGCACTAGCCGAAACCGCAAAAGCCGATTCTCAAGATTCCGGTAAATTTGGGATAGAAGCATGTAGTTTGTTTGGCGCGATTTCCAGTCCATTCCTGCACCAGTTCTTACAGGCGTCGAGGCAAGGCTCTGTGCGAGAATTTCATTACTGGCTAAGTGATATGATGGAGCGGGCTTTGGTTGATCCGCCTATTCAACTGATTGACGATATATTGAACGATATTCACTATGAGGAATGGGTCACCAAACAAAGTGCCAGCCCCGAGCAAGCCGAGATGCGTTGGAGAAACGTTGAGGATTTGCTTAGCTGGGTCAAATCCATCGTTAAAAAAGGTGAGGACAAAACCTTGGCAGACGTGGTGTCTACAATCAGTTTGATGGGCATTTTAGAGAAAAACAACGATGACGAAGACGCAAATGTAGTGTCGCTCATGACGCTGCATGCCTCCAAAGGCCTAGAGTTTCCTCATGTCACCATTGTTGGTATGGAAGAAGAGATATTGCCGCATAAGACCAGCATTGAAGAAGACATGGTGGAGGAGGAGCGTCGCTTGTTTTACGTCGGTATTACACGGGCTCAACGTGAGTTAACACTATCTTATGCCAATAAAAGAAAGCGTTATGGCGAGGTCATCGATTGCTCACCAAGTCGTTTTTTAGATGAGCTAGACGAACAACATATTGTGTGGGAAGAAAAGCTCGCACAAGACCCAAAGCGCAAAGAAGAGGTCGGTCAAGCGCATTTAGCAGCCATGAGAGCCCTATTGGGTTAGTCGTTGTTGGCCATTCATGATTAAAATATCTGTAATATTTATTCTTTCAAAAGAGCCAAAGCCTTGACACATCTGGTACAATCGCGCCCGATGAACGAATAGGTGTGCGTATTTAAAATAAGCTCATAAAGCGCCGCCTCGTTTAAGGCATACGATTCGTTGATTTTTACTGAGTTTACGATTTAGTGTTAACCTTAGGTAACACTGGTACGCCAAACAATATTTAAACTAGCTAAAATTCTAGATCAATTAGATTTAGACAATCTTAGGAG
>CAYQVT010000407.1:0-2274 GCA_964420885.1 uncultured Gammaproteobacteria bacterium
AGTCTGGAAAAGAAAATACCTTTGTCTGCTATCGAGGGTGTAGTGGGTTCAAAAAGATCTACTACCGGACCAATTGATGAAACACCGCCGTCGAAAAAACCTCCAGCTGTAAGAGGAATCTCGTTACCGTCAGGTGTCAGGGCATTTGGAAAGGAAGCGCCTCCATTCACCGATCCAAAGCGCGTACTGCCATCAAAGTTCAATATATTAAGATCAGTATCCAGAGTTTTAACGACGGATCTTGATATTTCAGCGATTTTGACTTCCAGCATGACTTGCTGTGAACCGCCGATTGTAAGTAGATTGACTACCTGCGCTTTTTCGCAACCCTCTTCGTTGGTTGATTCGCCGTCTACTGTACTAGGGGAATCAGATACGGGCTCAATACATTCAGGTAAAAAACCATCTGCTATATCCAATGCTGCCTGTGCACTAGCAGCGTTGGATACTTCGCCTTTTAGTACTAATTTTTCCTGTGCAGAGTGAACGCCTATATTCTCATCTGGAAGGAGTGTGAAAAATTTCTCTTTTAGGGACTCAAGATCATGGGTGACTTCAACATCTACCGTGGCGAATATAAGTCCATTTGAGTCCCAGAACACAACATTGGTAGATCCAAGTGCTTTCGCTATAACATGAACCTGGGAGCCTTTCAAAACCAGAATATCAGCTATACCTGGATTACCAACAGAAATTTGAGATGGAGTTTTTTCAAGTTCAATAATGCCTGATTTAAATAATGGTAGTGATAACGCATCACTTTCATTGGCATGTGCAAAACTTGAATGAAATTGGAGAAAAACCAGCAACATGCATGCATGCAAGGTATTACGCCAGATATAGCTGAACGTACTAAAAGAATGCTTTAGTCTTAGTATATGATGATCAGAAAGAACCTTAGATTGTACAGATTCAGGATTTATTAAACTCATGATTAATTCCAACTATTTAAATCTCCGTAAATACATTTATTCAACGAAGGCTTGCTTTGTTAACTGAAGTGCCTCTTATAATTGTGACAGTGGGCGCAGCACGACGAGGTGTTGATTTTTTAGGTGCTGGTTTATCAGCATTTAGCACTAGCTTTAAATCGTCTTCCGGATTTCTCAATACTAATTGGACCGTTCCTTCCTGCGTTGCATTAACAAGTTTTATTGATTCGTCGAGATCAGCTTCCAAAGTTACAGCGCGAACAACCACCGGTTCGTCTTTGTCGGGATTTGATTTTTGATCGATCGCAAGTACTTTTATATTTTGTAGTATCGTTCGGGTTGTAGTGCTTTTATTTGAAGTTTTCGTGCCGAGCACATCTACCCGGTTTCCAGGTAGTAAAAAACCGGCAACACCTGCAACGTCATTGACTCTGACTGTTATTGCACGTTTTGTAGGAGCGATCATTGCTGATAGTGCACTGCCAGATAAATTTTCAACAACACGATCTGGAAGTAGTGGTTCACCTACCAGTATTTTTCTATTTGCCAATTTATCGATGACATCCTCTTCAGCAATGAAATGGCCTTCTGGCAATGATGCTTTCGGCCAATCAACATATTTTATATCAATGGATTCTAGGGGTTTACCAAAGGGTACCTCTCTAGCAGCTACAAGAATTGAAATGCTATTTTCGTTTTCTTCAGCTGTTTTCCCAATCTGATCACTCATCCAGTTGTTTGCAAATACAGCGGCTCCTAAGCCGGAAGATAGAGCAAGAAATAGTAAAACTAATGTCCTTAACTTAAACAAGGTAAACTCCTGAATGCGCATGCATTCTTAAAAATATGTTCTATTGCATTGATGTGAAGCTGAAGTTACTGTCCCAGGCTTTCTGAATAGAATCGAGCGATAGTAATTCATGGTTATCATTGAAACGTTCAAAATCCATGGCCATTTCTACTAGGTCACGTGGGTGACAAGCTAGTGGTGGAAAGCTTGTGTTGCCATATAACTGGTCAAAAAGATACTCTAAATGATAATGATCAAATCTTAAGTTATTCTTTTTACATTCCAGTTTCCAGATATCTTCAAATTGATCATATGTTAATGATTTGAATTCAATCTTATGTCCTATACGTCGTAGAAACGCTCCGTCAACCAGTTTCTCAGGAGTTAGGTTCGTAGAGAATATCAGTACCAGATCAAATGGTATTGAGAGTCTTTCTCCGGATTGAGTCACCAATACATCTTCATTTGATTCCATAGGTACTATCCAGCGATTAAATAATTCGCCAGGTGACATTCTCTGTCTGCCTAAATCGTCTATCAGATAAATTCCAT
>CAYQVT010000408.1:0-2259 GCA_964420885.1 uncultured Gammaproteobacteria bacterium
TTATCCAAAAACTACCGTCTTAAAGGAACACTTAGCGTTAGGCCGCGACTTTGATTTTCGTAATGGCCGCGACGCGGATGGCCCAATCTTTCCGATTGGTAATCATGACCCAAGATTAGCCGTCCAGGAAGACGTGCTTGGTGTTATTACCAAGAGTGGTACGCCGGTTGCGTTTCACGTCCCGAGCTTGATTAAGGCATTAGATGCCGGCGAAACGGTAGAGCGTGAAGATATTCGTGTTGAGTTGCACGCCGGTGGTGTGCGGGCAGTTAATCGAAATACCGGCAAAGATATTGGGTCACACCAGTCGTTTTGGTTTGCATGGTCGCAGTTTTACCCAGGCACGCAGCTATGGCCACAATAAATGGTGCTGGCGATAAACTGAGACCGGTTTACTGCTTATTGTAGACGCCAAGCCACTTACTAATTGGCGCTGAAAACACGAAAGGAATTTTTAGGACATCTATTATTTTCAGCGCCAATAGTGGCAGCAGCAACCCAAGAGAGCAGCCTGCAATCAGGTGTATAAGTGCCGAATCAACACCTAGCATTTCGCTTAAAATAATCCGTACGCCACTTCCCGCCAATATATGCATCAGGTAAATTGCCATTGAAGATACGCCAACATAAGCAATAAATTTGTTGGGTCTTCTGGACAACGCAGCCGCCAATGAAACTACAAATGTTATTGAAATACTCGCTAATAGCAGCGTATCGATTCCTCTATCTGTAGATTCGTATAATTCACCAAGAATTTGGTGAAAGTAATACTGCGCTAAAATAAATAGTATCGCAGTGATTAGTAGTCCACTTCGAGACGACACTGGTTCGTAGCAGCGGTATTTCACAAAGACAATACCAAAAACGAAGAACACCAAATTACCGCAGACATAATGTACTAGGAAAAAATGGGGAAAAAACGGATTGGCTAGATAAAGCAATGCAGCGAAAATCAAAATGGCAATACCAAACTTTTCTGCGATGACAGAATAAAATGCCGCACATATCACGAACAAAGCAAATAAGGCATACAAAAACCAGAATTGCCCGCGTGGTTCCCACAAAGAAATAACTTGGCTGACCGTTACCGTGCCGTTGGTATAGTTTGATAAATACACTTCTATAGCACCCTGAGCTAACGACCAGAGCAAATAAGGATATACGATGGTGTCAACTTTGCTGAGCAGCAGGCGTCCACCACCTTTTTTAGAAAATGAGTCGTAAAAAAACAAACCAGACAAAAAGAAAAACAGCGGCATGTGAAAGCTATAGACAATGCTGTCGGCAAGCGCGTACATACCGAGCGGAATGTCGATCCCGGCGTTAAACAATCCACGCGCGACATGCCCATACACAACCAAAACAATACCGATTGCTTTAGCGTAATCTATCCACTCAATTCTGGTATTCATTGCTAGCCGTTATTCAAATAGCATAGCTGCAACGGTAGGATTGAATTATTAGGTTGATATTTTCCTTTATCATAACTTTCTATCCATATTTGTTCCGCAGATATTTTAAAATCAGACTTGGGATTGCTAAATTTTAGGCAGTGTTGCGGTCTGCTGCTTTCGGCCTTTTCTCGGTTTACCAGTATCCAGATTTTTTGTAAAAAAAATGTGATGTTTAAACCAATAATTACAACTGGCGAGTCTACTTTAAAAGTTTAAAGTGCTTTGTGAAAAACTTTGTCTTTGAGATTTGGCGAGCAGGCGCGAAAAAGGTTCGATTATCATAGCTTGTTTGCCCTAAAAGTCATGGAATTCTTGCTGTTGGCAGAAAAAAATAAAAGTGAAGTTGTTTAAACCAAGTAGTTTTCATGCCCAGCTTGTATCAATGCTTCGGACACCTCTTCATAATTGAGAATATGATCAGAGGGTTTTGAAGAGAGTATTTTTCTTTGTGTTGATGATACTTTCATATCTTGAACTTCAAGGAATTCAAACACCATTGAATTGGTTTTTTCTATTGAATTCTGGCCAGAGAAGTAATCTTGATAATCAATCACAGCGAGCCTTGATGCAGGGATATTTTCGACGAGTTTATCACCGATATCTTCCTCTAATTTGAATTGCTCTATGCTGTTCAAAAGGTCTTTGATATCAATAGTGTATTGATTTTTTTCTTGCGGGTGACTTTCAGATTTAACAATACCGGTTTTTTTCATATTCAACAGTGAGAGATACCGGCTGAAGTGGTTTCTCCGAGTAAGGTAGATGACTTTTAGATCGTCACTGTCCCGCAGATAGTCCATCAAAC
>CAYQVT010000409.1:0-2224 GCA_964420885.1 uncultured Gammaproteobacteria bacterium
GTAAGACCCTCCGCAGCTTCCAGGATGCTTCGAAGGAATTTGAAAATGAGTTTAAGAAAGAAGCTCAAAAAATTGAAGACTCAGTGCAAATGAATGCCCAGCTTGAAGGTAATGGCGAGCAGAAGAAAGATGGCGAAGAAGCCTAATTTGATCTGATTGCTGAACTTATTGAAGGTTTGTTTTTTCGTCGGCTAATCCACAAGACTGACTTCCATCTTGTCTGAAGACCTGAAACTTCATGATTGAATAGGGTCGCAAGGATTATACAGTCGGATAGTTTCCTGTGGACAGGGACAGTATGAAAATCCCAAACACGGAAAATGTAGCCATTGACGAGTAGATATGTAACCAATACCTAGGATTGCGACTCTTTACTAATTTTATGATGCCAAAGACTAGTTGGATAATTCCCAATCCAGGTAGCACATAAAAACACCCAATTAATGTCATCGCTAGAAGATGCCGATCATAGCGGACATTAGAAGCGTAAAAGTTTCTAACCTGTGAACAATATAAAACGAACACGATGGTGTACAGAATAACAGGCCAGAATATTTCTAGGTATCTCAGAATATTTTTTTGCAAAACAGATTTCTACATAAGGATGCTAAGGATAATTTAGAAGTCTTAGGCTAATGTCTTCGAAACACTTTAGCAATGGCGAAACTGGGAGGGATATCTTTGAAAACGAGATTAGACCTAGTTTCAAAGCTCGGATTCTTAACCGAAACTTTTGTTCTTCAACCAGGTATCTGAAGATCAAAACTACTTTAATAAGTCAGATGAGCGAAATAAGTCAGGCGAGCGAATCCTTCTTTTGTTTAGGAGAGTTTCTCTTAAGCTTAATGTTTCGGTTTTCGTGGTTTGTAAACCTAGCTATGATACTTTAAGCTCTTCTACTTCAAATTTATAGCCAACACCCCTAACCGTTTGGATATAGCAGGGTTCAGCTGCATCAATTTCGATCTTTTTACGAATCTGACCAATATGAACATCAACTACTCGTTGATCGCCTACATATTCGTAATCCCAAACGTTTTGGATTAATTCGTCTCTGCGCCAAACTCTGCCGGGACGGCTGGCCAAAAAATGAAGTAAGTCAAATTCTAGGGCAGTGAGCATGATGAAGCTGTCATTGATTTTTACTTCTCTGCGCACTGGATCGATCATCAAGTTCTCATAGGTGAGAGGCTGCTTTTCCGAGGAAGTAACTGTTCTCTGTCGCTTGAGAATTGCTTTAACCCGAAACTCTAGCTCTTGGAGGTCAAAAGGTTTGGTAATGTAGTCGTCTGCTCCTTTGAGAAACCCTTCTTTTTTATCAGCCGCATCAGCTCGGCTTGTGAGCATCAAGATAAAGACATCAGTGCTGCCTTGCATCTCTTCGCAAAGATTGTAGCCTAGGGCATCAGGTAAATTAACATCGAGGATGACTAGGTCTGGATTAAACTGATCGAACTTTTTAAGGGCAGTTTGTCCGTTTTCTGCGGAATCAACTTCATATTTTTTTTGACGAAGGAAGCGAACGATTAAATTGCGAATTGCAGGATCATCGTCAACAACAAGAATTTTTGCAGCGGCCGTGTGCATATTTTTAAGTAAAGATGAAATTTTATTATTTAATAAGGTTATAGCAAATTTATAAACCGAGTTTTCACTCACCCTTTAAGACAATTATTAACTCATATTTCGAGAATGCCAATAACTAGGATCACTGATTTATGAAGTTCTTATGTTTTGAAATTCACTATTTCCCTATTTTATGAGCATGAGATAAGGAAAATTAAGTATTATTACACTGATGATTGAGACGATTGTTTAGAAAACTGATAGGCAGAGTTGTTGTTTTTTTATGATGAGACAAGTTAAAAGGGATTACTCCTTAACTTGGGTTGCAAATATTGCCGAGATCGAACAGTCTAGCTGGGACTCTTTAGCAAAGCCACTCAAAACACCTTTTTTAGAATGGGAATGGTTGAATAATTGTGAAACTTCTGGCAGCGCTACTGCCAGGAAGGGTTGGCAACCTTGTCATCTTACTATTTGGAAGAATGAGCGTTTGATTGCAGCAGCACCCTTATATTTAAAGAGTCATAGCTATGGTGAGTTTGTTTTTGATAATCAGTGGGCAGATTTAGCCTATCGTTTGGGAATTGAATATTATCCTAAGTTGCTGGGGATGAGTCCTTTTACCCCGGTGGTTGGCTATCAGTTTTTGATTGCTGAG
>CAYQVT010000410.1:0-2209 GCA_964420885.1 uncultured Gammaproteobacteria bacterium
CCGGGTGTTCAAAATAGCTTGGAATTTTTCGGATTAAAAGCTATGGAGTTTCCAAATATTATTTTGTTTAATCAAAATAACGGTAAGCCTTAATCTGCTTATTTTTCGAGTTTTAATCTTGATTTTGGAGCGAAAGAAATTGATTTTTTGCAATAGAAAAAGCGACTTTTTTCAAAATAGAATAGATAAGACAAACCCCTCTCAGCCCACCGAGTGGTAGGTTCAATAAAAGGAGGAGTTTTTCTTTACTTATGACTTGGCAATAAACTCAAAAATATAGCCTTCATCGGGTGGTCCGTCTCTGCCAAAGGGCAGTATCGAACGCATTTTTCCCTTTTGGCAACAAGGACATTGATCGTCTATTTTTAAGCGAGACAATGCTTTTTCTTTGCGTTGTCCTTTCGATAAATTTAGACGTACAATGCCCATATTTAGCTGTAAATCAGGGATGTAAGTGACTCGTCCTCTGCTGGACAGAATACCATAATGTCGGATTCGCTGAAAACGATCGGGCAGTAAATGCAGACAAAATCGTCGTAAGAACTCCAAAATGGGTAGCGTCAATAATTTCTTTTCGCCACCCACTTTATAGTCTTTCCATTCGAAGGTGATATGACCCTTTTCGACGGCTTTGATTCGATAATTAGAAATCGCTACCTTGTGGGTGTAGCGACCCAAATATTCGATAACTGCCTTGGGACCAAGGAAGGGACGCTTGGCATAAACGACCCAATTTTTGGCATATAATTTTTCCTTTAATTCGGTTGGAAGAAGGATATTGCCTCGTTTTGCCATTTGCTTTAATTCCGAACAAAATTTGCCTTTAAACACTTTTCGCAAGGCATTACGCGGAAACAAATATTTTCCTTCACAACGAGTCGATTTCCATTTGCCATGGTGGTCAACACCGCCGCCAGGGATGATGCAATGGACGTGAGGATGCAGCGAAAGATTTTGTCCCCAGGTGTGCAAAACCATGGTCGCGCCTGTTTTTGCACCCAAAAATTTGGGGTCCGCAGAAAAATCTTGCAGGGTTTGCCAAGCACAATGAAACAAGGCAGTGTACATCAATCTTGGATGTGCTAAACACAAGCCATTTAACTCCGCTGGCAGGGTGAAAACGACATGAAAATAAGGCGTATCGAGCAGGTTTTCTTCCTGTTTGAGTATCCATTCTTCGCGTTTCATTGCCTGACAATTGCAGTGTCGATTGCGACAAGAATTGTAGCTGATTTTGTAAAAACCACAGTCGGAACAGCCTAAAACATGTCCGCCTAACTCGGAAGTTCGACACTTTCGGAGTTGGTTGAGGTGATACAAATCGAAAGGATTAAACAGAGAAGATTCCTTGATAGTCAACCAGTTATCGCGAATAATCTGATTGACGGAATAGTGCCATTTCATTGTTTTTTCTTTTTTTGATTAAAAACACCCGTGATTGGGGAGTACGCCCCAAATCGAGGGAGATTTCCGACGATGTGCACATAAATTAGGGTCGTGTCGAGGCGGGCATGCCCTAAATTTTCTTTGAGGGAAAACAGGTCGCCTGTGTCTTCCAAAAAATGGGTGGCATAGCTGTGACGCAAGGTGTGCATCGAGCAGTTTTTTTGAATATTCGTCTTGCTCAAGGTTTGTTTTAAAATAAACTGAATGCCTCGTTTGGACATCGGATTTCCTTTTTTTTGTCCATTGAACAGGAAATGTTTGGGACAGGAAGCATTCATGTATTTTTGTATGCCGCGCAGGATGTTTTTATCGAGTGGAATATAGCGACTTTTGCCATTTTTGCCTTGTTCGACAAAGAGGGTTTGGCGTTCAAAATCAATGTCTGCAATGCGCAGGGCGGCAACTTCAAAAAGGCGCAAACCTGCGGCATAAGTTACGCCCAATAAGACTCGATGTTTGAGTAATTTGGGTGTGGTTAGCAGGTCTAAAATTTCCTTGCGATTGAGAATCAAAGGGAGTTTGTTGGAGCGAGCAATTTGTGGCAAGGCGATGGCGCGGTCTTCGCGCCCGAAGAGTCGAAAGAGGTAGCGCAGCCCGTAAACAGCGTGTTTGAAATAGGTTTCAGAAGGATTTTTGCTGTTGCGAATTTCGATGAGGTATTCATTAATGACTTCATCGGTTAGTTCGAGTGGAATTTGATGGAAGAACAGCGAAATATGGGCAATACTGCGTCCATAACTTTTCAATGTAGCGGTGGATAAAC
>CAYQVT010000411.1:0-2200 GCA_964420885.1 uncultured Gammaproteobacteria bacterium
CGTTAAAGTTGTTGAGCCAAATATTCAGCAAGCCCCGGACGATCTTTCAGAGCTTGGCTGTGATCTGATTACTTTAGATGATGCCATTGCGTACAAAAAGCCGAATATCCTTGCCGTGCTGGTTGCCCATAAAGAATTTAGAGCATCTAAAGCGCTTCGGCTGCAAGCGCCGCTAGATTTTTGTGGTGCCTTGTGGGAAAGAAGATTTGCTGACCGGCCTGCCCTGGCGGGGCCTGAAGAGCAAAGCAATACCAAACAAACCAAATAATCAGCAGCGCAATATGGAAATTATATGTTGAGCCCGAAGTAATTGGGTTAATGCGCTAAGCCTTTTGACTTACTGCTGGTGACGCATTGAAACAAGCAGGGTTCTTCAATTGGAACTCCCCAAACGGAACGCGAATGGAACGAGGAATGTTTAGGAAAATTTTACAAAAACTACGCAATGCGAGTTTTCCGCTGCGTTACAAGTTAGGTTTAACCAGAGTTAAGAGGGACCTTTCTACGCAAGCCAGAATAGCGGAAACCACAAATGCAGCTAAGGCAAAGCAAAACAAAGAAGTCGATGTTTTAATCTATGGGCCAATAGCCACAGCGGGGCTTACGACCCAGATTCATCAACTGGTTGATATTTGTCAACGCAATAAGCTTTCGTTTCAAATCACTTGTAAGATTCCGCCAGCTGATAACACCAGTAGTTTACTGGCGCATTACCTACCGGTTAAAAAAGTATCTCATCCCAAGGTCATCTTTTTTCTTGAGCGCATAGACAAGGAGGTGCCGGGTTTTTCTGATGCGTTGAAAGTCTTTTATACCAACCTGGACTGGATGCGGCCTGAGGATAGAGTTGAAGGCATTCATTCAGCCGATTTGGTTATTCACCCGGTTGAGCACATGTTCGATCAAATACAGGCTACCTTTAAAAATAGCCATTGCATGGTACTCAAGTGGCCCTCGATTTCGGCAGTCGAGTTTCTGGAGGATGCTTCGGATTTACCGGCTGATGCAGATATTAATGTACTTTATGTTGGTAACGATGTTGATGATAAGAGTCGCAAGCACCCGCGTGAAGTTATCGAAGCGATTCAAAAATGTACCAATCCAAAGCTGCGATTTTGGTTGAAATTCAGATCTAAATTAAGACGTGAATACCGGGCTATTTTAAATCAGTTAGATAACGTGGCATACGTGTGTGATGAAAAGATTAGTTATGCCGAGATGGAAGCCTTGTATAAACAGTGCCATATCAATCTCATTCCGAACGCCAGTGAAGGTAACGGTTTATCGATTCTTGAATCTGTCGCTAAGGGTGCCGCGCCGATGGTGCTTGATGGCTACCCAATGAAAGATGTCGTTAAATCGACATTTGGATACTTGATACCTTGCGAGCAAATCGGCGTTAAGCGTATGGGACCTGAATACCGGATGTCGCCAGACGATCTGGTAAACACATTAAATAATATTTCTCTGGACGACCTTAACGAAAAGCGCAGCGCACTAAAGAGCGCGCAGCAGGAGTTTGAGAATCGAAAAATCAATTTCGAACGGTCAATTGTAGAAATCATACAAACGCAACCCAATATCCAAATTGCCCAATCTATTGATGCAGATACGCGCAGGACGTTACGACAAAAGTATTTAAAGCCGACCCGCACGATAGATGTGTATTTGACCACGTATCAGCGGCCTGAATATTTGGAGAAAACGTTACAGTCCGTATTTAAAGCTTGTGCCGCCTCACCTTATGCGCACAGAGTTTTTGTTATGGCGGATGATGTTGATGAAGGTACTTGGGATATTTTGACTCGCTATCGCAAGCAGATTTCTGTATTGGCCGCCAATGAACAATTGGGGTTGCCATTTATGTTTAATGCGATTCATGACCATCATTGGGCGCTTGGTAATCGTACCGAAGTTCACGCCGATTTTATTTGTTATATTCAGGATGATTGTCATATAGATTTTCCCGAGGTGTATTTCAAAACCATGGTGGATGCTTATGAACACTTTGATGCCGAGTGCGACGTTGGTTACGTATCCGGATTTCATTGTAAAGTTCACCCGGGGTTTGCCAAAGTTAAACTTAACGACAATACGGTCGTACTTAGCGATAGCATTGACGGAAAGAACTTCTTGGTAAGGCCAAGTTTATTGCGCAAGGTTGGCAAGCTGACCTGGTACAACAACAACGGTGAGCGGC
>CAYQVT010000412.1:0-945 GCA_964420885.1 uncultured Gammaproteobacteria bacterium
CACTTTTCGTGGGTAACATCAATTTACAAATAGAAAAGGGATATCTAATGATTTGGATAATTATCGGGATAGTGATTGTAGTTGTATTGCTGAAATCAAATAAAAAAAGTGAGCCTGTATACATTGAAACTAGCACGGTAGAGGATGATGCACTGATTTACGCAAAGTTTTCAGCTGTATTTCCGGAAAAGCTTAAACCACTTCTAAAGGAAGAGTTTCCTGAGTTTGAGAGTACATTTACGACATCTTTCTGTTCTATGCTTTGGACTGAGACAGTAAAATTCATGATGGAGAAATCTGGAGAAACAAACGAAATTTCTGCGTTACAAAAAATGGGAGAGGTATATGAATCAATAGAAGATAAGGACGCGCTCGACAATGAAATGGATATCATATGGAAACAGAAATTTCCAGTGGAATTTTACACCTTACTCGAAAGTGACAAAAATCAACGCGAAAAAGTTGATCAGGCACTGGAGCTAGCAATGTCGCAAACTGTTGCGGAAATGGGTTGATCAGAATTTAACAAGTCGGTGCAGTGGCCAACGCATGCAATGCCGCTGACCGAGGCGTTAGGTTAAATATATACACTATGGGGGTGTTATGTTACCGATTCCCTTAACATACCAATCCATACTGGAAAGTGTAGGCTCATCTTGTAAGTGCTTGTATCCCTTTGCACAATCTTCCGCGAGCTCACCTGATTGTTTGTATATAGGGCATTCGAAAGGATGACGTTCGCCTGATTTTAACGCATTTTCCAGCTTAATTGCTTCTGTTTTGATCTCTTTTGTCATATTAGAATAGCCGTCCATCTTTACCATACCAATGCCGCCATTAACTACACCATTTGACAAACCCCACCAAGTATTTGCTTGGTCCCACGATCCATCGAGTACGGCAGATACTCTTTCGATGTAATAACTATCCCAACTATCAATTGAA
>CAYQVT010000412.1:955-2197 GCA_964420885.1 uncultured Gammaproteobacteria bacterium
GAAGATACAAGATGACTTTTTCCTCCGAACCGATCCATATTTGATATGTGCCCTAAGACAAAAACATCGTCGTACATCTCTGCAACGGCTATTGGAGCGGTGCTTTCAGTATGTTGTGCAATGATATCTACGCCGTTTTCTATTAGTTCCCTTGCAGCCTGTGCCTCTTTTTCCGGATCAAACCACGTAAACAACCATTTCACTTCTAGTACAGTATCTGTGTTGTGTTTTCGCATTTCTAAATAAAATGCATTGATTCCTCGAACCACTTCCGGTATCGGAAAAGAGGCTATGTAACCTATCTTATTGGTTTTCGTTTTTTTAGCCGCAATTTGACCTTGAATCATTTTTCCCTCGTAATGTCGAGCGGAAAATGTAGAGACGTTTTCTGACTCTCTTTTAAATCCAGTTGCATTTTCAAACTTTACATTAGGATAATTTTTGGCTACTTCATTTGTAGGGTCCATAAAGCCGAATGAGGTAGTAAATATAATATCCAGTCCTGACTCTGCTAGTTCAGTAATTGCACGTACGGCATCTGTACCTTCAGGTACATTTTCTAGAATTGATGTTTGCACCTTTGTTCCGAATCGTGTTTCAATAGCTTTCCGCCCAAGATCGTGTCGATAGGACCATCCGTAATCACTAATAGGGCCAACATATACGAAACCCACTTTTATTGGCTCTTCCGGCACAGACTCGGGCTTTGATTTATGTGGCCCAATCAGACTCAACAGATAGGAATTACTCTCCAAGCTCCTTATTGTTTCAATTATCGTTTCTACATTGCCCAAATTATTCGCTTCCTTGCCTAGTATTTTAATAATTAGCTCCCTAATATCTTCGTCGTTTTTTAGCTGTAAAGCCTTCAGTGCTCCGGACACTTCTTTGAAAATATCTTCTTGATTCTGTATTTTTCCATCGAGTTCGTTGAGTCTTTTTACAATATCGTCTACCCTCCGTCTATCTCCCTCGAGAGAGTGTGTTAGAAGTCTATCGCCAACAAACCAAAGAGTTGCAGAGCCAACTAGTGTGGCAAACACAGTTGCTGTTATCATCCTTATTATAAATACTGACGAGTAAATAGATTTCCAGCTAGGCATATGTCAACCATGTTTTTGAAAGGGGTTGGGGAGTGGTGACTTTGTAAGCGATGTCTCCCGACCGTACCCATGAAAAAACCAAACAGCTGCACTCGACAATTTACGCGCTGTCGTTTGTGTGATGTTCGCTGCGCTCACA
>CAYQVT010000413.1:0-2190 GCA_964420885.1 uncultured Gammaproteobacteria bacterium
GAAGTTATTTTCGCCGGTGTCTTTATCAACTCGCAACTGGTTGGCATACTTTTCGAAGGCCTCTGCCACCGATGTCGATGGCGTTATTGGGTACCACGCACAAACTGTGGCGCCGCCGTAAACCATACCCAGGCCAACAGCTGCGTTGCCATCAACCATAATCTTGTCGCCCACGGCATCCGCGCGACGAACTTGCAGCGGTAACGGGGTATCGAGGTAGTCGCGCGCATAACCACGGCCCACTTCCAACGCTCGAATGTTTGGCTCCAACAGGTGCTCTTTACCCGCATATTGAGTAGACACCATACCGGTGATTACATCGAATTCAATATTCAGCAGTTCAGCAAGCGCCCCCAGATAGACGATGTTCTTGAATAGTGATCGCTGCTTGGGGTCAGAAAACTGCGGCAATACCAGTTGCGCACAGGGCACACCGATGTAGTTGATGTCTGCGCGCTCCAGGCGCTTGTCGAGGGGCTTCGAGCTGTCGTAAAACAAATACCCGCCAGGCACGATGCTTGCCACATCTTCCGTATAGGTTTCAGCATTCATGGCGACCATGATGTCGACACCTTCACGCCGACCCAGATAGCCTTTCTCACTTACCCGCACCTCAAACCAGGTTGGCAGGCCCTGAATGTTTGATGGAAAGATATTCCGCGTTGCAACCGGAATGCCCATGCGAAACAGCGCCTTGGCAAACATACCGTTGGCACTGGCAGAGCCAGAACCATTCACATTGGCAAACTTGATTACGAAGTCGTTGTACGAAACGTTCACTGCGTCGCTCATTCTGCAAAGGTTCCTAGCTGCGGCACATGTATCACGGATTTTTGCATGTCCCAGGCGTTGGTTGGACAGCGTTCGGCACAGAGCCCGCAGTGTAAGCACACGTCCTCGTCTTTCACCATCACTCGCTGGGTAGGCAGCACCTCGCTGACATACAGGTCTTGCTCGGCATTGTCGGCCGGCGCAGTCAGCGACTGGCGCAGTTCCGCTTCTTCAGCATTGGGCGTAAACGAGATGCAGTCCATCGGACAGATATCGACACAGGCATCACATTCAATGCACAGTTTCTCTGTGAATACGGTTTGCACGTCGCAGTTCAAACAGCGCTGCGCCTCGGCAGCGCCGGCCTCGGCATCAAAGCCAAGCTCTACTTCAAGCCGCACATCTTTCAGCGCTTCTTCGTGGGATACCTGAGGAACAATATGCCGCACCGTCGCATCGTGCTCATTATCAAAGCTCCACTCGTGTACGCCCATTTTTTGCGAGATCAGATTCACGCCTTCGGGCGGGCGATCAGTTTTTAAGTCTTTGCCTTGCATGAACAGGTGCATGGAAATCGCCGCTTTGTGCGCGTGTGCTGAGGCCCAAATGATGTTTTCGGGGCCAAAGGCAGAATCACCACCAAAGAATATTTTCGGGTTCGACGATTGCAGGGTATCCGGATCGAGCTCAGGGCAGTCCCACTTATCAAAGGTGATACCGAGATCCCGCTCAATCCAGGGGCAATGGTTGTCCTGGCCGATCGCCATCAGTACATGGTCGCATTTGATGATCTCATCGGGCTCGCCGGTGGGAACGTACTTCAGACGACCGTCTTCACCCTTAACCGGTTCTACACACTCAAAGCGAATGCCGGTGAGTTTACCGTTCTCGTGAATAAACTCTTTGGGTGGCCGGTTGTTGATGATGGGAATACCTTCGCCCATCGCATCTTCTTTCTCCCATTCCGAGGCTTTCATAACCTCAAACGCGGAACGCACCACAACCTTCACCGACTCTGCGCCGAGTCGGATGGATGTTCGACAGCAATCCATCGCCGTGTTACCACCGCCGAGCACAATCACCTTGCCTTCGATCTTGGTGGTGTGGCCAAAGGCAACGCTTGAGAGCCAGTCGATGCCAATCGAGACATGGTCGGCAACCTCTTCATGGCCGATCAATTCCAACCCGCGTCCCTTCGGTGCGCCGGTGCCGACAAAGTAGGCATCAAAACCCATGTCGAGCATTTCTTGCATGCTGGTGATTTCGTGCCCGAAGTGGGTGTGAACACCCATATTGAGGATCAGATCCACCTCTTCATCGAGCACCTCCGCGGGTAAGCGGAACGATGGGATCTGCGAGCGCATCATGCCGCCACCCTTTTCGTCCCGATCAAACAGGTGCACTTCGTAACCGAACGGC
>CAYQVT010000414.1:0-2183 GCA_964420885.1 uncultured Gammaproteobacteria bacterium
AACTGCCGACATGGCCACGCAACAACTGCAAACACATCTACCCATGTTATTGCACCCACAACCCAAGCGGATCTTTTATCTTGGCTTAGGAACTGGTATTACGGCCGGAACAGCCTTAAATTATGAGATCGACGAGATGATTGTCTCGGAAATATCTCCGTCGGCAATTTTAGCTTCCAAAGAGTTCTTTTCCGACCATACCAATGGATTGTACGACGACCCGCGAGTTACGGTAATAGCAGAAGACGGGAGAAACGTGCTACGTGGTTCACGAAGTACTTACGATCTAATCATTAGCGATCTCTTCATTCCTTGGAAAGCGGGTGTTGGGAACCTTTACTCGGTTGATCATTATGAAACGGCGTTTAAACGCTTGAACGTTGATGGTATGTATGTGCAATGGTTGCCGCTGTACCAGCTAACTGTCGATGAATTTGCGATCATAGCGCGTTCGATGCAGAAAGTGTTTCCTAGGGTGACAATATGGAGAGGGAATTTCTTTGGAGATAGAGCCGTGTTAGCGTTAATTGGCCATCAAGATGACTCTCATCTTTCTTCAAGTACGCGGCTAATCAACACCTCAAAACTTGCATTGCGTCAAATGCTAAATGGGCAGGCTAATAGAGTGCCACTAATCGCACACTACGCAGGCACTATTCGGTCTGAGGATGCCCGAATTTCAGAGGCCGAATTAAACACAGATAGTCGGCCTGTAATCGAGTACCTTGCGCCGATTAATCATCGCTTGGAGAAGGCTGGTCAGACCCGGTGGTTTGTTGGTCAGCAAATGCTTGAATTCATTGGACCTTATCTCAATGAAGACGTGTTGCTTAGCGAACCTTATCTGAAGGACATTGATTCTGCTTGGCATGGCGCTATCAAAGCGGGGTACTACTTACAAGCGTCTTTCGTACTCAGAGATCAAAATGATGAGAATGCAGCGCAAGCAAGAGCGAATTACGAGGCTTCATTGTTAAAAGCAGCCACTGAGCTGAAATGAATGGATTAGCGATTGCTGCAAAACCCGTGTAAATACGGTTTGGCAATAACATTTTCTTGGCTAGCTTCTTCTTTTCGATATTGGGTGTTATACTGTAACATCAATGCGCCGCAATTCGGCGTGAGGACTACCGCGCGCGATATCCAGGCTTGCTGTCATAGTTGCCTAATATCAACTCAGTCACACTACTTGTTGACATTAATTTTAACGATGTTGTATTAAACTTTTGGCATGAATCGTCTGTTTGCTCAATGCTTGTTTGCTTGTTTATTAATGTTGTCTCAGACAGCCTTAGTGTCGCACGACGTCAAACATCTTGATTCCGGCCATAATGAGTTTTGCGCGGCCTATGCATCTCAAGATCATCACTCAAATATCATTGCTGTTGGGGCGTCTCAGACCTTCGATAATCCGCATCAAGGCTTTCGCAGTGACTGTGTCGATCTGCTTGAATTAACCTCCTCTTCAGTTTACGCCTCGCGCGCTCCACCTAGCGCCGTTTTCTTCTCATAATCAGAGCTTAGGCTCGCTTTGCGGCCGCTGTTTCATTTGACGCAGTCGCCCTTCAGTTATTCGATTTTTATTTGAAAATCATTAAGGCTAAACATGTTAAAAAAATCACTATACGCCGTGCTTCTCGCGAGTGCAGCAACATCAAACGCGCTCTATGCGCAATCCCAAAATAACGATCTAGAAGAAGTGTTAATTGTCGCCCATCCTTTAGCTGAGGATGGAACCGCACAAACTATTACGGTGGTCTCCGGTGAGGAGCTGGCTCGTAAAGTTCACAGCTCCCTTGGAGAAACTTTGTCAGGTGAAGCGGGTATTCAGTCGGCAAGTTTCGGTACAGCTGTGGGCCGACCAATCATTCACGGTCTGGCAGGCGCGCGCGTCAAGACTACCGTCGATCGAATTGATACACTTGACGTATCGGTCACAAGTGGTGACCACGCCGTCGGTGTTGAGCCCTTTGTGAGCAATCAGGTTACCGTACTTCGTGGATCAAGCACCTTGCTTTATGGTAGCGGCGCGATCGGTGGTGTCGTCGATGCCACAACCACTCGAATTCACTCAGAAGTGCCTCAAGAAACCAACGGGCGTATACAGCTTAGAACGGCAGACAACGCTGATGCTAGTAATGCCGCGTTTGTCTTGGATGCTCCCTTAAGTGATTCTGTCGTTC
>CAYQVT010000415.1:0-2174 GCA_964420885.1 uncultured Gammaproteobacteria bacterium
GCATGCCGAAAGTGTACTAACCGACATTGGGTACAGCGAAGACGAAATTTCAGCTTTGAAGGTGGCCGGAGCAATTAAGAGCTGATTGTTGCGTGCGGGTGTTAAACGCCTCTGGTCCTATTGTCTGATTGGTTCTATTCATAGGGTGACTTTTTTGCCGATATGAAAAATGTAATTTTGAGAGAGTACGCTTATTAAACAACTGATTATATTTTTATTGTTGATCTGCACTGCGACTGTGTCGTGTGCAGAGACCGAGCAAGAAACGCGTGCACAGCCATTTAGTATTTCAGGCTGGAAAGAAGTCTTGGTTAGCGTGCGTGATTTAGGCGACTACAACCGCTTCTTCAGCGGTTTCGAGAATTGGAAGTTAGTTGAACGGGGCGATGTTCCGAAAGAGCAAATAGAGGCTTGGCAACTACAAAATTCGGTTAGCGCTAAATACAGTGTGTTTGCAAACGGCGGAACTGAATCGGGTTTTATTCGATTGGTTGAGTTTGATGGTGCCGAGCAAGTGATGATACGCCCAGGCGCTCAGTCTTGGGATACGGGTGGAATTTTTGATATTAATATGCGCACTCATGATCTTGATGCGCTGGCAAAGAATTTGCGTGAGCAGGGTTGGCAAGCGCGTTCACCCGTGACTCAATTTTCATTTGGCCCATTTGTGGTTAAGGAATGGATTCCACAGAACAGCGACGGACTGGCCGTTGCATTTATTCAACGCGTTGCCCCGCAACTCGAAGGCTGGCCTCACTTTAAGTCTTTATCGAGAGCCTTTAACTCGACTCAAGTGGTGAAAGATATGCCAAAGTCGCTTGAGTTTTACGAAGATGTTTTGGGGTTTAAACGCTATTTAGAACATGAAGGTGCAAGTAAAGAAGAAGGCGAAAATGTTCTTGGTTTACCACACAATTTAACCACCAAAGTGCCACGATCGGTGGTTATCTTAAATCCTCATGGCACCAACGAAGGGTCAGTGGAATTGCTCGCGTTTGACGGCGCTGTTGGTCGGGACAACTCAGGTCGCGCACATCTTCCTAATATCGGTATTGCGGCATTATCGTTTCCAGTTGTAGGCCTCGATGCCTTACAGTCTCACTTTGAGAAGAAAGGGTTGTCTTTCGTGCATAAGCTTACGGTTATTGGCGGCAAGAAAAAGTTAATCGTTAGGGCGCCTGAAGGCGCTTGGCTAGAATTTTATGAGTAGAGTGCGACGGCAGAATGTGTTCAATGTGGCGGTAATTGCATTGATATCATTTTGTGTTGCTTTATGCACCTCACTCGCTCGCCATACAAAAGAGAATTCGCAGTTTGGCTTGATTATTCATAACGTTACTGCCATTGATTCGAGCAATGGCGTTATGCCTAATGTGAACGTTATTATTCAAGGTGATCAAATTGTTGATGTCGCGCAAAATGCCGAAGCTGAACTGGCTCACGCTAAAAGAATCATCGACGGTCAGGGGAAATATCTGATTCCGGGCCTATGGGATGCACACGTGCATTTACGCTTCGATGAAAAAATTTCTGATAGCATGTTTCGATTGTTTATTGCCAACGGCATTACTAGCGTCAGGGATACAGGTGGTTAACTAGACTTAGTTTTGATGGCGAGAGAGGAATCTCGAAACCAGTTGGCCCCCAATGTTTATGTTGCCGGCCCACTGCTCGATGGCGAGCCCACGGTCTATGCTGGCAAAGCTCCAGGTTTTCCGGAAATTGGCCGAACTTTAACCACACCTGAGCAGGCGATTGATGAGGTCGATCGGCTTGCTGCAGCTGGGGTTGATCACTTAAAAGCTTATGAAATGCTTTCTCCTGATGTGTTCAAGGCAATTTTAAGCCGTGCAACTGCAGAGCGTGATATTTTAATCTTAGCCGAGTTATTGTCTGGCCTGTATAACAATGCCAATCAATCGTATTTTGACATTCGCTTAAAAGTCGATGAAGACAAACGTCATGCCTTCGTTTCGCGCGAGATAAGCCGTTTAGAAAACAGCGACTTCGAAGGTTTTTCATTTCTTGTATTTAGAAGGCTCTGACAGCAAGAAAACACCGACAGCGGTTATTAGCTTCAACGTAGACTATGAACATAATGCTGTGCGAATGAAAACGTTTTATGTCGACGGAGCGCCAAACGTTAAGAGCGCAAGGTATGCAAAAGGCTGAAG
>CAYQVT010000416.1:0-2171 GCA_964420885.1 uncultured Gammaproteobacteria bacterium
CTATATGAGAGCTCTATGAAGAAGTTGTTGCTTTTTTGGACGAGCGTTGTCCTCATCGTTAGGTGACCGATTGGTTCATAGAGTGGGCTATAACTCTAGCCGGAATTTTAAGGGTCAGAGTCAATTTTTATTGCCCAGCCCAACTGTCTAAACTAAGAAGTAATTAATGGGGTCCACTTATAAGCCGCTAGGTGTCAACAGCCCGAGTTAATTCCTAAGCGCGTAGCTCATCTATTTTTTGTAGATCAGCAAGTAAGTACATCCGCGTTGTTGTCTTTGCGATTAATTGACCCTGACCCCTTAAACACTATATAGTCGGTCTTGTTTATGTGCGTTGTGAGTCTAAAGAGCAGTTGAATCTCATAACATCTTACCTAGATGATGAAACTAGGCCCGATTTTGTAGATGACCTGCCTGATAAAAGCGAAGAGCTTTTTAGCTTAATTGAACAATGCCCTGCTGCCGATAGCATAAGCATGAAATCGAATACAGAGCTTGAGCTGTTTTTCGAGTTCGATGCTTTTGAGGCAATGGAAGAACTGCCAAAATTATTGAACGCAATGGCCTGTGAAAATGCGGTTTATATGAAGAACTCTCATGATGAAACCTTATGTTACAAGTTAGATGATAGTTATTTTTCTTTTCTCTATTCACCTCAGCCCTTAGAAAATGAGAGTGATGATAAAAAATATAATCGAAATCTAAATGCCGAAGAGTTAGAAGGCGCTAATTCAGCATATGAAGCTGGGGCGGGTAATCTGCTAAACTACCTTGGTCGATTAAGCTGATCTCATTCTTTATAAAGTTGTGAGTGAATGAGTTTTGTTGGAAAAGGAATACAGGATGAAACAGGCTTTCGCAGTGAGCTGAGATTCATTGATCCAGCTATAATGACGGCTGTCCATACTATGACGTGGATTATCTCCTAAAACGTAAAATTCTTGTCGCTCGTTGTTGCGTATTCGTTCAACGCGTTTGACAATTTCTATTTGACGCTTTGCGTCTCGAAAAATCACAATATCTTTTATAGTGATTGATCTTTGCATTTTTGCCCATGTATCAACAACAATTACATCGTTGGGCATAAGAGTGGGTTGCATGGAGTTGGATTTAATATAGTAAAACCCGAATCCGAATATTCGGGTTTTATAGTAGTGAGACAACAGGGTGATTGAGAGGTTGAGTACTATTATTGTTACCAGTATTGTCAGCATTGCCGATTTTGTGTTCGGTTTTTTTTCTGTATAAATAAAACCATAAATATAAGTTGTTAAATGCCAGAGTGCTAAGCCTAATATCATAGTGCTAAAGCCATAAGGTGTAACTACCCAGCGGGTGGCAGAGAAAAGTAATACCCAAAATAACCCTAAGAGAGGAACTGCTATCGCGGCTTTTTTTTGTCCAGAAAAGGTCAAGCTTAAACCTGGCACTACAAAACATAAGGTCATATAAATAACTTTCATTCCGTTATTATAGTAAACCGATTCTTTGATAGCTAGCAAAGGTCTACTCGAACAGCCCAAGTCGGTTTCAAGCAGCGTTCTGGATGAACTCGATTGAAGAGGGTGAGCTGGTAGACGAAGTAGGCTTCTCAAAAGGCACAGTTGAGAACGTTAGCACGGTTAATGACTCGCGACTTCGAGCAGATAATAGTTTTAAATTTTCGCAAGAGCGGGACGGCTCTGGTGCAATTACACGTCATAGTAGGGCCAAGATTAAGAATGCAGTACGTTTTCAACTGGCCGACAACGTGTCGTTTAGAATTGACGTTAAAGCCGACCGTCTAGGTGGTGAGCTGGTTAACCTAGGCAATGGATTAGTGCTGAGTCTTGCCGAATCTGGAGAGCTGCAACTCAATGCACAAACTGACGAAGGCAACTATTTTGTCGAATTGCCGAATTTTCCATTAGCGCAATGGAAGAAAGTAGCGGTCTCTTATCAAGGTGGCGTTCTAACCTTAGCGCTGGATGATGAGCGCGCGACGGTGCCTGCTAGTGGTGATTTACAATACAGTTCAATATTCATTGATCAGGTTGATGCCCAGGGTAACTTCGAATCCACTGGCGAATACGGCATGGTGGCAGGTGAGGGCTTTGATGGTAATTTAGATTGCTTAAAGTGGTTTAACCTGCAAACTCGGCCATTAGTTGCATTTGAAGACGGCAGTGCGC
>CAYQVT010000417.1:0-2120 GCA_964420885.1 uncultured Gammaproteobacteria bacterium
ACCACGACAAACATTGCGGTAAGCACGAAATGTAAAATGAAAATACCAAAATCGAGGCGAACTAAGTGTGGGTGTCTTAATAATTCAAACATCTTTCTGGGAACTGCTTTTACTTCTAGATTGGCTGTTTGAATCGGTGTTGGCACTAGTTTTACAATCACAAAAATCGCAGCTAAAGCTAAGATAGCGGTAAGAACGAACATTCCTTTTACCCCAATTAAGAATTCAAGGAATGGTCCGGCAATAAGTGCTAACAAAAATGACAAGCCAATGGTCATACCAACAAATGCCATTGCTTTAGTGCGTTGGTTTTCTCGTGTTAAGTCACTGGTTAAAGCAAGTACAACGGCGGCAATTGCGCCTGCACCTTGCATCGCTCTCCCGATAATTACACCATTAATGCTATTTGAAAAAGCGGCAACCAAACTGCCAACAAAGAAGATAATCAAACCAATAACAATCATTGGTTTGCGACCAAATTTGTCTGAGAGCATGCCAAAAGGAATTTGAAACAGAGCTTGAGTAATACCATAAATACCCAACGCGATGCCCATCAACATTGGCGAAGCACCATCGAGTTGTTCTGCGTAAATGGCCAACACGGGCAAGATTAAAAACAGGCCAAACATGCGAAGCCCATAGACCGATGCTAAGGCGGCAATCGAACGCTTTTCTAGATTATTTAGATTGCTTGAACTCACTGGGCGAAACTCTGCTTAAGTTTAATCGTTAGTTTATTAATACGGATTCCAGACTTGGTTGGAATAACCGACTGATGGCGATATTCAATTAATCGCTTTTTCACAAAAATAATGCTTTCTAATCAAAAAAACGATACCGATTTGACTACAGGCAACGTATATTAACAGGTTGTTCATTCGCCAGAAACGATTTTACGTTTTTGCTGATAAAAAGAATTATTTTTCGCTCAATCAAAAGATATTTTGAGCATTTCACAGACAGTAGAGTAACGTGTTAGAAAACATCATCATTCGCGGCGCGCGCACGCATAATTTAAAAGGCATTGATTTAACCCTCCCCCGCGACAAACTCATTGTTATCACAGGGTTGTCTGGTTCGGGTAAATCATCACTGGCATTCGATACCATTTATGCAGAAGGTCAACGTCGTTATGTTGAATCCTTATCTGCGTATGCCAGACAATTTTTATCGTTGATGGAAAAACCTGAAGTGGATGTGATTGAAGGTTTATCACCCGCTATTTCAATTGAACAAAAAGCCACTTCTCATAATCCACGTTCAACCGTTGGCACTGTCACTGAAATTTACGATTACCTGCGACTTCTGTTCGCTCGCGTTGGTGACCCACGCTGCCCCGATCACGATGTCACACTTGAAGCTCAAACCGTAAGCCAAATGGTCGACCAAACCATGGAATTACCTGAAGGCACTAAGGTAATGTTAATGGCGCCTGTCGTGCGTAATCGCAAAGGCGAGCACATGAACTTATTCGAAAGCATGCATGCCCAAGGTTATATTCGAGCTCGTGTGGATGGTCAGGTGGTTGATCTTTCAGAACCACCGGTGTTAAAGAAAAATTTCAAACACGATATCGACGTGATCATTGATCGATTGGTGATTAAAGAAGGCAACGAACAACGCATGGCTGAATCATTTGAAACCGCGTTGGAGTTAGCCGAGGGCGTTGCCGAAGTATTGGTGATGCCGAGTGACACACAAGAAGAACAAACGTTAGTATTCTCTGCTCGCTATGCCTGCCCGCATTGTGGTTACAGTTTAAGTGAACTTGAGCCGCGATTATTTTCATTTAATAACCCAGTGGGTGCCTGTTCAAGCTGTGATGGTTTGGGCACGAAACAATATTTTGATCCAGAGCGATTAATTTTTGATCGTGGTATCAGCCTATCTCAGGGTGCCATCAAAGGCTGGGATCGGCGCAGCTTATTTTATTTTCGCATGCTACAAAACGTCGCCGCCCATTATGGCTTTGATGTGGATGCTCCCTTAGAGGACTTAACGGACGAGCAACTAGATAAACTACTTTATGGCAGTGGCGATGAGGTCATTGAATTCAGCTATCTGCGTCAAAAAGGTCAAGGTGTGGTACGCCACCATTCTTGGGAAGGCATTATCCCGAA
>CAYQVT010000418.1:0-2111 GCA_964420885.1 uncultured Gammaproteobacteria bacterium
AAATTTTATCCAGTAGAAATTGCTCATAGCTCTCGACGTCGGCAACGATAACCCGAAACAGGTAGTCAGATGTGCCGGTCATTAGATAGCATTCCATAATTTCTTCGTAGTCGTTAATCTGGGATTCGAATTCTTCCAATGCTGGTCTTCCTTGTTCTCTTAAGCGTACCGTTATAAAGACGCTAATTGGTAGCCCTACCAGAGTCGGGTCGACGATGCCCGCATAGCGTTGAATAACACCCTGTTCTTCCAGCGCTTTTACTCTTCGTAAACACGGCGATGGCGACAGTCCGATCTTGTCTGCGAGATCCGAATTAGTGATTTTGGCGTCAGACTGAATATGGCGCAGGATAAGAGAGTCAGTTTTATCTAATGAAGTTATTGGCATAAAGTATCGATAAATTCAATATTATAGAAGAATATGCCAAATTATAATTAAAATACGCTAACAATAGCAATCGTGATTTTTCCGTATTTCTTAAAATAGAAGCTCACAACCAACTAAAACCTCAAGGGTTTAGTATGACAGAACGGCTAAGCGATGTTCCTCAAGAAGAAGTAGGGGAGTGGTGTGAATCGATTGACGATGTAAATCGCCACTATGGTGAAGCCGGTGTTCGTGAAATATTGCGGTCACTGCAAAATCACGTTCTCAATCTCAAAATTGCGACTGATCAGGCAACCCTCAATACCCCGTACATTAACACCATCCCGGTTAGTGACCAGCCACAGTACCCGGGTGATATTGAACTCGAGAAAAAAATTGAAAACATCAATCGATGGAATGCGATGGCGATGGTCTTACAGGCGCAGGATGATGGCAGTGGAGTGGGTGGTCATATCGCAACTTATGCGTCGTGTGCGACGATACTCGAAGTGGGGTTTAATCATTTTTTTCGTGCCAAAAGTACGGACTATCCGGGAGACATTGTCATGCCGCAGCCGCACGCTGCGCCGGGGGTCTACGCGCGCGCTTTTCTTGAAGGCAGGCTTTCAGAAACCCAGTTGAAAAACTACCGGCGGGAGCTTGGACAAGGAGGCGGACTATCGTCGTATCCACATCCCAGATCTATGCCGGAATTTTGGCAAATGCCGAATGCTTCAATGGGCTTGTCTACGCCCGCTGCTATTTACCAAGCACGATTCGCCAAGTATCTGCAAAACCGGGGGCTAAAAAAAGACGATGGCGGAAAGATATGGTGTTTTATTGGTGATGGTGAAGCGGACGAACCAGAGGTGTTGGGAACCGTTAATATAGCAGCACGAGAAAAGTTAGATAACCTTGTGCTAGTGATTAATTGCAACTTACAACGGCTGGACGGCCCCGTCCGCGGTAATGGCAAAATTATTCAGGAACTGGAGCGATCTTTCCGTGGTGCTGACTGGAATGTGGTCAAGGTTATTTGGGGATCGGGTTGGGATCCGCTTTTAGCGCAGGATGTGAATGGCACATTGCGTCGGCGTATGGATGAATGCCTGGACGGTGACTATCAGCGCTACTCGATACTCCCCGGTGATGTCCAAAGAGAGCACTGGGTAGAAGGAAACCCTGAGCTGGAAAATATGATGAACAGTTTGAGTGATGATGAAGTGCTATCAATCAGGCGCGGTGGTCAGGATCCAAAAAAGATATTCGCTGGTTTTGAGAATGCCTCGAAGATGAGCGAAAAACCGACCGTGTTACTGATTAAGACTGTCAAAGGTGATGGTATGGGTAATTCGGCGCAAGGACGAAACACAGCGCATCAAAAGAAAAACTTGAAAGCGGACGAGCGGATTGCGCTTGCCAGAGCGTACGGCATACAAATTAGTGATGAGGAAGCGGCTAAGGCAGCGTTCTATTTGCCAGCGCCGGACAGCGAAGAAATGAGATATTTTAACGCTCGTCGCGAGTCGCTGGGAGGTTTTTTGCCATCCAGAAAGGTTGAATGCGAGCGCTTGCAGCCGCCGCCGGCTGACTTATTTTCTGATCTTAGTAATGGTACCGGTAAACGCGAAATCTCAACCACCATGGCAATGGTACGAATCCTTGGCAAACTCTTGAAAGATGACAGTATTGGCCGGTTTGTGGTGCCTATTGTGCCTGATGAAGCGAGAACCTTTGGTATGGA
>CAYQVT010000419.1:0-2111 GCA_964420885.1 uncultured Gammaproteobacteria bacterium
GTATCACCCTAGCGGGTGGCTATGGCTATGTTGACCGCAGCAGTAATTTGAATGGACGCGGCGCAGACGATAGTATTGTTTTTTTCGAGATTAATTACACCGGCGGCGACACCGGCGAGGATTTTTGACAGATGTACCATAATCGTTTTGGTTTTGTAACCGACCCTTTCAGGCTATCGCCTGATTCGAAGTTCTACTTTCCGAGTCTTGCACATGTCACGGCAAAGTCTTATATGGACTACGTGTTGTGGAGCCGTGATAGTTTTGTATTGATAACCGGTGAAATCGGAACTGGCAAGACCACACTCATTCAAAAGATGCTGGAAGAGTTCGGGCACCGAATTACGACCGCGAAAATTCATCAAACGCAGTTAAATGAAATTGAGTTTCTGCAAGCATTACTCGATCAGTTTGGTATTAACCCATTCCAGACGACCTCAAAGGTCGAATTGTTGAGTATGATCAATAATTACTTGCAACAAAAGTACGAAGAAGGCGAGACCGTTGTTTTAATCATAGATGAAGCGCAGAACTTAAGTAATCGGGTTTTAGAAGAAATCAGATTGTTATCAGGGTTTGATTCTAACCGTGAAAAAATTCTAAATATCTTTTTGGTCGGGCAGCCAGAGTTAAAGGACAAATTACTATCACCGGAAATGGAGCAGTTGTTTCAGCGTATTCGACTTCGCTTTCACCTAAAAGGATTAGGCTTTGATGAAGTTCGTTCCTACATCCGCCACCGCTTAGCGATCGCATCTGGTATCAAATTTGATCTGGTCCGCAATCAGGTGCCGTTCTTGTCTTATGGCGTCGCAAAACGCATGCAGTTGCCCACTGAGCTTTTTAAAGATGAGCTTATTCCGACAATTATCAAATACACGGGCGGTATTCCACGACTAATTAATACCCTCTGTGATACCTCCCTGCTGGTCGCATTTGCTCAGGATTTTGACGTTGTCGATGAAGACGTATTGAGCCTGGCACTGGAAGACCTGCAATGGATTCCATATAACGAACGTAAGAACTATCGCAATAAACGCATGGGCGACAAGGGTAGTGATAAAAGTGGTTACGGGTCACTGCTGGTTACGCTAAAAGGTAAGATCGTTAGTATTGAATCATTGGATAAAGATGAAGTTGTCATCGGCCGTAGCCCGATCTCCGATATCATCATTAACCAGAGAACCATCAGTAGTAAGCATTTTCATATCGTCAGAAATAACGATAGTTATTATATTGAAGATATCGGTAGTACTAACGGCACTTATTTGAATAACAAACGCATAAAGTCATCGGTCAAGCTGGTCGAGGGCGATATCATTGCCATTGGTAAGTATAAGTTAGCTTTCTCCAATAGTTCTGATCAGGCGTCGCCATCTTCACCGGGTGACTCGCTTATCAATAAAAGACCGACACCCATAAACAGAGCGGGGTAGCACACCAGATGTTATGCGTGAATGGTGCATGGCTTATCGGGATTTGAGGAGTTGTTCAGCGCTTGCTAGAGAGCAGCTTACTTAGAATGTCGCTGTTGTTCTTTTATTCGGTCGATTGTTTCTTTGAAATCCATACCTTGTTGATCTTTCTCTGAGAGGTTCATTTGATCATCTTCTAATGGCCAGTCGATAGCGACGGTCGGGTCATCCCAGGCGAGCGTGTACTGATCATCACCGTAGTAGAGATCTGAACATTTATAGTTGAATGTCGCCCGTTTTGATAAGGTCAAAAATGCGTGCCCAAAGCCAGGTGGGATCCAGAGCATATCCTTATTCTCGGCGCTCAAATTGAAACCTACCCACTGTCCAATTGTTGCAGAATCCGGACGACAATCTACGGCCACATCAAATACCTCACCTTCGGATACTCTGACTAGCTTTCCTTGTGGATGCGCAATCTGCATATGCACACCGCGTAAGGTGCCTCTACTGGATTGGCTTTCGTTGTCTTGAACAAATTGAATGTCTAGGCCGTTATCGCGGAACACTTGATCATTCCATGATTCAAAAAAGTAGCCGCGGTCATCGCCAAAGACTCGGGGTTTAATCAGTAACACACCGTCTAACTCGGTTTTAATGATTTCCATTACTAGGTCTTCTCAAAAAAGCGACTTT
>CAYQVT010000420.1:0-2072 GCA_964420885.1 uncultured Gammaproteobacteria bacterium
CTTGGACGTGATCATATTCTTTCTATGTTGCGTCTCGGTCGCAGGAATTTTTGGCGCCGCGACAGCCAAGTTTAGCATTTTGTTCACTCAAGCCATGCCGGCGATACTCGCGCTTGTTGCCACAATGCTCAGCCGGGAAAAATTTAGTGGCTCATGATTAGTCGCTTTAAGTAACACCAAAGATTGAACACTTCGGCCTACTCAACGCGATTAAAAAATTCCACCAGTGCGCTGAAATAACCAGCACTTACGGAGACATTATTATGATCCGCCCCATCAATTTTCAAAGACGTCAATTGCGTTTTAGAAAAGGCGTCTCCCAATTTGATTGAATGTGCGTTAGGAATAATTGAATCGTGCTCTGCCATAATAATCAACACCGGCGTTGAGACCTTAGAAGCTGTTCCGATGGAATTGTATTTGTCGTGCATCAAAAAGCTGATCGGATAGATTGGAAAACGCGCGCGTGCAACATTCACAATACTATCGTAGGGAGTCACCAACGCGAGGTGACTGATGGCGCGGTTAGATGCCAGATAAGTTGCCACACCACTGCCTAAACTTCTCCCCAACGTAGCAACCGAATCGTGCTGATCTCTAATTCGGTCATACAAAGCCAACGCATCTGAAAATAACCCTAGCTCGGTTGGTGTGCCGGTGCTACCACCATAACCACGATAATTAGCCAAGTACAATGTGTGCTCTGGAAAGTTTTCCAAAAAAGGCATTTCGTTAAATATTACTGCCTCTGCATTGCCACCAAAATAGATTATCGCTCGGGATTGATTTGGGTTCAAAACCGCGATCTTAAGAACCTCTTGATCATTAACCAAGTTAATAACATCGTACTCATGCGCGTACTCGGGGGAGGCGATGTACAAGATATTCCGTTGAAAAATATAAAGCAGGACGGCGCCAAGCAGATAACTTAATAATAAAACTATGATTGTTCTAAGCAATTCTTTGTCTCTATCTAGCACCCAATTTTGAATAGTTTGTGCTCGCCCACCAAGGTCTTGGATACAAAACTATATTGTTTCCATCCTTTCTAAGCAATATGATTCTCGGTGTTTCACAGTTTTACTGATGTCTGATAAACTCCTGCGCATTCTCACATTCGAGGTCCTCCACGACTGGTTAATCGAGAACAGCTGGAGATCGGCACCCAATTATATGAAGTTTTAGCATCTCGCGCGCAAAGCGGCTAAGATTCAAGTTTGGCTTGATTCTGGGTTCTGAGGCATAAGATACCGTTGCGACCACCAATCTCTATACGATCACATAATTATTGAGAATAAACACTGATGGACAGCTCCTTTTTTATTGGCACACTTTTTAACCTCGCGATTAATCTTCTTTACACAATCATCGCGTTATTGGTTGGCGTGGCCGCCTTGAAATTCGTTGATAGCCAGTTGCTAAAAAACGTCGATATCGAAAAGCAGTTGCAAGATGGCAATCTTGCAGTCGCTATTTTTGCGTCCACTATCTTGTTGTTCGTCGCCATCATTGTTTCTTTTGGCTTAAAAGGCTAGCTTAAAGGCCCAGATGCACTGTGAAGGAGCTGGCGACCCGAATAACTCAAATAGCGCTGGCCGCGTTTTTCATTGCTATTTTGAAAACTTTCGCACCTGATGCCTCGGTGCCAATACCTTCTAAGCAAGCTACCCCTGATTTTGACGCCCAACAACTGTTGGATGAGCAAGATCACGTGCAAACCGGAATCGCCCAAAGTGTTCTCGACAACACCCGATTGGGGGCGACCGATCTGAAAAATATCCTTGATAGCCTACCGGTTCACAAAAAGTATGGCAGTTTTGGTTTTAAAGATTCGTATTCACGCGTCTTCACCCACGCAGCGACCGCAATTAACAAAAAACACTACATCGCCAACAGTTTCTTGCTCGGGTTTGTGCCTTTCAGGACCGAAAAAATATGGGTACCTCTGGCTACCCTAAGCCAGCGTAAGCGCTATCTATTTGACCACAAACAGTACGGCCCACACATGCGCGACGTTTGGCAAAATTCTAAACAAGCTTATGTGTATAGCCGTGGGGATTGTGAAGACCACG
>CAYQVT010000421.1:0-2071 GCA_964420885.1 uncultured Gammaproteobacteria bacterium
TGTTTTCTTCGACGAAGAAATGGTCGCCATTTACTGAAACCACATCAGCGCGTTGCTTGGTTAGGTCGTTCCATGCCTCGAGTTCGCTAAGGTGAACTAAAGGATCATTGTCTCCACCCAATACGCTCAAAGGGCAATCTAACTCATATTTATTTGCTATATGATCTTCTGAAATTTGAAAATCAGCTCTCAGTGATGGCAACAATAAATCCATTAACTCTTTATTATCAGACAATTGATTGATGGTTCCGCCGATTGCACTTACTGCCGTTATGAAATCTGAATTTGGCAAGTTATGAATGCGTTTTGCATTATTGTGTACGTGTGGTGCGGCACTACCAGAGGCGATAAAGTGTTCAGGAGCAGGGTGCCCGTGTTGTTTTAATTGGATTGCTAGCTCAAAGGCCACACTGCAGCCTAAACTATGCCCCATTAATAGATAGGGTTGGTTAGCGGCTTGTGGAATACAATTCATTAGCTCAGCAATATAGGCGTTCATGCTATAATGAGGCGTTTCGAACATTCTCGTTGCTCTACCGGGTGGTTCGATTGCGATCAACTCCACTGCGGGGTGTAGATCGTCAACCCAAGAAATATAGGTTCGCGCCGAGCCACCAGCGTAGGGAAAACAGAAAAGTTTGAGCAAACTCTGTTTGTTGGGTTTTGGAATAATTAATAACTTATTGGCTGGCAAAATATTACCCTAGAAAAAATCTATTTATAATTTAAAAGTGATAGGTTAAATCTAGCTGAATTAAATCGTCATTACGAAAAAAAAACAGTGGGTCTGAAGGATCATTGGCATTAAAAAGATAAGCATTAAGGCTTACTCGTATCGAATCACTTAATCTAGTTGAGCCTTCAATAGATAGAAAACGCGAATCGTTATCTTCTAGATCTTGACTAAAACCGACAAGTATTTCAGAACTAGCGCTGTCGTTGAATATCCAACGTGTACCGATAAAAAGATCATTCTGAGCAACATCTGTAGTACGGTCATCGCTACTGTTTACCGAATACTCAACGATCCAGCCTAGATCTTTTGAACTGTTGAATATGCCAGCCATAGTGTATTCAAAACCAGCTGTAGTCGCTATATGATCATCACTTAGATTGTTTTGGTATATCGTTTCTAGCTTCCATAGAAACGCGCCATTCACGTATAAACTATCGATACTAAGTTGCTGCAAGGGGGAATAAGCGGCTAATAATTGCCCATCGCTTTGAGGTATGAGTGTTGGGTCACGGTCGATTCCATCAAAATAGGATACCGCTAGTTCCAAATCGTTATAGGAATAAAACAGGCGTGCGGCCCATTCTAAACTCGGTTTATCAATGAATTGTGCTTGATCTAGTACCGTTGTGCCAAACCCGAAACGCCCATTGTCAGCACTAAAGTCACGAGGCCGAAAAGACGGCAGTGCGAATAAATCAAATGTTCCCCAATCACGAACTAACGTGAGGTTGACTATGGTTTGGCCTAACTTATCTTCACTATCGATATCACCTAACTGGTCGGTTTGATTAATTAGGTCAACTCGATGCTGTGATTCAGTCTGCCCCCAAAAAATTTGACCGATGCCTGCTTTTAACTCCCATCCGTCTGCATAATAACTGAGCAACAGTTCACGTATATCAAGTCGGTTGCGTTCGCTATCTTGGTTTTCGTGATGACCAAATAATTCGAAATCCAAACTAACGTTATATTTCTGCCAAGCATAATCAGTTTCAAAATAAAGAGCAAAAGAGTCATCAATTAGCTCGGTGCCGGCTTGTTCTGAAGAGTTGATGAATTTACGCGTTTCGATGCCAACCTTGCTTGAACCGGAAAATTCTGCAGCGGCATTAGATCCAAATGCAAACAGCATAAAGAGCGTTGTAAATGGCTTTATCATGGGATAACGGATGTTATTTAGGCTACTTGACTGGCGACAAATGCTTATTCTTAAATAAATAATATTGGCAGGCGACGTGGTTAACGTACTCGTTTCAATGCATTGCGATTAAAATCACTGCTAGATAACCCAGATGAAAAAGTAAAGTTTCGATAATTCAATTGCGTTGATCGCTG
>CAYQVT010000422.1:0-2065 GCA_964420885.1 uncultured Gammaproteobacteria bacterium
TCGGCTTTTCAACGTCGCCGTTGTGGTCGCATCGGCTGCGTTTAAATTATCAAGCTAACGAAGATTTTATCGATGATGGTGATCTGACAGCGATAGAACTCGGCTACAACCTTGGTCGAACCTTTCAATTCAGAGAATGGCGCGGTTTTCTTGAGACCGGGCTAACGTTGCGCGATATTGATAATCGCACTCAATTTTCACAAGTTAATTCCGAAGAAGTTGGTTTAGTACTATCCGGGCGAGTCCAAAAAGGCCCATATCGTCACCAATTGAGCTATCGCTCTCAAGATCAAGATCGTGAGCAAGACAATTTAGAGGACTTGATACGCGAAGACTTCAGTTATCAATTTGAATACCGCCGAGAGAAACATCAAGTTCGTTTAGAGATTAGACATTTCGCTAACGATCCAGATCCAGGCTTGGGTTTAGAAGCACAAGAAGTCAGTTTGTCGTATCGCTATCAGTTTGAGCTAACCCCGATTACTCGCTATACCCTTAATCAATCGATTCAAAGCTCAGACTTTTTGTTATTAGCACTACGACCTGGTTTATCGAACAGAGACTTAGTTAGCCTATTAGCTGACCGCCAACTTGGCTCAGGTGTACCACAATCGGGCTTTCAAGTGTTTGATTACCGTGCCTTTTATCAAGTCGACGGGCGTCAACGGCTCGCCATTGAGTCTGGTCCTGCGGGCGGTATTCGACGAAGTGTTTTGTTGGTTGAATTAGACACCAGCGACCGAAATCAAATCGAACGCGACTATAACGCCGTACGCAAAAAATTGGTACGCGAGATCGGCCAGCCATCACGTAGCTTGGTAAACGGCCAATTCAGTGAGTTGAGTGCATCTACAATTCAATCTCAGGCATTCGCGCGCGAGGAGCAGTGGCAATCGAGTGAAGGCACGATTTTGTTACTGATACCACAACGCAGCGATGGGCGGATACGGCTTGAGGTGCGTTACAGTCGGGACATCTATGCCAGTGGGAGGCAAAGTGTGGAGTTTGACACGCTCGATTGATAGCGCAGTTTAAGATTTTACGATTACGTTGCTCTCTAAAATTTGAGACGCTATTGATTTAAACGAAATCTATGCGCCTAATTTTGGTTATAATTGTCATTCGATTAAACTGCTTAGCAAACGACACGTCAGCGTTATGGAACAATTACTCACCCCTCGAGCCGCGCTCTTATTAGCCGCGATAACAGTAAGCGCAGTTGATGGAGAACTGGACACAAATGAGATGGCGATCATAAATCGCCTCGACGGCTTCAGCACATCTACCGATTGGGATTTTGCCATTGGAGTGTGGAACGACACACCAATGGAAGACTGCGTCGAGTTAGTCGCCAAGTCATTAAGCGAACGTCAGCAACGAATTTGCTTCGCTAATCTGGTCGATGTTGCAATGGCTGACGGCTCTTTTCATAGAGCCGAAAATACCTTATTGCGCGCTTATACCAATGTCTTTAGTATTTCAGATGACGAAGTTGAGAAAATTTTTGATGTGATCACATTAAAAAATGATAAAGCCGGGTTTCATTAATGATTCGGCAAACGGGTCAATAGAGACGCTCGTGGATATTCAGTTTTTCTGGATGAGTGATCGCATGTTGTCTAAGTCGAGAACTATGCAATCCTCTTTGCGTCACTCTGATTTTTATTGATTAATGGGTGCGATACTGTTGTGTACTAAGGTTTCCCGTAATGGTGCAAGTAAGTATTAATGGGCACGGTTTGCAATACGCCACGCTGTGGGATTAGAATTAAGGGAGAAAGCTTTTTAAGAAGCTTGGCTACGAACTGTCATTTAGGGGCAACCAAGAAAACCCGTGCAAAGGAGATGTGGTGAAATACTTTTTAGGTCGTGAGGATGCAGTGATCGCTTCACAATTACTGTTTATTAAACATCTATAGAACTTTTGATGAAAATACGCATGATAGTCGTTTGCTGTTTTAGTTGTTTATTCACTTTTGCCATGGCGCACGCCTTAAAAGGCGATAAACAAACACACGAAACGGGCTATCTAGCAGCAAGGCTTTTGGAGGACAGTAAACGCTGG
>CAYQVT010000423.1:0-2044 GCA_964420885.1 uncultured Gammaproteobacteria bacterium
AGTTGTGCTGTATTACAAATACTTGAAAGTCTTGTAATATACAACAACTATGTTATAATGCGCTGATAAGCGCACTTATCACATAGTTGTTGCGGTATATATTAGCAACTGTTAGGTTATCAACTTGCATAATAATTGCAAAAAAAAGGCAGGCCTTACGGCCCGCCTCTACACTTAACTTACAGATTGCTTAAGTTATATCCCGATTAGGTGCTGCGAACACCTTCATCGAGAGCATTATAACTGCTGTTAAAGCAGCGTACTTCCATGAAGGAAGTACTAATACAACGACTATTGCTGTCATTTTTGGTACCTCAGAGTCTGATGGGTTGCCCACTGGGACAACTAAGGCCACAACTCTGAAAATAACCGTTAGTTGGTTACTCCCAGCAGGGACAAAAATCAGATCCATGCCTACTTTATCACAAGGTGGCAATCAATTCATGTTCCTAGTACCCTCGCCTTCCTATACTTCATACGTCGATTTGTTCGTAGCATAATTGCTTTTGAACTTGGTGACTGCCAAGACATTGAATTTTTGCAGTTGGGCTGATATTAGTAATTTTTTTTAGCGCACCAAAAACCACCCCTTTTGGTGCATTGAATTTATGCGGCGTTCCGTTCTGCTTTGGCTCGTCTACGGCAAAACGCAATAAATAATCCATTGCCATTTTTTACATTGATACGACTACGCGCAACCCAATTTCTAAACTCTTGCTCTACAACATATTTATCGGTACGCATTCCTAACAATGCGACTTTCTCAAATGTTGCAGTACTAAGTGAACCATCCCACGACAATTCATTTTCAATTGGCATGGTTTTGCGATTCGTGAAATAAACTTTGTCGCTTTCTTCATCAATGGTCAGTTCATAATCAGGAAGCTCGTTAGTTTCTGCAATTTTCTTTATTGCTCGCCGAAACTCCTTTAATTCTGCGCTTGAACCCGATTTTTTAAACAGTGTTTCTACATACATTTCATCACTATTTTTTTGCCCACAATGCTTACGCGCTAATTCATATATACGTCGCTCTATTGGTCGCCCAAGCTTGAAATAATCGGGGTGTAAGGTCAAAACACCATCTTTTTTGATTGAATTAAACACCCAATCCGAAAGCTCTATTTCGCAACTCATCATCCGACCATCAAGCCCGAATTTTCTTTCAATGGTTGCGCTATTGATTAACCCGAAATTTGAATATTTTTCTGTACCATCGTGTTTGTTAATAATGTTGGTGCTTATTCTTGTTCCCGCTAATCTGTCGATAGCATCGACTAACGCGAGATAGGAACGCCCAGAGTTACCACGATTTGCAAACCGCAAAAGATCAGCACAATTTATTTCTACGCGCTTACTGATTGGCTCCGTTCGTTCTTTATCATTTAGCGCGGCAATTAATTGCGATATGCAATAGATCAATATGTCTTTATCGTAAATGGTCGCCTGCCCTTTCAGGCTTGGCGTTATTTCAATCCAGTTGCCTTTGTACTCATATCGTTTTATAGCTTTGGGTGGCTTTTTGGTGAGTGAGTAGAAAGGGTGTTCTAGGTGTTGTTGTATGTCCTTTAAAACAGCATCAGCAACATCAC
Organism: uncultured Gammaproteobacteria bacterium; assembly: GCA_964420885.1. GTDB lineage: Bacteria > Pseudomonadota > Gammaproteobacteria > Arenicellales > Arenicellaceae > Arenicella. Next base: position 1,593 of record CAYQVT010000423.1, read on the forward strand.
AAATGAACAAATCCATTTGTGCGCCTGCATCGGGCATTAAATCGAAATTCGTGTTTTTACCCACCATCAAAATACTTTCGTGTTTTTACCCACCATAGTCAAGGTTCGTGTTTTTACCCACTGTGGATATTCTGGCTTTGAGAAACGTGTTTTTACCCACCGAGAAACGTGTTTTTACCCACCGAGAAACGTGTTTTTACCCACCAGCGTTTTTGATTTATCTTGTTATTTCAATAATTTACAGACCTTTATCAACACCCTAACCCTATATCTAACCCAAATAAAACACCCTAGTGGTTTTTGATCTGTGGATAACTTCGTATTTGTTTGGTACTTAAAACCACGAACACAAACCCCCTACCCTGCGTCGCTTCGCTCCTTGCCCCGCCTTCGGCGGCCTTCTGATGCGCTCACCTTCGGTTCGCACTTTTTTAAAATAACGCCGCCACAAG
>CAYQVT010000424.1:0-2043 GCA_964420885.1 uncultured Gammaproteobacteria bacterium
CGCGCTCTGCGGTGCCAAAGCGCCAGCCACCTGAGCAATTACCTTGGTTGATTAAGCCGACCGGAATTGGAGCTCGTGTATTCGAACTTGAGATCTTCGGGATTGTTGGTTTTAGGTACCTATCAAATGCAAAACTTGGTGAATCTGGAGACATGCCTCGCGCAGCACTCTATGAACTCAACGACTTCTTGACTCAGATGTATTGTGTTTAAACCAACCCGTGGAAACTGAATGTTTGCAAAACCGAGAGTTGACTTTGAGAATGGAATGTATGGACTCAGAAAAGTTGAAAAGTCCTAGGTTCAAAAATAGCGCAGAAGAAGATCAAGAAACTAGCCGTCGAGGCTAAATCACGATGAATTCTGCACGTAACGGGCACTCTCCAATCTGGAAACAGACATGATGAATGGACCAAAGCATGATCGATACAAACGTGGATCAAACCAGCCTGCACGCACGGTGGGTGAAGACACGGGTAACGAGTGGAACGAAGGCAACAAGAAACCCAAAACCTTGGAGGACTTAAAACCTCCCGCTAAATTAAAATATCCTCCAGACAAAACGGATGAAAACCTCAAGGAACGGGTGGACGAGGAGCGCCTCAGAACTCGAAGCTCTGAAAACCCGAAGAGTGAACCCAAGTCGATGGGCAAAAACTGGGACGAAGCGGAGAGGCAAAGCATGGAGCGATCTGTGGATGAGAAGTCTCGATAGGGTGGGTAACTTTTCGAGTCACAGAGCAATAAGACTGGAGGTCACATCGTGTCTTTGAAAAGTGAAGTTGGCGATAGGACGCTCGTGACAGGCTATGTGACGCAAGCACATTTTTTGCGTGGTCACAGCGCGGAAGAGCTTGAGAAACGCCTCGGCTTTGACGAGGGTCACCTCTCCGAGGGATTTGTCGTCGTTTTCCTTGATCGTGTTCCTGATACGAGAGAATTCGAATTCGGCGGCTACACACAAATGCCTGATGGAGTTTTGCAGGGGCATTTGGACGAAAAACGAGACCCGCGAACTACAGAACAAAGAATGGAGGACGCTGGATTAAATGTTGATGACCTGAGGCGACGAGTGGTTAACGATGAGTTTGCCGTTGCTGGTCACCGGAGATTGGCGAAAGTTTATCCGATACGCGAAACACCTCGCGAAGAAAAAGCGTACTACCCCCCTGGCAGCGGGGTGCCACAGTGGCGAATAAAAGGGAAAACTCCGGTTGAGGGTCGCGTAGCAGCGGTTGTCGGTCCGGGCGAAGTATATCGCGGAGAATACAATATCTCTATCGAAGGCAAAACGGTAGAACTATAGTTCGATTTTCTATCCATATTAATCTAGAATAGGCGGTTTTTAGAATAAGGAGAGACGTTCCAAATGAGCAATTTTACCACTAAGTATTTTCTTTTATTGTGTCTGTTCAGTTTTCCGACTTTAGCGACTTCGCAAATTGTGCAAAATTCTACAAACTCAGAAAAACGCGCCGCCAGCAGTGGAACATCAATTTCAGGGCATTGGGGGGGCTATGTGATTTGCGTCGGTAACAATAACCGACGACTATACTGGACCGTGTTTTTGGAAGCAAATGGCGGCCCTTCCGAGTTTCACGGCTCTTACCACTATATTGCAGGTAATAAATCTGGGCAGACGCCAGTAAAAATCAGAAAAAATGTAAACAACTATGATTTTATAACTCTTAGTTCTAACGTAACAGATTTTTCAGTTAGTTTAATTGATAAAGTAAAAATATCCGGAACTTCAACAAACGCTGAAAGATATCGTTATCCACACCCAAATTCATGCGCTATCAATCTGGTAAAAGTTACTGATAAAGATTGGTACAATCAGATACCACAATAAAGTATTCAAAAATACATCCATTTAAATGTCTGTTGTAATAAATATTCCGCTAATGCGAAGTAATATCCAAGATACGTGTAAATGAAGTATGCAATTGCGCCCGCAATAAGTAATCGCACTTCCATATCTCAATCCTCGTTGATCGGATGTACACGCCAGCGCATTCGTTCCATGCCAACTACCGATCTAGCC
>CAYQVT010000425.1:0-2031 GCA_964420885.1 uncultured Gammaproteobacteria bacterium
CGGCATCGTGGATGGCAAACCAGTTACCGACCTCGACTATCCAATGGACTTCGCAGCCGCGGTGGACATGAACGTGGTGATGACGGGCAAAGGCAAGTTCGTGGAAATCCAAGGCACCGGAGAAGAAGCGACGTTCAGCGAGAAAGAACTGGCAGAACTATTAAAGCTCGCCAAGAAAAGCATCAAAGAATTGACGGCAATCCAGAAGTCAGCCGTGGGCAAACAATGGCCCAAGTTTTAAAGGGAACCGTTCGCGGGCTCCAATTGATCGTGCGCTAGTTTGCCAGACTTTACTACTGTTCTGTCATGGACAGTCGCGCCAAAATTACCGAAAACCTTCGAGAGTTGATATTGGCCCAGTCGGTACGGCTTGAGAAACCCGTGCTCAGAGACGCTTACCGCAAACCAACACTATTTGCCTAGATACTGTTTAACACTTCGAGCAAGATTTTCGGTTTTAGATATCCAGTTAACACGAGATACGCACCAAGAGTATAGCGGGTAGGAATAATCGGATAACGACTGCTTGTAACGAGCTGCGCCGCCCAAAAAGTCATATTTATCAAAACCTAGTTTTTGAAAGTACTCCATTGCTAATACATGGAAAACTATACCTACCTTGACCCTATTATCTTCATCACGCTCAATAGCAGACAAATAAAAGTACACAGTGTCTTTAAAGCAGAAATAATAACCAAAAGCCATTGCTGTCTCGCCTAAAGATAATTTCAAAAGTACTGTGCTGTCATCCTCAACTAATTTTTCATGAAATCGACAGAAGATTGGATTTTCAAACCCACTCCCCCACTGGGTGTCTCCCCACTGTTCTTTATGTATTATCGACGCTTGCGACAAAATCTCTAAACGAGTTTTTGAATCCTTACTGGCAGTTAATATTAAGTCGCCTCGCTCCCCTAAAAGGCGCTTACTTCGATTGATTTGCTGTCTAGTATTTCGACTAAAGTCGGCCACGATGCCTGTCGGATTTTTTTGAAGTAGCTTTATGAAACCTTCTGTTTGCGATTTATTTCTTGAATAAAAATCACTCGGAGGCGAAGTTTTGGACATATCTACGTGAAGTTCGCTGAAACGAGGTGTTTCAAGTTTGAATAATTCGTTCCATATCTCAGAAGTTATTTCTTGGTCACAATCTCGATGGATCAACAATTCATTGTATTCAATCCACATTTGATCTTGTTCGTGTACACCCGTTTTATTTAGCCATAATTGCGTTTGTCTAAACGGGAAAAAACCTTTTAGCCGCTCAACAAAAAAACCTAATGCGACTGTTTTATTATTGAGTTCTACATCTAAAACCCAAGCATTGCTTTGTAACCCAGAAAGCCAAGCCCCAATCCAAGTCCAGCTGGTAAAAAAGGTCACATTCTCAGAGCTCAACTCCAAGTTTATCCATTTTTGTCGAAGAGCTTCTAATTCTTCTATATTTGAGCTTAATCGAGTGAGCTTTATTTCCATGCTTCTTGTGTTCTTCTTGTTATCTGAGTAAAAGCTGAGGCAGCTCTTGGGCCCTTTGTTTAAATCGGTTCCATCGGGATGTTCCTTGAGGGTTTGGGGATCTACACGTTGTTTACCGAATAATACGAATAGGTGTTCCAGCTCCAGTTTTTTCTGCGCACTCGTAACGGTCGGACAAATCGAGTACCGCCTGGTCACCATCGCCGGCTTCATCATGGTTGAACGAACAACTCAGTTGGCCAATGAGCGTCTCCAAATCGCACCTGCTCAAACGTGTTTTTTCGAACCGACTGCGTATCAGGCCAACGCCTCAATGCCCGCAGAGGAATTTAACCTCCTGCATACAAAACACGCCTGACAAACCAAAAGGGCTTCAGCCAAATTGGCTGAAGCCCTCAATGTGGTTTTTTATTTTTTACAAACGCGACGAAGAATTCTAAGCGTCTTCGATCGCGGCTTGAGCAGCGGCCAAGCGTGCGATTGGAACGCGGTATGGAGAACAACTGACGTAGTCCAATCCAGCGCGGACGCAGAACTTGACTGAGTTTGGCTCAC
>CAYQVT010000426.1:0-1975 GCA_964420885.1 uncultured Gammaproteobacteria bacterium
AGCCATTTTCTTCACCGAACCCAAACGGCTATCATAAACAATCAGGGTGTTCATACGCGCCTTACTTAAGGAAGAATGGTCAATACGTTTTCGGGCGGCCGACCGATCACGATTTCATCGCCAACGACCACAATGGGTCGCTCAATCAATTTGGGCGTGTGAATCATGGCGTCTATCAATTGGTCTCGGCTAAGGCTGTCATCATTTAGCATGAGCTCCTTATATTCGGTTTCACCTTTGCGCATTAAATCTCTAGGTTGAATATCCAGGCCTCTTAAAATACTGTCGAGTTGTTGGTGTGTCGGCGGCGTTTTCAAGTACTCAACAACGTTAGGACTTACGCCGTTTTCTTCCAGTAATGCTAATGTTTGGCGCGACTTCGAGCACCTTGGGTTATGATAGATGGTAATTTCCACTTTTGTTCTCCAGTGATCTTCTATGGGCGATTATTCGTTAAAGGCCAAACTAACACAACTGTTTGATATCCCAATCGCAGTGATTCAGCGCTTTCGTTCTGATCGCTTGCCGCGTCATGCGGCGTCGTTGGCGTTCAGCTCTTTATTGGCGCTCGCTCCGATGATGGCGATCGCTTTGGCGGTACTATCTCTTTTCGGTGATATGGGTAAGTCAGTCGAAGATTTTATTTATAAATTTCTAGTTCCAGCTACCGGCGACGAAGTGAAGATTTATCTCGATCAATTTGCAAGTCGTGCTGCGGTTAAGTTATCCGCAGTAGGCGCTGGCGCCTTTCTAGTCACTGCACTGTTATTGCTATCGAGTATCGAATCCTCTTTTAACGATATCTGGCGAGTAAAAGAGGGCCGTACCTTGTCGGCTAAATTGACCGTTTATTGGTCTTTGGTGACCCTCGGCCCCTTATTGATGGGGGCCAGTCTAACGATGTCAGCGTACGTGATGTCGTTGTCGGTGTTTACCGGACAAGTTGCGTCGATTGGTGAGGTATTGGTACCGATACTCCTAACAGCATCGGCGTTTTTATTACTTTATCTGGTTATGCCAAATGTACGCGTGAGTTTGATGCACGGTCTTGTGGGTGCCTTAGTGGCATCGCTATTGTTCGAAGGCACCAAGCGCGGGTTTCAAGCATATTTGCAAAATTTCGCTGATTACGAGGTGGTGTACGGCGCATTAGCCGCGCTGCCAATATTTTTGATATGGATATATCTTTCTTGGGTAGTGGCCTTGATTGGTGCGGAAGTCGTCGCGGTTTTGCAACAAAAGAAATTGCTCGAGCATACCGTGCTCGATCGGTTGGAAAGTAATTTCAGCAGCTATAACGTATATAGCCAATCACTGGACCACAAATCGACTAGTTCAGATTCAGACGATCGCTGATTGAGCCACTCGCAGTGACAAATGTGCGTCGGTCGAAACTGCGAGAATACTTGTCTTCCTTAAACTGCCAATTGCTTGCCAAACGTTTGAAAACCTTATTGGGGTAGACATCACGACCCAAAGAACCATTATACGCGGCTAGAGCCTGCGCTGCAGTCGGGTATTTGTCTAAGTAATGCCGTAAAATTGTGCAGCCATAACGTAGGCTTACCAGCGGGTTGAAAAGGTCGTCTTCAACATTTCCATAAACTTCTTTCCAAAACGGCATTACTTGCATTAAACCTTGCGCGCCCGCGTGTGAAAGCGCATGGCGATCAAAGTTACTTTCTATGTCGATCACTGATAACACTAATTGAGGGTCTAAGCCGGCTCTGCGCGACTCTACCGCAACGGCTTTGAGTAATCGAATTCGGTAATAAGGGTCGGGAATTCGGCGTTCAAGTTTCTCAGACATATTAGAGAGCCAAGCCAAGGAATCAAGATCGGTTCGACCCTCGTGTATGTCGTGGGTAGCTTGTTTGAGCGCCTGAATAAGGTCTGGGTCAACGCCTTGTGCATGAACCTTCTTCGTCAACGCTAAGGACAAAAGTAAGCACAAGAAGGTTAGGGTGTACACCTG
>CAYQVT010000427.1:0-1952 GCA_964420885.1 uncultured Gammaproteobacteria bacterium
TTTTCCGGTGTCGATTGCCCAAGTATTTATCAAGTACTCAAGAAGATCTCTCCCGAGGCGATTATTATTACTGGTTGGCATTCCAAGTTAATGTTGCAAGCACTTTTGGCCGCACGTAGATTAAAAATAAAAACCATCATGCGAGGTGATTCAAACGCTAAAAAAACACGACCTTGGTACATCCGCATAGTTCACCGTCTACTACTAAGTCAATACAACGCTTTTCTGGCGGTTGGAAAAAGCAATGAACGTTTTATACTTGATAATGGAGTGAGCCCTAACAAAATTTATGATGCGCCTTACTTTGTTGAGAATAAACGGTTTCTAACTGAAAAATCCTTTTTACCTGAGGACGGCGGCGTTAAGCTTACTAACGATGATTTTTGCTTTGTCTATGCTGGAAAGCTTATTGAAAAGAAGAATGTCCAAGAGTTATTGACGGCTTTCGCACAAACTTATCAACGTCATCGAAGAATTCAAATGCTTATCATCGGAGATGGAGAACTTAGAGGCGAACTCGAATCGTACGCGATTGATAATGCACTACCTGTGACATTCTGTGGCTTCGTAAACCAGAAATCGCTGCCCGGAACCTATCTACTTGGAGACTGCTTTTTACTCGGCTCAGACTACGACGAAACATGGGGTTTGGTGGTCAACGAAGCGATGATCTGCGGATTACCAGCTATTGTAAGCAATCGGGCAGGATGCAGCGACGATTTAGTTATTGGCGGTAAAACCGGGTTCGTTTATGAATTTGGAAACCCAGAGGAATTGTCTACGAAAATGAGCTACATGATCGAAAACCCAACCTTAGCTAAGGAAATGGGACAATACGCGCAGCAGATTATTTTAGAGCGCTATGATGTTAAAAACTCAGTAATAGCGACGCTCAACGCGCTAGAGTCGTTTAGTAGCCAGCGAAATTAATCAAATTGCTTATTCAATTCCTTCTAATCTCAAGTAAGCACTCTTCGCATCAACCATATCAACGGTGGCAGTGCAAAAAACAGTTTCATCATTACTCACTAATTACTTACCATGAACAGCCAAACAATCCTGAGATGGATATTGGTTAAACAATAGACTAACTAGCCGTATCTGAGAAATTAATAAGGCCTTGATTTATCACGCGCTCAGCGCTCCTAGACCAGCAACCTTAATCGATCTACTGATCGAATAAATTGAAACAACCTCGCGCCTAAGATCGGCGTGGTCAATCACTATAGTTTGCTGCAATCATCACACCTCCAAGGCTTTTAGTCGGGCTCAATTATCTTAAAACGTTGCTTGATGAGAGCGATAAAAGTGACGGCGAGATCTGGGTATCACCTACCCAAGCCCTTAGCACGGTTTCTGTTTATCTCGAAAATAATAAGCCAGATACAATGAAGTTACCCAAAGTGGGCATCCGCAACAGCACTGTGTTTCCTACTCAAACCATCGTCCGTGATGACATGCAGGTGAATTCAATACTACTGCGTATTTTTACAAACGTGGACACCGATTATTGCGTAGCGTGGACACCTGCACCTCGCTTTCAAACGGTCGCGTTAGTTTAGCGCAAAGTGTCCACGCTAAGTTCGTTTCTGATTGAATTTTTCGCATCGATTCGCCCTCTAATTGGATTTTATGCGCGTTATGAAGCAATCTGTCGAGGATGGCGTCGGCTAACGTCGCTTCGCCAATCGCGTCGTGCCAATGTTGCGTCGGCAGTTGACTGGTGATCAAGGTTGCGCCGTTACCATGTCGGTCTTCGATTATCTCTAACAAATCATTGCGGTTTTGTTGGTTGAGGGTATCTAATCCCCAGTCGTCGATAATCAGCAGTTTGATCTTGGCTATCTGTGCTAAGAACTTGGTGTAACTGCCATCGCCATGGCTCAAGGTCAGCGCTTCGAACAAGCGGCTGGCGCGAATGTACTTGGTACTAATACCGTGTTCGCAGGCGG
>CAYQVT010000428.1:0-1952 GCA_964420885.1 uncultured Gammaproteobacteria bacterium
ACGAAATTCTTAAGCTCGCTGGATCAGTTAGCTTGCCTTGGTTGGTCATTCAAAGTGCTGATGATCTTATTATAGAAACATCAAAAAACCAGCAACTGTTTCTTAAACATGCAAAACACGATGCCAGTCGTTTGATCACTTTTCGAAATGATTTTGAAACGGACAGCTACGCTGGTAGTTCTGACGACAAACGGTTGGTGGAATTGGATGCTCGCAGCGATCGTTTTCGCGTTAATGGCCTTACACATGTAGCCTTGCATCAAGCGCCTGATAATACCCATTACGGATACCAAGGGAATTACCGCAATTGCGGCGTTGGTGGACCGCGTCCGCGTGCAGCAGTCAGGATTTGTCAGCAGGCAGAGAGGCTTTGGCTTGGACCGTGGAACGGTAGTGCACCCGACGATGGTCCTTATGGCATGTCAACCTACAATCCGAATTTTGCAGGCCTGTCTCAGCACTTGTCTGAGTTTGTGAAAAAGGTATTTGAAGAACAACGCGATGATCAGCCAGATAGTGCTAACACGATATTCGCAGAAGTCACTAGAAGCCATCTCAAAATTGGTTGGGGGCACACAGCCCCAGCACGCTAACTCAGCGTTGCACTCCGCTCTAGCGGGCCGCGCAAGTCTGCATTTACTCTGTGCGATGACAGAGCATTTGGCTGATTTTTTTGCACAGATTGCTAGTGGTCCAACCACTAGTTGAGAACTGTTTTGCCAAGACTGTTAAATTTAAAACTTGTTCATTTTTCGAATGTGATAATTCCCACAGACATCTCGCGTTGGCAGCTTTAAAAATATAGACAGTCGTGCTACGCTTATCGTTCTGTACTTGTAAAATCTTGGCGCAAAGCGGGTGGTTGTTAACTTGTTGAATATCCCTCCGCTTCACTGTAGCAATGCTTATCGGAAACACATTAAGTACTGTTATGCATTAGATACGAACAGCTTCATATCATTCGACCCTCATGAATAGGACTAAAAATGAACTTAACTAAACTTGGGGTTAGCTCCCTGGTTTTTACCGGGCTATTAGCTTCATCACAGTTAGTACAATCTCAAGAAACTTCACTTCTTCTTGAATCAATAGATCAAGTGAGGGTGGATGCTCCTTTCGATCAACTTGCACCTATAAACTTCAGAAATGATTTTGATACAGACAATGTGTCGTTTAATGCGGATTGCTTCCCGTCATTTTCAAGTCAATGTGCTTTCGGCTTTTTCGACGGCGCATTAGAAATTCAGTCAAGTATCAATGAGGAAGAATCGGGTGAAACCGGAGCCTTTACAGTGGGTGCTATAGGTATTCTAAACAGATCTGATAGTTTCGGGATGAATGCTGCTGTCTCCAGCCGGTCTCGCACCAACGAAAACGGGTTGCCTGTGATAGCACTTACTGGAACTCTATACAATGATACGGAAGCAGGGGGGATTAATAGTGGGCGTGGTGGCGATGTTGAAGCCAGACTGCGCATAATTGCAGATCCCGACGGCACAACAAATATACAAGCTGAATTAAGGAGAAGGCGTACAGATGGTGGAACAGATCGACTCCCGGTATTCGAAGGTGAGGAACGCTTGACGTTTGATGTTGCTGCACAATTGGATACAACATATATTCTCGATATCAATTTCGACAGAACAAATGGACAAATAGCTTTTTCCGTTGATGGCGAAGGCTTCGATAGGATCGTTGAAACGATCAGCATAGATACACCAATGCTAACGCCTTCAAGGAATAATCAATTTATACAGGCTGGTCTTTTTGGGATTAGCCCTGTTATAGGGCGTGGTATTGGTCGAGTGTCTGAAATAAGAGCTGGGGGCACCTCGTTAAGTTTTACAGAGACTACCCCTTTACTTATCCCTCAATTCAATACATCGCGGAATCAAAGGCTTTCAGCTAATGCGCGGTTTGACAACGGCCGAGTAATACTGACGCACGATTCG
>CAYQVT010000429.1:0-1943 GCA_964420885.1 uncultured Gammaproteobacteria bacterium
CATTTCAGGAATTTAGAATATTTGATCATGATTTAGCTGCAGTTCATATGAATAAGGAAAAAATTGTTTTCAATAAACCGATTCAAGTCGGTATGGCCGTTTTAGACTTGTCAAAACTTTTGATGTATGACTTTTATTATAATAAATTGAAGAAAGAATATGGAAATAGGTGCCAACTTTTGTATACGGATACGGATTCTTTATTGTTAGACATACAAACTGAAGATGTTTACGAAGATATGAAAGAGCACATTGACTCGTACGACACGAGTGATTTTCCAAAAGATCACGTCTTGTATAGCGATAAAAATAAGAAAGTACTTGGCCGTATGAAGGATGAATGTTCTGGGGTTCCGATCGAAAAATATGTTGGCTTAAGACCAAAAATGTATTGTATTAAGGTGGCTGAAAAGGAAATTAAGAAAGCGAAAGGAATAAAAAAGTATGTCGTTAAGAAAAATATAACTGCTGAAATATATGAGGAAGCTTTATTTAAGAAAAAGACTATGAAACATCAAATGAACACACTTCGAAGTTACGGGCATAATATGTACGCCGAGAGAATAAATAAGACCTCGTTAAGCCCCCTGGATACGAAAAGATGGATTCATGCCGATGGGATCGAAACATTAGCTTTTGGAAATAAAAATATAAAGATATAATAAAATAGCTATGGAAAAAATTTACTACAGCCCCAAAGGCTTCTGGAAGGGTTTAGCCGCCATAGACAAACTCGCTGAAAAGGCTAAGGTTTCTCGTTCGGAGGCAAAAAGTTGGTTGGAGAAACAAGCTATTTGGCAGGTCTATTTACCTCCTCCCAAATATATCCCGAGAAGAAAATTTGATATTTCCACCCCGAATGAAAATCACCAAGCCGACCTATTATTTCTTCCTTATGACAAAGTTGGAAGGAAGACTTATAAATATGCTTTGACTGTAATAGACGTTGCAAGCAGATATAAGCAAGCTGTCCCGTTGAGCAGTAAGAATTCTTCTGAAATCGCTGCCGCTTTGGAGAAAATATACAAAAGAGGTTCACTTTTGAAATGGCCAAAAATATTTCAAGTCGATCCCGGCCGTGAATTTATGGGAGAGGTAACTACTTTATTAACGAAACATAATGTTAAGATTAGGAGAGGTATTAAAGACGCCCATCGAAGCCAAGCACTCGTTGAGAGATTTAATAAAACATTATCCGAGCGTTTATTTGGTTATCAGTATGCTGTAGATTTGAAAGTTGAAAGTGGTAGAAACACGGAATGGGTTAAAAGACTACCTCTTGTCGTAAATAATTTAAATCATGAAGAAACTAGACTTATTGGAAAGAAACCTATTGATGCGATCAAGTTAAAGACAGTGGCGTCTGAGCCTGCTGCCCCACTAAAATCTCCAGAAAAACCTTTACCTTATGGAGTTAATGTAAGGTATTTATTTCAGCCGGGAGAATTGGAAGGTGGTAATAGGTTTAGAGCAACAGACCCAATTTGGTCTCTTAAGATTTATCAAATAAATAATTATATTACGCAGGAAGGGGAGCCAACTTTATATTATTTGCTGGATGGCCCTAAAAGGGGGTTTGTGAAGCAAGAGTTGATGATAGTTCCCTCCGATACTACTGCTTTACCTTCTAAACCAATAAGATAATTCACTCTAATGGAAAGGTATTTTAATAGGAAAATACCTTAAGATTTCTCATTGTTAACGATACGTGAGTTAGAAATGTGAAGCGTTGGGGGTTAATGTAATATTTAATAAGAAAATACCTTAAGATTTCTCATTGTTAACGATACGTGAGTTAGAAATGTGAAGCGTTGGGGGTGTAAAGGTATTTTTTGATAGGAATATACCTTAAGATTTCTCATTGTTAACGTCTCGTGAGTCAGAATCCCCATAATGCATACTACTTCTAGACATGCAGTCATAAATTATATGCAACAGAAACA
>CAYQVT010000430.1:0-1930 GCA_964420885.1 uncultured Gammaproteobacteria bacterium
TGGTAAGTAAATACCATCGAATATTTACTTTGATTAGTGGTGTTTTTACCTGCGGCGTGAAAACAATGGGCGCTAAACAGCAGTACATCTCCTTTATTTAGCTCTACTAGGCGTTGCGTCGCTAAGCGGTATTGGTTGTCAGGATGATCAAGTTTGAGAAATTGTGCCGCGTCTAATGCACGTTCTTGGACTTCCCAGCGATGTGAGCCGGGCAGAATTTTCATAGCGCCGTTGGCCTCGTGTTCGTCGCCTAGCGCAAACCATGCATTGATCAAATATTTATTGTTGAAATTCCAGTATCGTGTATCTCTGTGCCATAGTGTTTCGGAACTGAACGCGGGTTGCTTGGTCATAACGCAATTATGATGATTCGGGTTTAACCATAGCGTGTCCGAATCGAGAATTTGCTGAACTCCATTCACAATTTCAAGGTTGCGCGCATGCTCCGCAAATAGGCTATCACGCTGGTAGGCCATAAGCAGCCGACGAATTGTGTCGCCGCCATCTGCATCTAGGCTGCTGGGTGCTCCGGGGTAATTTACCTCTGATTCCAACTCAAACGGTTCTCGTCGAGAGGTTAAATGTTTTGTGGTTAGCGCTCTTAATTGATCTAAGTCGTTTTGCCCGAGCAGAGAGGGCAGAACGAGATAGCCATCAATTTTGAATTGTTGAATTTGTGCAGATGTTAATGGCATAAAGTCTGTGTATGATGCTTTTCCTGACGCTAATTGGTCGCCACACGCTTAATCGTAGATAAAAAACTTGAATTGCTTAAATCAGCGGTTTTCTCGGAAGCCATTTTAACTTAATCTTAGGGATTAAACTTATTAAAATATAAAGCACATCTTTTGAGTTCTACATGAGGTTATTAGCATCATGTGGAGGCCGCTTGAGACGCGAATCGTGAGTTACAAGTCTGTCATGCGCGATGACGTCTACTACGCTTTAAGGTAGCTTTATAATCAATGGCTTACGAGCTAAAATGTAAATGGTTAAGGACCATTAATGCGCTTAAAACACATTAAATTATCTGGCTTTAAGTCATTTGTAGATACGACTAAAGTCTCTGTGCCAAACAATCTTATTGGCATTGTTGGTCCAAACGGTTGCGGTAAATCCAATGTGATTGACGCGATTAGATGGGTGATGGGAGAGTCGTCGGCTAAAACCCTTCGAGGCGGCAGCATGGAAGACGTGATTTTTAACGGTTCAGCGGCCCGAAAACCCGTAAATCGTGCCTATGTAGAACTAGTTTTTGACAATAAAGACGGTTCAGCGCCAGGTTCTTATGCGAAGTTCGCTGAAATCGCTATTCGACGTGAGTTAGTACGCGAAGGCGGGTCAAAATATTTCATCAACAAAGCGCGATGCCGGCGAAAGGATATTCAGGATATTTTCTTAGGAACAGGTCTTGGTCCACGATCTTATTCGATAATAGAGCAGGGCATGGTTGGGCGCATCGTCGAGTCGAAACCTGAAGATTTGCGGGTGCTTATTGAAGAAGCAGCTGGAATTTCAAAATATAAAGAGCGCCGCCGTGAGACCGAAAACCGCATTCGACATACTCGCGACAACTTAAGCCGCGTCGAAGATATTGTTGGCGAACTTGAAACTCAATTGAGGCGCTTAAAGCGACAAGCGAACGAAGCGGAACGGTATAAAAAGCTAAAACAAGAACAACGCGAGTTAGACGCTCAAGCAAAAACCATGAGATGGTCGGCACTACACCAACAAGTCAAAGTCAAAGACGTTGAACTCGAGCGCCTGCAAACAGAGTTTGAAGGTCAGGTGTCGGAACAACGTGACGTTGAGTCCCAAATTGAAGCTATGCGTCAGGAGCAAGTGGAGTTTACCGAAGTACTCAACAAAGTGCAGGCTGATTATTACGGCATCGGCGGGGAAATTGCGGCATTGGAACAGTCGATCGAAC
>CAYQVT010000431.1:0-1927 GCA_964420885.1 uncultured Gammaproteobacteria bacterium
TGTATATGAGAGATAAAGTTCGTTATAATGAGCTGAGAACATTCGTAGAAAAAACAGTAAAGAACAAACTTTCCGCTAAGCCCTCTACTTTCAAGCGAGACGCAGAGCTAACACTTTTATCTTTTGATCTCATCTCATGTCCTTATGTAACTTTAGCGCTGAAGAACGATATATTAGAGACTCACGGCGTTGAAGATGCCGCAATTCGAAATCAAATATTATCTTTTCAAAGCAAGAGCAAAGGCAACCAATTGTGGTTCACAACTTGGGGCAATTTTGACTTTGGAAAAGAACTGGACGCGAAGCAAAGCCAAGAGGTATACTAAAAGCTCACGCTTCGTCTAACAGTTAATGGCTGTATGCAGCCCACACACATGCGTGCGATTGGTTCTGAATTCAACCGGAGCCTATCTTATAAGCGGCTTGGGCGAACCGTTTAAATTCTTTTGTTTGTACAGTGTAACCGTTTGTAAAGCTGATTGTGCAACAGCCAGAAATAAAAAGTCGTTTATGTCTTTGTTTTTATTATAAAAAATAAAAAATATTGACCCTTCCCCGGTGCGCCATTATATTCCGTTAAATACCTGTAATTGTTAGATTATTTTACGATGGCACCTGTTCGTGTCCAGCGTTGTGCCTACCCGCTGCATTTCTTCACCACAAAAAACGTCGCCTTTATGTTTTTGAAGTGAGCCCATCGGTGTCGCTTTTTCTCTTGGAATATATCGCGACTATCTCCCGTCCCAACCCTTGCCGCCGTTGCGGTACTTTTCGGCCAATTCTTCCGGTGAGAGTTTTTTACTATCTGCAAGAATTCGATCTGCGATGTCGTGCAAGCCTTTGGGGTTTTTCGGTGGATTGGCGGCTTCTAAGAATAGTCACTATCATATGAATCTTTATCTGACTGGGTGAAGTCATGTGAGAACATACTGCCTACCATCAAGCCGTAACGGTCTTGCCTAACAGGTATATGATGACGCGGGTGGGCTTGAATAAAAGTAGAACTCAGTTTTTCAACAATACGTGGGTCAAGCGGTTCAAGAATTGGAACAATCAAATCAAATTGAGTAATCTGAAAATCTTTCGAGCCGAAGCATGCAATAATTGAAGGCGTAGTAGCCTCTGCGAGTTTCAGTTGTTTCTCCAATTGCCGAATTTTGATTTCGTTGCGTGAAGGCTCAGCAGGTAAAAACCACTTCTCATTCTCAGGCTCAATTGCATCTAGTCCCATTCTTAGCGCTGATATTACAGGCCCGCTATCATGACTGAAAACAACGGCGTTGTTGCCATAAGTATAAGCTTCCGCCACCAAATGATCGTCTGGTTTAGAGGAATCTAGCTTTGGAAGGTCGCTCCATACAATTTGGTTGTCTTCTGGAACTTGTAGATAAATCTCAATAGGCTTCTCACGTAATTGTAAGCGTCCATTATCAGAGCGAACAGATTGTTTTATTAGCTTTAAAGCGCTGCGAGCGCGGTCGCGTTTCCGCTGATTTTGACCAACTTTAAAATCATCAAGTTCTTCGATTACACGTGATGCAATCATTATGTTTAAAGTTTTCAGCTTTGGGAACTCTTCTTTCCAAGGCAAATCCTTCAAGTCACGCAAATGAATGAAGGCATTTGTGTCTATAAACACGGTTACTTCTGTGTGTGTTGTGGTGGTCATTTCTCACGAATCTGTTGTTTAGAAAACAATACCACATTGGCCTGTTTCAAAGGTAGAATTTTTAGGTTCGAGCGGACATTCGCAAACCGAGCCTCCAGTTTCGGCCAGTCAGTTTTCATCCTTTGCGCAAAAGCTTAGGGGCCAGCCCCTCAGCGCACTTCGTAATAAATAGACATGACCGTGGCTCGTCTCACTGCGCCCGCACCACCCATGGTCGATTTATCACTTCCGTTTGCACACCCCGTTTTCGCCAAAGGG
>CAYQVT010000432.1:0-1915 GCA_964420885.1 uncultured Gammaproteobacteria bacterium
TCTCTTTTAGTATCCGTAACAATCATTTTTCCGATTAGCCCATACATCTTAATACTCCACTAAGATTTAACGTGAAACCAAAATTCAATCTCATCGGTTTCAACTTCAAAACGTGCTGCATGTTCAACATTAGCAGGGACGTGATACCACTGACCAGCGGTCACGCGATGTTCTTGGCCTTCTACCGTCAGGATCAACTCTCCTTTGGTGATCACGCCATGGTTATCGGTGTCATGGGTATGGACAGGTATATCTGTCCCCGCTGGATATGAAGCGAACAAGACATCGCTGTCTTTTGCTGCCAATTTAAACGCATCAAAACGGCCATCGTATAGTGGCAGCTGTTTTATTCGATCTGGATAATCGCCGGACATTTTTCCCTCTATTTTGTATTGATATCTTTATTCTCTTTAGCGGAAACTAAAATCGGAAAACCCCAACCCTTTGCCAAGGGCACTTTAATCTCGCTCCCAACATTATACGTGTTGTTTATGGATTCGGTTTCACTAATAAATTGTTAAAAGATTGGGAGTTATTTGGCAGATCCAGATCAACAACTAGCGATGCGCAAGACATGGGGGAAAATAACATAACTAATCTAATTTTCGGGTGATTTACAAAGGCTTTATTGCGCTTATTCTCGAATCATTATTTCTTCGATCAAAAATTCACCCATACGACTAAACGCAAATTTCTGCAGCGGCTGAAAATACCATGCCGGGTCCAATTTTCGTTGAAAATGTATTGTTAGGGTTACTTCCGTACCATCAGCCACCGGATCAAACTGAATTTCTGTCCCATGCAATTTTATGTAGTTAGAAAAGTAGGTTGTATCTTTAAGAATTTTGGTGCGGATAGCATTGTCATTCACTTTCTCAATTAACAACTGCGCTTCGCCTTCATGTGTGTTGGTAAAAAACCATCGGTGGTAGCGAGTTTTCATCGTATGGATATCACCCGCGTTCAGTGAGCCCGCTTCAATGTGATATGGCATGGGAAACATCATGAGCATCCAATGACGATCTTTTTCCAGTTCAAATGGCATGGCTAAATTGGTTTTGATTTGATCGACGCTCAAAGCGGTTTTCTGACTAACTTGCACAGACAGTTCGCGATCAAAACTCAAAAAATTCGTCGTGCCTTCAAATGACATCAGTATAAACAGTGCGGACAACCCAACAGAATGAAGTTTTGACTTCTTGTTTTTTTCGATCGACAAGTACACGAACATAATCAGATTGACGATCAATAGGTATATCGGCATAAAGAACACCACACAGACAAAGCCTTCTCGCAACAAAATTGATGTGGAGAAAAATACGATTAATGCATAACCATTGTGCCGCAACATTTTTTCGCCAATCGTTTTTGCCGTTCGGTCAGAAAGAAAAAAAGCAATGAACAAAGATATCAAGAATGGTACGAGCATATAAAGTAATGCCGAATTACCCCAGCCCTTAAAAAACAATAGCTGAATGCTTAAAGACGATGCACCAACGATCAGCAGGCAAAATAGGGCGGTAACCCGGTTGTACCCGTATTTGTTTTTGAGTGCTTCCAATTTTCCAGTGTCATTTTCAATGGTCACTTTATCTTTAACCTTCTAAATCTGGCAAAGAGGAGCTAATTCGTTCTACTCGATACATTTTATAATCCCGTTCAGCTACCAAATTTGGTCTATACGCTAGATCTTTCGGCAACTTAATATTGGTCACTAAACGCAGACGATGCAGTACTTTCAAGACGCACCAACCCAAGTCGGATTCGTCTTTGAATAATCCAATCATTGCAGACCCTGGGTAGGCATGATGATTGTTGTGCCAAGATTCTCCCATGGACAAGAGTCCTGCTATACGAATATTGTGTCCTTGTACTGCCGCACCTTCAACCCGCCACGTTCGTTGGCCACGATTAT
>CAYQVT010000433.1:0-1902 GCA_964420885.1 uncultured Gammaproteobacteria bacterium
CAGGGCAAGCGACGGGCATTGGCGCATCTGGTTGTCTCGAGTGCACTGGTATTTTTCTTGCGGACCTAAGTAATGAACAAACCGACGCCGGTGATATACCGGTGTTTTCAGAGCTACTTAATAGTGCTAGCGAGATATTTGCCGGAACGATTTCTGAGATTCATACGGATGAGAACTTCGTGCTTGCGTCGAAAAGTGGTGTCCAAGAAACGTCAGCAGATGTTGATTCTCCTAATCCTTTTGTCGTAGCTCTAGAAGATGATATAGAGAGCAATCCAGCAACTGGAGCCTTGCATTACGAAAATCAGGGCGGCGAACTTCTTATTTTTACCAATCAAAATGGTGAAGATCAATTTGGTTTGCCGTATCTGCTAGCGGGCAGAGTTGACCTTCCATTTGATCAAGCATTCGGCCTCGACCGGAAAGACGATTTGGTGTTAGTTGCAAACGGACAGGGCGGGGTTATTGTTTATGATATCTCTAATATTAATGCACCCTATCGTGTTGCTTTTATTCGCCCGAATGGATTTTCGCGCGATGTGAAGGTAAGTGGCAATTACGCGTATATCGCAGCCTCGAATGAAGGTGTCGTGGTCGTCGACATTAGTAACCCTAATTTACCCATTGTTGA
This sequence comes from uncultured Gammaproteobacteria bacterium, assembly GCA_964420885.1. Classification (GTDB taxonomy): domain Bacteria; phylum Pseudomonadota; class Gammaproteobacteria; order Arenicellales; family Arenicellaceae; genus Arenicella. The sequence goes on from CAYQVT010000433.1 coordinate 632, forward strand.
TGTGTTAGACACCTTAGGGGTCGCGAATCGTCTGCAAATTGTTGGTGATCGACTATACGTAAGTGATTTATCTGGAGATGGTTTCGTTTCTCAATTAAGCATTCTCAATATTGAAGATCCAAATAACTTAGTATTGGAGAGAACTGTTGCTTTAGAGCCAGCCAGATCGGATTACGTAAGCGATGGTGTCTATGACGTAGAGGTGTCAGGCAATAAAGCTTACGCCAGTGTACTGTATTCAGACCAGGAAGATAAACCTGTTCAGAGCGTTGTCGAAATTATCGATTTGGGACTACTTGGTACGCCGAACGTAGATGCAACCATTCCCGCGGTCGTTATTGAGTCCGCCGCCGACGACAATTTTGCCATTCGCGATTTGGCACTAGCGCGCGGCGCCGTACAAGCAACGGCATCACTGTCGGGTATTGCACGCATAGAATTCACCAGCCTATTAGTGGTCGACCATGTTCCTAGGGCAGATCAAGCTTTTGTTAATACGGCTCTCGATTCAATAGACATTGAGTTGTCAGCGGTACTAACCGCCGATACTGAATTGTCCAATTTTATTGAAATCTATAGAGGTGCGGTATTACCTAACGGCGAGGGTGGTTATGCATTGGGAGAAAATGTTAGCAGTAGCTTCAATATCGCGTTTGCGCAACGCAGCGGTATCGGTGCGCGTCGCTTTATTAGCCTAACGCCATCACTTGAATTGCAAGCTGATACCGAATACGTGGTGGTTGTCCGGCGAGGGCTAGAGCCGCTAACCGGTAACTCATTGAGTGCGGATTATCTATTTTCGTTCTACACTTCTCCAGCTGGTGATGCCACTGCGCCAGACATTGTCGCTATTGGGCCTTCTTCAGGCTCGATAACCGGAGGCCAGCGCATTAGTGTACAAGGCCGTAACTTTGGTGATCAGCCGACATTGTTGCTAGGCGGGCTGTCATTGGTGGTCGAGCAATACCTACCAGCAAACAATGAGACCGAGCTTGACGAAATTATTGCCACCACCATTCCTAACGTGGCAGGGCCCGCCGCGATTACGGTGGTGACAGATCAAGGCCTCAGAGACACGGTCGTTGGTGCTTACACCTATCTTGACTTGCTCAGTATTTCCTTCATTAGCCCTGCGGTGGTCGATGTAAGTCAAACCGGGGTTAATGATGTTGTCGACGTTGTTGGATTTGGGTTTGACCAAGGTATCACGCTAACCGCTTACCCTTCTGGTCAACCAACTCGAGCGGTGAGTAACGCAGTTGATCAGGATC
>CAYQVT010000434.1:0-1889 GCA_964420885.1 uncultured Gammaproteobacteria bacterium
AATACAGATAGAGTCGGGACCAGCGTCTTCGAGTTGCTTAGCTAGATCTAGCCAAAGTTGAGTATTGTGAACCGGGCTTACAGTATAAGAGAGAGTGCCTTGCGCGTGTTTACCCACTTTGTTCACGGCTTTGAGTGCGGTGGTCATATTGCGCATGTCGTTCATGGCGTCAAACACGCGAAACACATCAATACCATTAATCGCGCAGCGCTCGACAAACTTATCAACCACGTCGTCAGCGTAGTGGCGATAACCGAGAATATTTTGACCGCGAAACAGCATTTGCTGCGGTGTTTTAGGCATTACCTTTTTGATTTCCCGTATACGATCCCAGGGGTCTTCGCCTAAAAATCGAATGCAAGAATCAAAGGTTGCACCGCCCCATGACTCCATTGACCAATAGCCTATGTCATCTAACTTTTCAGCGATGGGTAACATGTCGTCAATGCGCATTCGAGTGGCAAGTAACGATTGGTGTGCGTCGCGTAACACGACTTCGGTTATTCCGAGTTTATTAGACATAATATTTTTGTACTTAAGAATCTTTGGATTATCGTCGTCGATGTTCGGCAATCGCTTTTTCAATTGCCTTGACTATTGTCGGGTTTACGGTAGTCGCATTGCTTGCGACTGGCCTATTCTTGTTGGGCAGGGGTGGTGACTCGGGTTCAGCTGCAAACCGGTTGACTAATTTAGACATAATGGTGGTTGCGAACACCAATATGGTTAGGAAAATAAATACCGTGCCCATGCCAAACAGCATTAGGTTGAGTCCTTGGTCGATTAAGGTGTCTTGCATAGAAGTGAGCTCAAAGAAAGCCGGTTGGAATATGAAACGCGAATTGATTTTACATGAATAACTGCGTATTACTTAGTTTAAAACGTTATTAATTCAATCGAAATGCCATAATGCCGCATTAAATTTTGCTTAATACTCCGCACGTAGCTTTGTATAAATATTCGCAATCGAGTGTGCCTGCCGTCTCTCTAATCGAGTGCATCGCCCATTGAGGAGCGCCAATGTCCAGTGTCTCGATACCTAATTCGGTGGCGGTGATCGGGCCGATTGTACTGCCACAACCCATATCTGAGCGAGTAACGAATGTTTGTACAGGAATATTGAGTTTCTCGCAGATTCGTTTGAATTTTGCCGAGCTTATACTATTGCTTGCGTAGCGTTGATTGCTGTTGATTTTGATAACTGGGCCGGCATTAAGAAGAGGACCGTGATTTTGGTCATGTTTGTCCGCGTAATTCGGGTGAATGCCGTGAGCGTTATCGCATGACACCATTGTTGATCGAGTGACCAATTGGGTCATACTGGCAGGGACATCGCTTAAGCGCTGTAAAACAGACTTTAAAAAGGGCCCCTGAGCACCACAGGCCGATGCCGACCCGACTTCTTCGTGATCAGTTGAAATAAACAAGGACGCGTGCTCGGTTTTGGTATCAAGAATCGCACGCGCGCCGATATAAGTGCTGAGTAAGTTGTCAATCCGGCTGGCGCATAGAAATTCATCGTTTAAGCCGACGATACCAGGAGTCTGAGAGTCGTAACACGATAATTCAAACTCCAGAATTTGTTTGACATCGTCGTGACCTTGCTTGGCTAATTGTTCGACAAGTACCGAATTGAAATCGAGGTTCGGTGACTGCCCTAAAATTAATGGCAGATGTGTTTGCGGGTTGATAACTCGTTTACTATTGGCCTCTCTATCGAGATGTATCGCTAAATTCGGAATGATGGCGATCGGACGCTCAAAATCAATCAACTCATGAAACAAGGTGCCGTCATTTGTGACCCCGCTAACGCGCCCTGCTATTGATAACTCACGGTCCAACCAAGGGTGCAATAGAGCACCACCATAAACCTCTACGCCAAGCTGTGT
>CAYQVT010000435.1:0-1887 GCA_964420885.1 uncultured Gammaproteobacteria bacterium
GCGGGCGGCCGGAATTGAACCGGCACTCCTATACAGGAACAAGATTTTAAGTCTGGTGTCAATAGTGTTAAGTTATTGAAATAATTAACTTAAAAATACCTGTAAAAATCACTGTGCGAAAAAATGTGCGAAAACGAGAAATAAATTGTGGTTTTTTACATCAAAAAATGATGCGTTTTGTCATTTACTTCCATTGTTTAGACCTTAAGTCTTACCTATTCGTTATGCATAGTTCCCGATAGGATGCCTGAATTGCAGTTTGAAGCATTCTAGTCAGGCTAGCTAATTTATGAGACACTCTCGGCATGACTAAAATATCGATTCTTATAGGAAATTCGGAATATGATAATTTAACAAACCTCTCATGCTGTGAGGCAGATATTGTAGCTATTGATGAACTGCTTTCGGCCACTGAAACCTTTGACCATTCTCTCCAGCTTATCAATAGAAACGCGGTCGATATCAAAAACGAAATCCGTAACTTTATTGACCGCCATTCTGAAATCACAAAAATCTTCTTTTATTTCACAGGCCATGGAATGACAAATGACCAGGGGTTTTTCTATTGTGCCAAAAACTTTGTAGTTTCTGAACCTAACCAAACTGGACTCTCGGATAGCGACCTCGATCAAATTCTTCGTACTGCAGATGCAAATGCTGTGGTGAAGATTATTGATGCATGCCAATCTGGTGTAAGAGCTATAAAAGCTGGGTCACAGGTATTTATTAATGATAATAAGGCAGGCTTTTCGAACTTCTTCCGCATAGCATCATGCTCTGAGAATCAATTATCGTATACTGGAGATCCATTAAGTAAATTCACGACACACTTCATTGATGCGGCCTTACAAAAGACGGAAGGTAGGCTCTATTATACCGAAGTTATTGCCTATCTTCGCGATATATTTGCAAGTGAAATTGAGCAAGTTCCATTTTTCATCACACAAGGTGATGACCGGACAACATTTTGTGAAGATTGTTCGAATTTGAAAACCCTCGCTGAAAAATACAACCTCTCAAAATCAGAGGCAGAAACAGCTGAAATTATTACGGTGGATGACGTTAGCACTGAACTTAGTCTGGTAGAAAAACTACAAAAATTAGAGGAAAGCTATGCGCAACCAGATCAAGTACAGCAAGCAGTAGACACACTAATACAGCAAATCTCAGAATGCTTAGAAAAAACTGAAGGATTTTCTGAATACTACGATTTACAATCTTCGTCTTACGATAATTATCTTTTCGCAAGCGCTGCGATGCAAGCGTTCATGATTAGAGTGCTTGAAAAGCAAGACCGCCCTGATGAGCTGGTCTATGCCAAACATACAAGAGAGTATAGAAAACGAAATCGTGGACTCTTAGGTACAGCGCTAATGAGTTCGAGAATTTTTGGTGTTGACGATGAAGAGTTTGTCGATCAGTACGACCTTGAATTAAATTGCCCTCTAAGCAGAGCGCGAACCGCTTTCACTTTTACTCCGAAATTCAGGGCTTTAAAGAAGCTAGAACTCAATGTCACTGTCGCGCCTAGCTTACCTATGTGCTATATATTTGCACGCTGGACTGCTCATCCGCTTAAAACATGGGACTCTTACGAAGAAGAAGGTCAGGAATTAGAGCGCAATTGGTACAAGCATGAATGGTCTTCGAGTTCTGAATGGGTAGCAGAGTCCATTCTGAAAGAGTTTACGAGTTTTGTAGAACGACAAATAACCAAAGCGACCAAGGAATGACCAAATGGCAAACTGAAGCCGGAGTCTGATTTTGATGTTACTTTTGTAGTTTCATTGCTATTGGTCAGATCATCGCTCCCGCTCTATTCCTTTGTGTCGTTCTTTTTCTGTCACCCCATTTGCATTCCGACGAAATTCATATTTTAGCCTAAAA
>CAYQVT010000436.1:0-1876 GCA_964420885.1 uncultured Gammaproteobacteria bacterium
TTTCGCGCAGAACCACTCGCTCGCGCTGCGGGCTTGTATTGGTTTGTCGTTTGCCTTGTCGTTTCGTTTTGTTCCCTTGCGACACAGGCATTTGCTCAGGATGCATCACCAAAAATTCGCGCCGTCGAAGAAATCGAATCCGTCGTTTCACGCATCGCGTTTGGTTCCTGCGGCCATCAGGATCACGACCAACCTGTCCTCAACACGATCGTCGCTGCCAATCCGGACTTGTTCATCTACCTTGGCGACAACATCTACGGCGACACCAAGGACATGGAAGTTCTCAAAGCCAAGTACAACAAGCTTGGTTCCAAGAAGGAATTCCAGAAATTGCGAGCTAACGTTCCAACGCTTTCCGTTTGGGACGATCACGACTACGGCTGGAACGACGCCGGGAAAGAATACGAATTCAAAGGGCGATCCAAAGATGTCTTTATGGAATTTTGGAATGTCTCGGCCAACAGTCCGCGGCGCGAACACCCAGGAATTTATGGGTCGCACTATTTCACGGATGAAAAACGAACGGTTCAAATCCTGTTGCTCGACACGCGCACGTTTCGCGATCTGCTCAAACGCAATCCGCGAGACTTGCCGAAAGGATCCCCGTTTAAGAATGGCTACCAGCCAGATCCGGCGCCGGAGAAAACACTCCTTGGCGAGCAACAATGGAAGTGGCTGTTGGCTGAACTGAAAAAGCCAGCTGACTTGCGGGTCATCTGTTCGTCGATCCAATTCGGACATGAATACAACGGCCACGAGTCGTGGACAAACTTGCCGCTGGAGCAACAGAAAATGGTTCAGACCATCCGAGACGCGAAAGCGAAGGGCGTTGTATTTATATCGGGCGATGTCCACTGGGGTGAAATTTCGAAGCGGGAATTTGATGACGTGTATCCGCTCTACGACGTCACTGCCAGCGGACTGACGATGGACTGGCACAACACCGAGCCCAACAAGTTTCGCGTGGGCGAAGTTTGGCGAGAGAATCACTTTGGCATGATAGAAGTCGATTGGACTGAGGAAAATCCGACAGTCAACATGCAGATCATCAGCGTCGATGGGGCGGTTCGCAACTCGCATAGCGTTCCGCTTTCCGATATGCAGTTTCCAGCTGGCAAATAACTTGATCGATGCCCACAACCATTTGCAGGATCCGCGATTCGCCAGCGATCATTCAGCGATCATTGCGACGATGCAGGAAACTGGTATTACGTCCTGTGTTGTCAACGGAACCGAACCAGCGGATTGGCCAACGGTTGCCAAGCTGGCTGAAATGCATCCAGATTTTGTGCTTCCTTCGTTCGGTTTGCATCCCTGGAAAGTGAAGGGCAGGGCGGATCGTTGGCTGGAGACGCTTCGTGAATTCTTGCAGCGGTTTCCAAGCGCAGGCGTTGGGGAAATTGGGCTGGACCGATGGATCGAGGATCACGACATCGAAGACCAGTTGATCGTTTTTCGTGAACAGCTAAACGTTGCTGTTGAACTTGATCGACCCTGCACGATTCATTGCCTGCGTGCCTGGGGTCAGCTGCTAAACGAATTGAAATCACGTGAATCGCTTCCGCGCATATTGGTGCACTCCTTCAGCGGATCCATTGAAACGGGTAGAAAGCTCGTAGAACTTGGCGCGTATTTTTCTTTCTCGGGCTATTTCCTGCATCCACACAAAGAGAAAGTCGTCCAAGTTTTTCGTCGGCTCCCATCTGATCGAATTCTTGTTGAAACGGATGCGCCAGACATGCTTCCGCCAGAGCCCGATCGGCCGTTTGGAGGTAGGGCCGACGCAGTGAATCACCCTGCCAATCTCGCCCGAATTCAACAGCGCTTGATTGAGCTAACAGGGATCACAGCTGACCAGCTCAAGGAAAATACGATG
>CAYQVT010000437.1:0-1854 GCA_964420885.1 uncultured Gammaproteobacteria bacterium
CGGTTTGGTTTGCAAAAGTACCTCCTGTCTGTTGGACTAGTACTTGGAAATTATTCCCATCTCTGATAGAATATTTTGTAAAATTAACGGTGATGGTTTGACCGTCAAAAGTGATGTCGTGATTAAAAGTATTGGGTGTTTGAGCTAATAGATTTTGATAATTTAACAACAATAATCCTATTAAATGTAAGAAAAGCCATAATGAGTTTGGGGCTAATTTATTTTTCATGATTAAAATTTGAAGGGATAAGATATTATTAGGAAAAAGGAATTGACTCACCATTCACCTATGAATCAATGATGGTCAATTCTATATCAGGGTAAACTTTTATCTAGCAACCATTATTTTCTGAATGGTCTTGGCATAACTCGATTGCAATTGCACATAATACATACCTGCTGCTAAGCCTTGCAGTTGTATCCTTAATTCATGCTGACCTTTTGTAAATTCACCACTTGTTAAATGCTTAATTTGCTGCCCATTCATGTTAAAAAGGCCAACATTGATTGTGGATTCCCTTGGTAATTCAAAACTAATAGTCGTCTGATAAATTGCTGGATTGGGGGATATTGCTAAAGTCTGTTCAGGTAATTTGGAAGACAAAGCAGCAATTGCTTGACTAAGTGCATTACTACTTCTCCTAGCCGCCGCAGGTGATTCCTCCACAAAAGAAGGGGCACAAATACTATTAGCAGATGCTATAAAATCACTATTGGCCATTGCATGAAACCCAGGTTTTAAGGTGACCGACGAATTGGAATTAAATCGGACGGCTCCATCGACTGCGGCTACATTGACCGTTCCTTCGGTAGTAATCGTACCATTCGTATTAAAATTGTTATATTGGTTATTGATATAAGTATCATGGATGGTGTAATTGGTCATACCACCACAATCCTCCGTATAGCCTTCTAAAATTTGGATGCCTGCCCAACTAGAAAATTGCTCATTTGCTCGTTTGGAAAAAACACCTGTAATATGTCCATTTACATCAGGAGAGACATTGGTGAAATTTCCATCAAATTCCGAATCTAAGGTAACAGGATTGCCTATACCATTCCCTGCATCATGTCCATTAATAGAATAGTCGGCTGGATTTCCCCCTTGCTGACCAAACAAGATAAGGTTATATACTTTCGAAGGGTCAAGCCCAGAAATTTGCCAAGCTATGGAAGTGGAAATCACATCTTCGCTACCACCAGCTCCATCATGACAAATATTGTTTCGCAAAAAAATGATAGGTTCTCTTAGTGCATCTGTGATAGCCGACCCACCCGTAAAAGATTCAAAGATATCTGCAGCTGTATTTAGGGTAAAAGTGATGCCGTTGACTGTAGTACTAGAGGTAGTAGGGCAGCAAATTGTTAAGAAACCAGAACCTGCATTTAAATGATGCCAAAGTCCCTCTTGCCCAGGAAGGACAAGTCCAGCCGAATTATTAGGTTCGCCAGTTGGTGTAGGGGTATCTGTACCTGCTTCTGGTATATTGATACATACATTACCCCCTTTTCGCATATCGAAAGCAATACTGGTGAGGTTGCTAGGAGTTTGTTGGGCAACTACTTTTATGGGTAGATTAGCTAATAAAATAGCTATTAAAAACGGTGTGGAAATTGTAAAAAGTTGCTTTTTCATCTCTATGAATTTGTAGTAATAATGAATGGTATTTTTTGTTTTTTTGACTACTACAAAGGTAGGCGCAACAGCGGCAGATGCCTTCTCCTTCACGTTTAGAAAAGGTGGAGCGCAGTTAAAATTGGTGGACTATTATTTAGGACAGGTGGAGTATTGTTTAATGGTAATTACTTAGGGGTATAAAGGTTAAAAGGTGCAGAGGTACAAAGATGTCTAAA
>CAYQVT010000438.1:0-398 GCA_964420885.1 uncultured Gammaproteobacteria bacterium
TCCGGTCGTTCTTTTGGAGCGGTCCATGACTGACGATCTTCATCCTCGCACGAAACTGGTGCATGGCGGAACCGACCGCAGTGGGCACTTTGAGATGTCCGAAGCTTTGTACCTTACACAAGGCTTTGCCTATCCTGATGCCGAGACCGCCGAGGCACGGTTCGATGGGTCCGATCCCGGCTATGTCTACGCGCGATACGGCAATCCAACGGTTGGAATGTTCGAGCAACGTTTGGCACTGCTCGAAGGAGCCGAAGCGTGCTTTGCTACCGCGTCCGGTATGGCGGCGATGAACGCCTCAATGTTCTCTCAGCTTGAAGCGGGTGATCATGTCGTCGCGTCGCGGGCGCTGTTCGGGTCGTGTCACTATATCCTCGACAGCCTGCTCCCACGCTTTG
>CAYQVT010000438.1:408-1852 GCA_964420885.1 uncultured Gammaproteobacteria bacterium
ACGCTCGTTGAAGGGACCGACATCGTGGCATGGCAAAATGCCGTGCGGCCAGAAACCAAAGTTTTCTTCCTAGAGACCCCATCAAATCCAACGCTAGAGATTCTCGACATCCAAGCCATTGCGAATGTTGCCCATGCCGCCGATGCAGTTCTGGTGGTGGATAATGTCTTTGCCACGCCTTGCTTTCAGCGCCCTCTCGAACTTGGCGCAGATGTCGTGATGTACTCGACAACCAAGCATATTGATGGGCAAGGCCGTTGTCTTGGCGGGGCGCTCTTGGGGTCCAAAGAATACATCGACGGCAAACTTCACGAGTATATGAAGCACACCGGTGCAGCCATGAGTCCCTTCAATGCATGGGTTATGCTGAAAGGCTTGGAAACGCTCGACCTGCGCTGCCGTGCCGCTGCCGATAGCGCCGAAGCGATTGCTCATTCAGTCAATGGTCATGGCGCGATCGCGCGAACAATCCATCCCGGCTTACCTTCACATCCGCAACATAATCTTGCAGCTGCTCAGATGGAGAGACCTGGGACGATGGTGTCTTTTGAACTGAAAGGCGGGAAAAAGGCTGCGTTCAACTTCATGAACACGCTTGAGATCATTCGCATTTCAAACAATCTCGGCGATGCAAAATCGATTGCTACGCATCCCACAACGACAACCCACCAGCGGATGACGGAACAAGACCGCCAAGCACTCGGGATTACGCCGGGCTTAATCCGCCTGTCGGTTGGTTTGGAACATTCGGGCGATTTGATCCGCGATATTTCGCGGGCGTTAGACGCTGCCTAGATACTCAGAATATTGGACGATCATTCCCGCTTTTGCGCATTGGCGTTCGGAGACATCATAAGCGTGCGTGCTAATTCAACATTTTTCCCGGAACCGACGTAAAGTGCGCCACCCATGCCGACAGCAAATGACATCATCGCTCAACTCTCGCTTCAACCTCATCCTGAGGGTGGATGGTATCGCGAGACATGGAGAGCCGAAGCCGGGCAGGGCGAGCGTGCCGCTGGAACGGCAATCTACTATCTGCTCGATGTCGGCGAGTATTCCGATTGGCATCGCGTCGATGCCGCCGAGATATGGCACCGGTATGCAGGTGCGCCGCTTTCGCTGACGGTCTCACCCGATGGTCATGATGCCGAGGCTTGGGTGCTTGGGTCGGAGATCATGGCTGGGCAACTGCCTCAACGGATCGTGCCGCCGAACTGGTGGCAATGCGCGACCTCACTCGGTGGATGGACGCTCGTGGGCTGTACGGTCTCGCCGGGGTTCGAGTTCGATAAATTCGAAATGGCTCCCCCCGATTGGCGACCAGTCCCGCGCACTAAGTGATAAACGCTGTCTCAGTCACAACACCATCAAGCCGCTGGTCGGTCGGCTCAATCGGCACAGCCTTCATTTCCTGAGCAGCATAAGCATAACCATAACCGCT
>CAYQVT010000439.1:0-1850 GCA_964420885.1 uncultured Gammaproteobacteria bacterium
CCACCAGAAATTCAACCGCGCCAAATCTCATCGTTGATAGAGGTGCTCACCTGACTATTGTGGAAGGTTCACCACTATCCATGAATCGAATTTACAAGGTTCGCTATTTGTTCACAAATCCGGTAACACTTATTATGAGAAATAATTCTACTGGCCCTAATTAACTTGTTGTCATGGACGACAGACGAGTCAATGTGCGCCGTGTTACCATGCTTTCCGTCTGTGATAGTGCGATAGACCCGCCAACCGAGACTATTCTTTACGCCGATCTACACGATTGAGTAATGAAGCAACAATAGTTGCTGCAATAGACCCTTGCAAAATTGAAGATAAGTAAGAAAGGGTCGCTACGTATGGCACTCTTACATACCCGCCTTGACCTGCTGACGACAAAGTATAGAATAATATAGTTAAAGGCACTAGCAAAATATAAACTGCTTTTACGGTCGCGCCCCCCAAACAAATTATTAGCATAAGAAAAAGTATCGATAACATAAAAACTAGAAAATATATGTAATCTACCAATGTTAATTCAATTCGCCGTATCGCAAAAACAGCTCTAAGAACTTCTAAATTTTCTGTAAAATCGCTAGGATTATAATATTGATCAAAACAAAATTTGAAAGAGATAATGCAGAGAAATCCATATATCTGGAGGTTTAGAAATTTGTCAACATAAGAGGAGCTACTCACTCTAAAGAAATTTACAATCGAGATCATTAATATTACAAATAGGATCATTGACGACATAAAAAATATGACATACGACAAATAATAATGTTCTGATCCCCTGCTTAAGGTCTCAATATAAAAAGTAATTAATGGAATTGTGATACATGAAGCGGATGCCAGTATTGGCATGATTACCGCACCTTCTTCTTTTTCGTTCACAAACACAATCCTACTATTTGATAAAATTTACTGTAAACCAGTATTCTTATTGTAAAGTCTATTTTTCGTAAACAATCGGTTTTGGCGCGGATGACGCACTTCCAGAATAAACTTGAAATCCGTTCACATAGACTGTGATAGAGCCTTCACCAGACAAGCTTGCATATCCGTTGGTATCTGTCTTTACTTCGGGACCGCTATACAATTTTACGCGCTGACCTGACTGACCCTTGCCAGTATTCTTGTCGCAGACAAAGACCTTAATCAAATAGCTCATCGGAAATCTCCACGATTATAAGCATCTTTAAGGTTGGCTGCCCATTGCCCCCAGAACGAATTGAAGCCAGATGATTTTTGGCCGCAGCTATTGCACTTTATCCAACCTTTGCCGCCGAAGAAACCGCCTGTCGCAAGGTAAGGGTCGCTTATGAAAAACACTGTGCGGTCGAATTTATCGACAATTTTCATGCCAAAAACTCCCTTTTTTTCTTTTTGTAGGTACAAATGGGTTTTCGTGGTGTCTACTAACACATTCGCACCGTTTAGACGTCTGTTCCCACAGTTGGAGCAGGAGAAAGACTTCAATGCGCTATTTATATGCTTTTTTGCGGCAGATTTGGATCTAAAACCTTCGTTGGATGCGTAATTGAAGAGTTTTTGTACTGGTTTTTCTTCGAAGCGCCAATCTATGCCCATAACTCTCTTACCGTCTTGGTTGTGTAAATCACGCACATCGCGCTTTTTATGTCTCTCTATACAGCGGTCAATGCTTAGGATTGTGGCTGATCTTCGTAAAGCGCTGGTCAGCCAAGTCGATGGTATTCAAAAGAATGAGCTCGTACAAGTGGCACGCTGACGGTTAATTATCTTCAAGTGGCATTGGCCCTGTTCCAACGGGAAGGACACAGAGGTGGTTCGGTTTGTTTGAACAGAATCCGATGTTTTCGTAAGTGGATTTC
>CAYQVT010000440.1:0-1811 GCA_964420885.1 uncultured Gammaproteobacteria bacterium
TAGAAACCGCAGAAGCCACTGGCGCGACAGTAGAACCACTACTGCAAGCAGTAAGAAATAGGGTGATAGCTAGGGTAAGGGCTAAATTTTTCATAAGATGGATTCAATATCGGTTATATGTATTTGTTATTGCACGAAATATATCTTAAAGATGCACGAATGGGCAAGCGGGAAACAGCGTTTTTAGACGTTTTCTAATTATTGGTGATTCTATGAGACTTGTCTATCAAGAAGGAGTAATTTGATGCGGATGGTGATTAAGCTTCGTTAATCTAACCACATGAACTGAAGTATCCCGACTTTGAACGATTTCGACGACGTAGTTTTCGAGGCGAAAGCATGTCGCCGCCTCCGGGATATCTTCAAGGTGTTCTAGGATAAGACCATTGACTGTTTTCGCGGTGTCAGTCGGAAGATTCCATGTTAGTTGACGGTTTATATCTCTGAGATAAGTATTTCCGCGGACCAAATAGGAGCCGTCATCCTCTTGAGTAATGTCGTCGTCCAGCCCCGGAACATTTGTGGTGAAGTCTCCAACTACTTCCTCTAAGATTAACTCTAGGGTTACCAATCCTTTTATATCGCCATACTCATCGACAACGATCCCAAAGCGTCGACGTAATTGCTGTAGATTGGTCAGCGCATGCGTTACCGAGGTATTCTCTGGTATGAAGTACGGTTCTCGAATCATGCTGATCATAGTTTCTTTACTAAGTTCGGCCATCTGTGATAAGTAGAACAGCTTGCGAATGTGTACCACACCCACAAAGTTGTCTAATGAGCCTTGAAACACTGGAACGCGCGTGTGGTGAGAGGTCGCGAGTTGTTCTACGATTTCGTCCCATTCGTCATCGAGATCGATGGCCTCCATGTCGGCCCGCGGCACCATAACGTCCTCTACTGTGACTTTTTCCATTTCAAGTATTCGTAACAACATTTCTTGATGAAAGGTATGCAGCTTACCACCTGATTCGTTTACTGCCGCACGCAGTTCTTCATTGCTAAGAGCATCGTTTTGAGCTTGAACTCTAACCCCAAGTAACTGAAGTACTCCGTTTGAAAATATTTTTACCAGCCAAACAAAGGGTGAAAGAGCGACTTGTAAAAACGCCAATACCCAAGCAGCTGGAAACGCAATACGTTCTGGATTAACCGCGGCGAAGGTTTTCGGTGCGACCTCGGCAAAAACCAGTACCACGAAAACTAGCAATAATGGAGCGTAGGCTAAGCCTGCGTCACCAAACATGCGTAAACCGATCACGGTTGCTAAGGTCGAGGCAGCGATATTGGCGACGTTATTACCGAATAATATGGTGCCGAGAAGTTTGTCGGGCGCTTGGAGCAATCTTAAAACAAGCTTTGCGCTGCGATTGCCATTTTCTGCGCGCGTCTTAATGCGATAACGGTTCACCGCCATCATGGCGGTTTCGGATGATGAGAAGAACGCCGATAGCATTATCAGCAGAAATAAAGCAAGGGAGAGAATTCCCAGAGGAACATCGTTCAATGTGTATTCACACTCATGATATTGATAATACGCGGTTTCGAACTGCCATACAGTATAGTATTACTTCAAACTTAGGTGTGTGTATAGTAAAATTTACTCCCTAAGATGAGCCGTACCCCAGCAAGACTATTCTGGGTGAGCTGGCTTAACGAGCATAGAACGAGCAAAAAAACCACCTTTTCACTAGCTAAATAGCAGAGGATTTATTGTGTTAGAAGCATATCGCGCGCATGTCGCTGAACGAGCTGAGATGGGCATTGTGCCCGAGCCTTTAAACGCCAACCAAGTTGCTGACTTGATTGAG
>CAYQVT010000441.1:0-1795 GCA_964420885.1 uncultured Gammaproteobacteria bacterium
GCTTGGTTTTTCCAAATCTAAATCAGGCCCCGGCATATTTCTTAATTCTCCACCCGAAAATTCCTCTTTTGATGCATTATCGGGAGTATTGAAGAATTTGCAATTTTACGCAACGGAAGTCTTAAAATCGCTCCGCTATGGTCCCTGATACGTGAGACAGAGATCTCCCAAAAACGGCCGCTGAACTTGCTATCTGCTATCAATCTGAATCGCGTTCAACATCCAGAACGAAGTTCAGCCGATTATGAACGCGCCCGACTCCGGTACGCCACGGCACTACGACATCTCGAATGAAGGCATCATAACTGTCCACGGATATGGCTGCGGCATTGATAAATGCCTGTGAGTTCTTCATCCAGGCAGTGTCACAAGTGCTTTCCACGCCGACTTCTCTGCGTGCCGTTACTTCCGGTATGATCGTAGAAACAAGTTTAAAACCCTTCGGAAAGTCGCGTACTAGGTCGGATCTTGTGGCGAGAAGCTGGTTTATGCTGCGATCTGCGGCAACTGTGTTTTGTTTCAGATCTACTAGTGCTGTCCGCAATTCATCGTCGCGAATGATACTAAGACGCCCTGATGAAACAAGTTCATCAAAGGATGGTAACTCAACAAACCGCAGACCGATCAATGATGTAGCGCGCAAAGATTGGCACTCATCATCGTTCAGTTCCTCTTGAGCCGCCCGACCGTGCAAAACATCCATCGCGGAAATTGCCCCATCAAGAGCATCTTCCCGAACTTGCGCTATCCTCGACGATGCTTTTTGAGCCGTTATGACTTCTGCATGGAGCTGCGTTAAGAGGCGTGTTTCATCGCGTCGATCTGTACGATCTTGATTCCAATTGGATACTTGAAGGCCAATAAAAACACCAGCAACAACAATGAAAAAATCGACCGCTACAGCAGTCCAATTTTGGGATTTGACGTGTTCGTTAACTCGGCGGAGTAACATGATGACAGTCTCATATGATTCCTCAGCAGTCTAAGGGAGTTCGTATGGATTTTTAAGAGGTTAAATTTGCCGTTACTTTCTTCCTGACGATGAGCGGCTTAAATTCGCCCTAAAACAGTCGTCCGAAAACCTGAGGCGAACTTCTGAAATTGGCGACTTTTTGCCGGTCGTAGCAGCGGTGCGTTATGACTGGGAAGCTCGCAAAAGCGGTCATTAGAAAAAGTGAGACATTTATACGTTTCCATGATAATTTTTTCAAAATAAGTTAGGGGCTCTGGCGTTGAACAATCTATTTGCAGAATTAAAACGCAGGAACATTTTCCGTATTGCTGGTGTTTATGCTGTTGTCGGTTGGCTTGTCATGCAAGTCATTTCTGTGATGACGCCCGCGCTTAACCTGCCGGATTGGGTCGATAGTTTTTTCGCTATTTTGATTATCGCAGGCTTCCCCATTGCCCTTATCTTGGCTTGGGCGTTTGAGCTCACGCCAGAGGGAATGAAACCGACGAAATCTATTACGCCTGATGCCAGCATCACGTCCAAAACAGGTCGCAAATTAGATTATGCCATACTGGGCGGGCTAGCTATCGTTGGCGGCTTATTGGCTGTTCAAACAATGAGGCCCACAAGCCCGTCAGCGACCATCACAGCCAGCCAAGCGACGGACGCCTCAATCGCCGTCCTGCCCTTTGTAAATCTCTCATCTGACCCGGATCAGGAATATTTCTCGGACGGTATTTCCGAAGAGCTTTTAAATCTCTTTGCCAAAATCCCGAACCTGCATGTGACATCACGGTCCAGCGCCTTTGCCTTTAAGGGCAAAGATATCAATATCCCCAAAGT
>CAYQVT010000442.1:0-1748 GCA_964420885.1 uncultured Gammaproteobacteria bacterium
TCTGCATTCTCTTCCCTCCTTTGGGATTGGTTTCGTATGAAACCTTGGCTTTCGCCGAGAATGGGTGTGCAAATGGAAAGACAAATCGATAGGGTTGGTGCGGGCGCACAAGCAAAGTGCGGAGCCACGGCCCACCTATTTTTATTGAAGTGCGCTGAGGGCGAGTCGCCCTAAGCTTTAACTGTACCTAATCGCTTGTTTGTTTGGGCAGAACTGACTCTAATGATTTCCCCCCTAATCCAAGAAGCGTATCGAAAAAAGTCGTACTGACTACAGTTTGAGGGCAGTTAAAATCCCTCCTTGAATTTTTAACTGTCCAGCCTTCAGCCTCGGCTTTATCTGCTTTCCGTTGTATGCTGCCAATAAACATATTTTTAGCTCTATACCGAGGAATGTTTTCTCTCACAGCATAGTCGTTTGTGCTCATAGCTGATTGAAAAATGAGATTAAAAACTTGTCCAACTGAATATGATTCTAAAACATTTTCGAATATAGAATGAGTCTTTTCGCCAATTTTCTCTATTGGTAAATTTCTTTTTTCTGCGGAATACAGTAAATACTCTATGCATTCATATTTTGTAATTTTGAGCCATAAAACGCTCACATCTTTTTGCCATTCTGCGGGCCAATCACCGCTTTTCACAACTTTTTCTAAACTTTTCATGTAGTCTTTTTTGTCGTTGAGCGTTTTGCTGGGTAATAAGAGCCAAGCTACTTTCGTCGGATAATATGCAGTTGTTTCTTCCGTATCGTCGTCAAATACAAATGCATTCACATCGCTCTCATAACATATGTGAAGAAACCCTTTTCCGTATAAATGCTTTACAATGTCATTAGTCAACTCATAAATCGGAGCTAATTCAGGCACTTCAGACGCAAAGGGGTGAACATATTTTAAGTCCTCACTTGCGGAATGCCGCACGACACTCAGCAGGTATAATGCGTCCGTAAGTGTCAACTCTTCGACAGACTTACATTCAGGGTAATCCACGTAATATTGATTAAAGATTATGCTCTTTTTATGATCTTCTTCATTTTGCTCTTGCCATTTAATAACGGCCTGACAATTTTTGCATCTACAATGGTATACATCTTCATGCTTGCATTGTGGACAGGTAGGGCTTGGGGCGGAGTAACTATTTCTGGATACAGCTTTAGTCACAAAATTTTCTGAATCACAATAAGGACAATAATTGTCTTCGTGAATTGTTGGTGGAAAAAGGGACACAAGTTTACTAGGCAATACATCAATTCTAAATTCCGTTATTAGATCAGATACTTTTTTTCCGTCATAGTAATCCCGCACAAGTTTTTCGACTTCTTGCTCTGATAGATGGTGTAACTTTTCGTGCATTAGAACGACCAAAATTGTTAGTGTTAATTTAAATTTGACGCTTATAGGCAGTCAAATGGATAAATATTTATAAACATCATTTTTTGGGGTCATATACCAAAAGATTAAGAACCTTTCGTCGACCAGAAACATGCAGCTTGATGTACAGCTTCCCCTTATGTCGCGCCTTCGCTCCCCATTCAAAGTATTCACCGTCCGTAAAATCTAGTTTTAATCGAGATTGGGGTTTTATAGTGATATTGCAATACCCATTTCGTACTTCTTTGTCCTTCTGTGATGATTTCATATTCACGAAGGAATGGCTCGGAAGCTTGTTTGAAGGTTTTTTCGGTTACAAGCTCGCCCGCGCGTAACTTTCCACGTAGTTTTAGATACCAATCCTCAGCAACTTCTT
>CAYQVT010000443.1:0-1743 GCA_964420885.1 uncultured Gammaproteobacteria bacterium
TAAACGATATTTAGTATCGTCATGCATTAGTTCGCGGCTATCAACTTGCTGGGCAAGCTCAGACGAAAACACAACAGCGAAACCGACATAGTTAAAGCAATGCAGATACGCGGCACTTGGCTGCGGCTTGAAAACGGGTTCTAAACTTGTTGAGGTATCGGACTCACAAGGCTGATAGTCATGGTCGGTATAAACGACTTCTGGCCGTATAGTTGACGCTCTAATGGCTTGCTTGAGCATCAATATTGCGGGGGACCTCAAACGATCGAATCGTTGCAGTGCAATACAGTAGTCTATGCCTTTGGGAATATCATCGCCGGCATATAAAATTGCGTCTGGCTTAACAAGCAAACTGTCCAACAAGGCGCGCTGGCTTTGATGCTCTATAATGACGGCGATTTTTACGCCCCGGCCGAGCCAATTGAAAAACCACCCTAATTGGGCTTCATATCCATGATATTTTTGCCAGCGATTCAGATTCGATAAGTACCCGCTGCCACCGCGTGCAGGCGTATAAAACTGCAACAATTTGGTCGACAGTTCAAAATTATTTTGAAACTGCATTAACAATATTTTTAGTACGACTGTAGGACTTAAGAAATCTCTTAAATATCGTCCGCAGATCAGTAATACCCTTGCACGCCCCTCAATCGCTGACACTCTAGCGAGTCGGTCAAACTCGATTGATTCACTGTAAGCGCTAATCTTTCCTTCAGGAAGAAATACCAACATGCGGTTCCGGCCCGAATGGAAACCGGTTAAATGCCGTTCAATTTCTTGCTCATCCGAAGTATGAACCACGATTCGAGGTGTGTGGTCGAGATTGCCTTGAACGGTAAACTCGGTCACATACCAACCTGCCTCAATGCGTACCGGCCTTGTTTCAAAGTCGACCAAACCCCATGACGATTCAAGCTTATTATTCAACTTTATCAGTTGCTTACGAAGACTCATAAACGTAAATTATATAATAGTTCTACCGAATAATCGTCGCACCATGTTGAGCAATCTCCAGCCGATAGAGTTACTCATAAGGTCGATCTTCGCTTGCAGACTGTTGGAGTGAGATTGCAATTGAGTGATTTGCGCGTCGAGGTGTGATTGTAACTTGTGATCCAAGTCAACGATTGGTTCTAAGCGCGTGCTTACTTCGGGTATTTCATAGTTGAGCGGGTGCACTGTATACGTTTCCACACTAAAATCACACATGTCATCAAGTCGTTGTTGGTCATCAGACAGGGCAATTAGAAACGAATTTGAATGTTCACCCAATGTACCCGCCTGAGCCAGACCCTGCCAGATTCGGTGTTCGTTGTCGCCTAAGTCGAAGGCAGCACTATAGTCTCGGGATTTGTGGCCTTCTAAGGTATTCGCGGCATTGATGGAGGTTTCTTTTAGGACCGCCGTCGGAACCTTATAGTCGGGAAAGGGATACATGAACTGTATCGCATTATACGCTTTTGCGTGTCGAACCCACTCGGCCTGACTATAAGTACGTATTCCGGTTGAATCAGGGTAGTCGTCAAGCCCAATATACGGAATAGCATAGTGGTCTTCGCAAGCACCCAACAGATATTTCAAACCTAATCGGTTCTCAATCGCTACCAGAATTACTCCGTTAGCTTTCGCAGCTCTGCGCCCCAAAACTAGCAGATCGGCAAGCGCTTCTTGATCAGTACTTCGTTCAGAAAAACGGCCAGCGAATTCGGTTATGGCTGCCTGTCATCAGCATCGTGACGATGG
>CAYQVT010000444.1:0-1706 GCA_964420885.1 uncultured Gammaproteobacteria bacterium
GGTGTTTGTCAATTTAGTTGCAACTTTTATCTACGCAGCTTTTTCTACTTTTTCCTTCGAGCTATCCGGATTCAATGTCATGGTTTCCGGTCCTTCCAAGTTGAGTGTTGCACCACTGCAACGTGATGGTTATTCGGGTTTAACTTGACGGGACACTTCCTCCCGCTGAGTTAGAATCTGCACATCTTCGTCGCGATGACGCCGTCCTAGCGTCACAAATTTGATCACTCTGTGTTTATGCGCTTCGTTATACCATTGAACAAATTCGGCGCACCATACTCTGGCGGTCTCCAGACTTCTAAAACCCTTATGTGGAAAATCTAGACGGTATTTTGTCGAACGAGTTAGCGCATCTGAAATAGTGTTGTCGTTGCTCACCAGTGGTCTGTTATACGATGGCTCAACATCCAACCATTCCAGCGTCGCTCTAAGCGTTGAGGATTTTGTATCGCACCGTTATCGGCGCGCAGGTGTAACGTGGTCGCGCAGCCTTCTGCTATCACAACACGCTGCATGAATTGCGCAGCCAATTCACCACACTCGGTTTCATGCACCTCCCAGGTCATAATTTTTCGGTTGAACACGTCCACCATCATGTCCGGATAATAAAACAGTCCGTTAACAGGTGATTTCAGCCTGATAACATCCCAAGTCCAGCATTGGTTCGGACCAGTTGTCTTGTATTCATCGAGCTTAACCCGTTTTTGCCGTGCATTTGCACGACCACGATCATGCTATTCATTGACCTCTCGCAGCAATCTATAAAAATTCGATTCACTGGCAAGATACGAACCCAGGTCTGCTAGTGACGGCACAATCTCACTCGGTGACAAACTGCGAAATTCCGGTGAATGACATGACATAATTCAAGGTAGCAGTTCATCGCGCTCTAATTTCCACTAATATAATCAAACATTGCAAAATCCTTATTCATTAAAAATAAACTGCTACTTTCGCACTCTTTTAACTTTTATTGTAAATCTCAGTCCCTTCTATATATAAATCGTGTCTGCATCAATGGAATCGTTCACGACACGATTATGCTGAATTCTCTACTTACTCGTCCAGTGGCTTTTTGGACAGATTACAACAAACAATATAAATACTGGTAATAGAGCAACGTTCTCCATACTCGTGGTCCATTGCTATATTCCCAGAACTGTTATATTGCAGGTATTAAGTTTTTTGCTATATCAAAATCAGGTAAATTCAGTTAACAATTGATCACTGTACGTTAAAAATATTCATAATAGTTATTTTGCTCGGCTTCACAATTTAGATATACCTCTGTATTTTTCTTATCTATTATCCAAGTCAATTAAAACTTCGATTCCGCAAATTGAGTCGTTATAATACCAATAAAATACCAAGAACTATTTTGCACTTGTTTCGCTGCTCGATTAGCTGTCTCAGTGCCTATATAACTCACATACTAGTAAATAATAAATTTACAACGATAATTAATTCTCCCAAAAGTAATAACAGATGTCACCAGAGCTTTTAAGGAATTATTTCAAAAAGTAAGGAAATAGCCTGTGAATTTCTTCTGTATAATTGTTTGAAAAAAGTAGAATTACGTAAGGCATTAGAATTTTCAAAAGCTATGTTCTTTCTTTGCCTTATACTGAGCCTATCTTCAGGGAGAAACCGATTGCCCATCTCACTTCTTTAAGATTTATTTACCATTAGTTCCTGTTTACTTTTCT
>CAYQVT010000445.1:0-1665 GCA_964420885.1 uncultured Gammaproteobacteria bacterium
TGATTCCAGTTCAAGCATTACCTGCACTAGAGAAAAATAAACCTTCATTTTGGGTTACGCGACATCGGCCAAAGATTGATCGTATTGCTTGTCCGTGGTTAATCCGTAGGTTTGTTGATGTTAACGCACAATTTTTATTTGTTGCTCCAAATGCGGTTGAAGGCGTTGCAGAAAAGTTCAATGCAATTCCATTTGATATTGATGGTGCCTTTTGGAGCCACCGCGGGGACAGATGTACCTTTGATACAATGATTGAAGAATTTAACTTAGATTTTCCTGCATTACTTCGGCTTTCAGAGATCATAAGATCAGCCGATACGAATGCATTAGAGAAGTCTGATGAAGCGAAGGGATTGCTTGCAATATCCTTGGGGCTTTCGCGGATGTATAAAGATGATAACGAACAGCTAAATTCAGGCATGGTAATTTATGATGCATTGTTCAGATGGGCGCGGGACGCAACGGATGAAGTTCATAAATCAGATTTTGGATACCAGAAATGAGCATCATAACGCCAAGTTTACATGAAGCTTTCAAAGTTTGGGCAAAAATAGGATTGTTGTCGTTTGGGGGACCAACAGCGCAAATAGCATTGATGCATAAGATGGTTGTCGAGGAAAATGGTTGGCTTTCCGAAAAGCAGTTCATGCATGCATTAAGTTTTTGTATGTTACTGCCTGGGCCAGAAGCGATGCAGCTTGCAACATATGCGGGTTGGCGAATGCATGGTATAAAAGGTGGATTGCTTGCTGGTGCACTGTTTGTCATCCCTGGTGCGGTGGTGGTATTGGCTCTGGCGATGATTTATGCTGCTTTCGGGCAAGTTCCGATTGTTGAGGCAATTTTCTTCGGTGTAAAAGCCGCAGTATTAGTTATTGTAATTGAAGCGTTGTTGAAAGTTGCAAAACGTGCTTTGAAACCAACAACAATGTGGATTGTTTGCTTTCTTGCGTTTATTGGCATTTTCTTTTTCGCGCTTCCGTTTCCATTTATTATCTTTATGGCTGCAATTTATGGGTATGTATTTGTGCGTCAATCGGCTGAAGAGATGCAAAAACCCGTTCAACTTATTCCTGTCAGTTCGACATTAAAAACAATCTCTGTTTGGCTGTTGATTTGGCTTGCACCGTTGTTTGCTGTGACCGCTCTTTTGGGAAAAGGATCATTAATATCATCACTTGGTTGGTTTTTCTCTAAGCTTGCAGTTGTCACATTCGGTGGTGCCTATGCAGTGCTTGCATATATGGGGCAAGATGTTGTTGTTGGGCACGAATGGCTAAGTACAGAACAAATGATCGATGGTTTGGGATTGGCGGAAACAACTCCGGGGCCATTGATTTTGGTTACAGAGTTTGTAGGATACCTTGCAGGACATAATCAAGCGGGTTGGGGGCTTGGTCTGATGGGGGCTGCGGTTGCTTTATGGGCAACATTCACGCCTTGTTTTTTGTGGATTTTCGCGGGAGCTCCCTACATTGAGTGGCTCAATACCCAACCGAAATTAAAAGGTGCCTTGCAAGTGATTACTGCAGCCGTAGTTGGGGTTATTCTTAACTTGGCGATTTGGTTCGCGTTGCATGTGTTTTTTGGTGAAGTAAGCCTCATCATAAAAGGGCCTCTACATTTGTGGATGCCAACGCTACAAACGCTGAATTACTGGGCCGT
>CAYQVT010000446.1:0-1662 GCA_964420885.1 uncultured Gammaproteobacteria bacterium
TTTCGACACTCGAAGGCAAAGACAATGCAATTTCACGAATAGAATCAGAATTAATATTTGCTTGTTTCACGCCTGCTCCTCGCGTTTTCTGATTGCCAGCGGTTTACTAAAAAATTTAGCAAAATATCTTTCGGCAAACACTGATGTTACTTTAGTCGGTTTTTGCATTATAAAATCCGACGATATCTTTCCAATCTTTAAGATAGGCATCTCTTTGCTCTTGTGATTTAGCCGACCAAATAAACATGGTCATCATATCGCCAGTCGCGATAGCCACCGATACCTTTCTTTCTAAGGTTGCTTCATCTAAGCCTAGTTCTTGCAGGCTTAAATAATCCATCATGAGTTGTTGAATTCGCACATTCAAGCGACGGTTTACAGCATTAAACTCCTCAGTACCGCTGCTTACTACGATATGACGAATGATGTCAGGATGTTCCTGATAAAAATTATAAGTCGCGTTGATTAATACTTCGCTGAACTCTAGCAAATCGTTGATCTTAGCTTGAGAAGCGACCGTCGACGAAAAATACTCATAGTATTGATCTAAAAGTCGTTCGATTAAGGCAATTTTAACGCTTTCGACATTTGGAAAAAATTGATAGACAGATCCTACAGAAACACCGGCTCTTTCGGCAATTAAGTGAGTTGTCACTTTGTTTATCTTAGGGTTACTCAATAGCGATAACGCGGTATCGAGGATTTTATTAACGCGCTTAATAGCTCGCGCCTGAATAGGTACTCGTCGCTTCTTAACGGTTTTTTGTTTGGCTAAATAGGGCATGTTTTCGCTCATCTAATAGACTTGAGATATTAAAGGCAAGCGCAGTGTAAAACAAATCAGCATAATGAATTTGAATAACATGACAAATTGTCATATTATAACTTGGTGTGCTCGAAAGAGCTAATTTGGACGACCGTCGGTGTCGAGTCTATTATTAAGTGAATTGTGATTATGAAATCAGTGGTGGTGAGTTTTTGATTAAACTAACGATTAGAGCAGCTAGGGGTTTTATGTTGATGTCAGCGATGATATTCGTATCGTCAGCGATTGCGGCCGATGACTACACCGTGGAGCTTTACGATACATATTGTAAAGCGTGCCATAGTATTAGCGGTACCGGCGCGCCAGTGTCATTTCTAGCAGAGGAGTGGCGCGAACGAGCAACGAAAGGCTTAAACACCTTAGTGGACAATGCTGTGAATGGTATTGGAAATATGCCCGCTCAGGGTCTCTGTCAAGAATGCAGTTATGATGATTTTGAAGATCTTATAAACTATATGTCTAGGCCAAAATAATTTGCATACAAAATAAACTGAGGCTGACAAAATGAGTTATCGCGCACCGCACATCAACCGCAGACAGCTGTTGAAAGCAATGGGCCTTGGGATTGCTGCCACTTCGACGCTGAGTGCTTGCTCTGAAGGGGAGCATTCTCAGACACAATCTCCTCCACAAAGGCCTACGGTAATCGGGCCCAATGGGCGCCCTGTTTTACCATGGAGCAATTGGTCCGGCAATCAGCGTAGCCAACCGAGCATACGCAGCGTGCCGAAATCTGAAGATGAACTTATTTCGCTGATAAAAGAGTCTACGCAGTCGATTCGCTGCGTAGGGGCGGGGCATAGCTTTAGCCCACTGGTACCGACTGACCAAACTCT
>CAYQVT010000447.1:0-1661 GCA_964420885.1 uncultured Gammaproteobacteria bacterium
TTCAGAAATTTAAATTGGCAGAAGAATTTACTGAGAACAATTTTGATGCATTTGTCGCTTAAGGATAGTATCTCACTTTGATTTTTAAGAGCGGTTTTTTGCCAATATTGTTGAAAAACTATTTTGAGGTCGTTCTACGGCGAAACGATTGCCATGATAGTTCAAGAAAAACTCCTAAGTAGAGCTTTAATGCAACGTATGAGCGCGTAGTATCAAAAAATATCAACCGTACAATGAGAAAAATATCCAGTTTCGAGTTTTTCAACAGTATTCGCCAGAAGTGGACATTGTGCTGAGGAGTGTGCACGGCGAGAATGCGCATTTCTTTTCCGGTGATTTGATTTGGATGCCGATCAAGAATTTCGGACATGGCGATGACGTTCGTGGTCATCTTGTATTTTTCACCTGCAATTTGTTCCTCCCTTCCGCCAACAAAAACCGCAGCCCGGCAGAACGTAGGCATCCACTTGGCAAACTTACCAGGCAAAAGCCGGCTCTTAAAATGAAGGAGGTTTGAGCGATACGGACCCGCCTTGAAGTGGATGGCAGTGCTCGCAACTTAGCCCTTTTTAACCTCGCCATCGATAGTAAATTGCGCGGGTGTCACTAGAAGTCTGTGAATCTGTTGTCTGGAATCAAAATTGACAAAATAGTTGATAATCGATAGTCTCGAACATACTCAAATCGAAAGCGAGCGAAGATATGTTTCGTAAGATTGGGTTGTTCCTATTCTTGGTATTAACTTTTGGTGCTGGTTATTTACATCTAACCTACGGGTTAGATTACGTCGCTAGGGTTTATATCAAACAGGAATCCAGCGCGAACGATTTCGAATGGAAACCACGACTGGAATTTGAAAAGGCCCAAATATCAAAGTCGTTTGCCGCACGTTTACAACATCCGAAAGTCGAAAAAGTATTTACTTCTGTTCCTGTTATTCAATCTTTAGATGAGATACTTGATGAATCAGGCACTTCCGCCTTGATCATCGTCAAGGATGGGCAACTCATTTACGAGTCCCACCATAACAATCATGTACCTGGTATGCTGATTGGGTCATTCTCTGTTTCCAAATCAGTATTCTCAGCGTTGCTGGGGA
The DNA here is from genome assembly GCA_964420885.1 of uncultured Gammaproteobacteria bacterium. Taxonomy (GTDB): domain Bacteria; phylum Pseudomonadota; class Gammaproteobacteria; order Arenicellales; family Arenicellaceae; genus Arenicella. The sequence continues at coordinate 1,100 of CAYQVT010000447.1, forward strand.
ATGCAATCAAGCGGGGCGATATTGGAAGTATCGAAGATCAGCTTACTAAGTATGTGCCTGAATTGGCGTCACGGGATACAAGGTGGTCCAATATTTCACTTGCGCATTTGATTGATATGCGTTCCGGAATCGCATTCGACAGCGACATTTCTTTTCCATTCTACAATGAAGATGAACCTTTGATCTACTATGGGAATGACCTTCGGAGAATTTTGCTGACCCGCCCAAGCATTGAAGAGCATCCAGGGGCTTTCCTCTATAACGACTACAATCCAAATCTAATCTCTCTGGCAATTGAGCGAGCGAGCAGCGATAAATTTGAGACCAGAGTTCAGAACTTTTTGGAGCATATCGGGAGTGAATACCCAGCCCGTTGGTCGACTGATTATCAGGGTTTCGCGCTCGCCGAAAGCGGGTTCGCAGCAGCTCCAATTGATTTGGCAAAAATTGGTCAAGCAATGTTGGATGACACTTCGAAACTGAGAGTATCATTTTTTTCAAACGACTGGTTCATCCGATCATCGGTCCGACTAAACCCACAAGCCAGTGACCAATTCGAAGG
>CAYQVT010000448.1:0-316 GCA_964420885.1 uncultured Gammaproteobacteria bacterium
AAGTGCCGATCGCCGGTTATGCCGAGCTTTCTAAAGGAAAAGTTCATATGCGTGGTATTGTTGGCGAGGTGGATGGTTCAAAAATTCTTTCGAGCAATCAAAATAGCGTTAAGATGACGGTAGAGGTTGCTTCGAAGCTGGGCGAAGAAGTTGCTAAATCGTTATTAAGTCAAGGCGCAGGTAATATTCTTGACGAACTCTATGAGTTGGCACAAGAAAAGCGTGAGCGTGAATTAGAAATTGCAGCCCAAGAAGCGTTAGTTGCCAAACAAGAGGTTGAACTCAACCTCGAAAATAAGAAAAAACTGATTCTCAT
>CAYQVT010000448.1:326-1200 GCA_964420885.1 uncultured Gammaproteobacteria bacterium
AAATATGCCCAGTATCTTAGAGCGTTTGGATTACCAGCCAGTGCATGTTGCAACATTAAAAATCGATTTGCGAATTCGGGACGATGTAACTAAACGGCTATTGAAGCTAAATGATTATACCGATGTTGTATTCGTATCACGCAACGCCGTTGAAATAGGCATGCCTTTGATTAATAAGTATGGTGGTTTGCCAGACCATATTCGGGCTTTGTCGGTTGGTGCTGAAACCGCTAAACAACTTTATCGGTATGGTATTGACGCTATGTTCCCAGGTTCGGGTAGTGGTGCCGATGCGTTACTAAAGGTTGGCCAGTTAAGTGATCTGACAAATCGTAAGATTTTGATCGTGCGCGGCGATAATAGCTTGGTATGGCCAGAAGAAAAAATGCGAAAACGAGGTGCTGAAGTCGATAATATGGTGGTGTATTATCAAACCACACCACCCGATTGTATAGCCAAACTCAATGCTATTTTTAAAAATGATTATCATGTCGAGGGTGTCTTTGCTCACAGCTCACAGAGTGTGATTAACTTGATCGATTCGGCGGGTGATTATTTTGAGGATTTAGCAAAAATTAAAATGGTTGCTGGCAGTAAACGAATAGCGCAAACCGCGCTAGATTATGGCTGGAAAGGTGATATTTTAATTGCTCAGTCGCCGTCAAATAAGCATATGATGATTACCTTTTCAGGTTAATTATTACACAATTTATCGCTTATCTATGAGCCTTCGATCGTATTGGTGGTAGACTCTAGTAATTACATTGGGGAAGCGCACTTGGAGATATGTTATGGCTGAATCAGAATCTAAACAGTCCAAGAAAAAGACGCCGGCAAAGACGGCGTCTAAAAACCACACGCCTGTTGACGAACC
>CAYQVT010000448.1:1210-1659 GCA_964420885.1 uncultured Gammaproteobacteria bacterium
CTCGCAGAGTGATATTATTCGTTGAATGGATGATTCGGATAGCTCGAAAGTAAAAGGTCTCTGATAATCAATTGCCACCGCCTCAGGCTGCCACCCATGAATCCAATCAAACATCCAATATAGGAAACCCTACTGTGCAAACCGTTGAGAAAAAAAGTGGCTCAGGACTGAGTGTTTTTGCTGTCTTACTATCACTGATTGCAATCGGAGTTACCGGCTATACATGGTATAGAATTGATGTGCTGGATGCGCAATCGAATACGGATTTAGCCGTTGGTATGCAAGGTATTGCTGGGCAAGTAACGCGCATTGGTGATTCTGTTTCGATATTACAGTCCTCGCAATCAAATGCAGTCACGCAAGAACAGTTAACAACGCGTTTACTTGAAGCACAAGTGAGTGTCGATAAACAGCTTGGTGAACTGGATCGTGATCAGAAAGATCTTTCT
>CAYQVT010000449.1:0-1650 GCA_964420885.1 uncultured Gammaproteobacteria bacterium
TGGAGCGGAAAAACCACTTATCGAACCTGTTCAGATTTCCCGAACCACCTCTCTTGGTTGAGCGTGCCTTTTTGAACGTTGGCACATGTTACGCTGATTTGTTTACCATTTGTTGATGATAAACGCCTCTTAATGCTGTCTATTTATTTGATATTAATAGGAAAAGTTTATTTTTAACCCCGTTGATGGATGGCAGAGGTTTTGCTTCCCTTCAAGTATCGGCGGAGACCGAGGGCGACAGAAAAACAAATGAGGCAGATGACCATGAAGACGAGTAAAAAAATCTTTGCAGCAGCGACAGCTTTTGCAGCCACCATAACCTTTAGTGCCGTAGCATCCGCTACAGTTTTCTCTGTCGATTATGAAGGTGGGATTTGGAACCACTACGATGACGAGAAACAAGCGTATGGTATGAAATTTCGTTCTGATCTTGGAAAAGATGGATTTTGGCTAGTATTAACCGATGGAGACAATCCAAAAGGTGATGGTACTTCTAATGCAATTCTCTACGGTGACATCGAAAATAACCGCATCACCGCCTACACCTATGACGGACAGAATAACTCAAAAAGCTATGAGAACGGTACGTTTCTTGGAACTTATGAAAATGCATTCTCTTCAGCTGGAACCCACGTCTCAGGTTATGAATTGACTATGTTCAGCCTAGATGTATCTGAAATCAACTCAGCTTTTGGTGGCGACTGGAAAGGGGTTTCGATTGGTGAGGAAGCTGGCATCTGGTTCCACCAGAGTGCTGGATCAAATTTTGAATACGGAGAAGATGGTTCGATTGTCGATTACGCGTTCAATTCCCAAATGTACTTGGATGACGGCAATACCACAACGCGAGTGCGTGATGCGCTTGATTGTGCGGGCGACCCACGTTTTCCTACTTGTACTTCGACAAGTCTGTCGGGCGGTTTCGTCGGCTCAAGTAGTGGCGGAACTAGTACCGGTGGCACGACAACATCTGGTGGAGGTTCCGTTCCTGCTCCTGGTGGCCTCGCTCTCATCTTTGCTGGTCTTGCAGGAGCAGGTTTGATCCGTCGTCGGAAATAAGACCTTTGAAATGAAGCGTGAAGCTCGGGAATCACGTCAGGCGAATAAACCTGACGTGATTCAGCCCCGTTTGGGTGGACACCTTGATAGGCTCAACAGCCATTTTTCGTCAGATCGAGCGTCGTCGCTTGCACTTCAGTCTTGAAAAATTGAAGCGGGTCCAACTTGGGATGAATCCACTGGCGTGAGCATTCGATACTACCGTCTGTCTCAAGCCAGTAGCGATTCTTGAATTCGAAACCCTTGAAATTCTTGCAGGTTTCGTCAACGATTGCTCCCCCATTCTCTCGGGGGCTTTGAGCCAACGTACAACGGAACAGATCTCGTTTTGTACGCTGGTCTTCCCAGTATTCGATCACGCGCTCTGTCGTCTTGTTCTCGTCAGCGGCGGCCTTCAACCTTTTGAACCACGGACTATTCGCTGGAAGATAGCTGCCACGAAGATCAATCCCGAGACCCGTTGCACGGCTCACGAAACCTTTATTCATTGCAATGACCACACCATCAGGTGACGTATATATTTTGCTAGGGCCACTCTTCCCAGCAAGCGGAAGCGCAACGCGGATAGCCTTGAAACCAACGATCAGCGGC
>CAYQVT010000450.1:0-1627 GCA_964420885.1 uncultured Gammaproteobacteria bacterium
TTGTTGCCCGGGGCAACATTCCATATTCAGCAGTAACCCATCCCAGCCCTGTATTGCGTAAAAAAGGCGGCGTACGGTCCTCTACACTCGCAGTACACATTACTTTCGTGTCCCCACAAGATATGATGCAAGACCCTTCTGCGTGCCTGCTGATGTTGGTTTCAATATGAATTTCACGTAGTGTATCGTTGCTTCTGCCTGATGGACGCATATTTATCTCCTATTTTTTTCCTTGGTAACGACTTGCCTCTTCTACGTCTACCCGTTGACCTATCGATTGATGCGGCTTATTTGATAAATATGAATGATAGCCATCATATAAGCCCCTATGTGGATATGGACGCACGAAGCCGCGAAATCTTTCGCGTGCTTGTTGAGACATATTTAGATACTGGAGAGCCTGTTGGATCGCGTACGCTTTCTAAGGATCGTGACATTGGTGTCTCAGCTGCAACCATCCGCAATGTTCTTCAAGACCTAGAGCAACACGGCTTATTGGATGCGCCCCATACATCAGCAGGACGGCTACCGACTCATCAAGGTTTACGTTTGTTCGTGGATGCCATGATGGAAGTTGGAGATATCTCTACAACCGAACGTACAGAGATTGAAAAATCCATCACCGCTGCGCATGAAGAAGATGATACTGTGCAAGGTATGCTCGATCAGGCTGGATCGCTTTTATCAGGCCTTTCGCATTGTGCATCTTTGGTTCTTGCACCAAAAACCGAACGCCCAGTTAAACACGTGGATTTCGTTGGCCTCAATCAGGGCCGCGCATTGGTTGTTATGGTGATGGAAGATGGTACAGTAGAAAACCGTGTTTTCACACCGCCATCAGGCCTTACTCCAGCTGCCATGCAAGAAGCCTCGAATTTTTTAAATGCCCAGCTGCGCGGACGTACCTTATCCGAAGCGATGACACTCCTGAACGAGCAATTAAAACAGCAGCGCCGAGAAATTAACGAAACCGCCCAAAGGTTGGTTGAAGCAGGCCTTGCAGCATGGGCAAATGGCAGTGATACAGACCCAAGCAGATTAATTGTGCGGGGCAGATCCAATCTTCTCGATTCGCTATCGCCATCAGCTGACAAGCTGAACACAGAGCAGGATTTACATCGTATACGAATGTTATTTGATGACATGGAACGCAAGGCAGATTTATCTAATTTGCTTAATTTGGCTCAGGAAGCTGAAGGTGTGCGCATATTTATTGGCGCAGAGAACCAACTTTTTTCACTTTCGGGTTCCTCTTTGATAATTTCTCCTTATATGGACAGTGAAAAAAAAATAATCGGTGCAATTGGCGTGATTGGTCCAACGCGGCTTAATTACGGCAGGGTTGTCCCGATCGTAGATTATACTGCACGCCTTATCGGGCGTGCCTTAACAGACGGAACAAATGGATGAGCGGTATTAAAAACGAAGATGATCTAATGAACATGTTTGATGATCCTACTGAGGAACCTGAAGAGGATCTAGAAGATGAGATTGAAGAAGACGAATCTGATCTTTCCCCAGCGAACGCCCATGCTCAGGCACTCCTGCGTCTAGAGGCCGAAGCCCAAGAATGGAAAGACAAAGCATTACGCTCAATGGCAGAGGCTGAAAATACACGCCGCCGCGC
>CAYQVT010000451.1:0-1623 GCA_964420885.1 uncultured Gammaproteobacteria bacterium
TGAATAATTCATCTGGGAACTTCAAATATCGCGCAGGCTTTGCTAGAGGAGACCCAACGTAATCTCAGGAGAAAAAACAATGAGCGAACGCCTAGAGGATATCGCTATTGCAATGGTGGCAGAAGGTCAGGGAATTTTGGCTGCGGATGAATCCACCGGTACGATCAAAAAACGCTTTGATTCAATCAATGTGGAATCTACAGAAGACAGTCGACGCGACTATCGTGAGATGCTGTTTCGCTCTGAAGAAGCAATGAAAAACTACGTTTCTGGCGTCATTCTGTTCGAAGAAACGCTCTATCAAAAAGCTGCCGACGGCACACCACTGGTTGATTTGATAAAAGCTGCAGGCGCTGTTCCCGGCATCAAGGTGGACAAAGGCGCTCAAGACCTGACCGGCACATCCGTTGAGAAAGTGACCGAAGGCCTTGATGGTCTGCGTGGTCGCCTGAACGATTACTATGAGGCCGGCGCACGCTTTGCAAAATGGCGTGCTGTTATCACAATTTCTGAAAACACACCCTCATGGAACTGCATCAAGGCCAATGCGCACGCTTTGGCACGGTATGCTGCTCTTTGTCAGGAAGTCGGCATTGTGCCGATCGTTGAACCTGAAGTCCTGATGGACGGTGAGCATTCTGGCCATTCTATCGAGCGTTGCCATGAAGTGACTGAATGGGCATTGAAGACACAGTTCAACGAATTGCACGATGCAGGTGTAAACCTTGAAGGCATGGTATTGAAACCAAATATGGTTGTTCCCGGTCAATCTGCCGGTTCAAAGGTTTGAAAGACTGCGTGCCGTCTTCTGTTCCTGGCATTGCATTTCTCTCCGGCGGTCAATCCGACGAAGAGGCAACAGCACATCTTGCCGCTATGAACGCAGCCTACGACATGCCGTGGAAGCTGACTTTCTCTTATGGTCGCGCACTTCAAGCAGCATGCCTCAAAGCTTGGGGCGGCAAGTCGGAAAACATGTCTTCCGCACAGGCAGCCTTTACGCATCGCGCAAAGATGAACGGTATGGCAGCGCTCGGCACGTGGACGAAGGCCGCTGAAGCTGCGTAATTTCTGCAAAACATGATACGCAAAGCCCGGACGCACGTTCGGGCTTTTTTATTTGAGAGATCAAGTGGCAGCACATTCAACCTATGACACAATAATCCTGGGAGCAGGCGGCGCTGGACTCATGTGCGCTGGCATTGCCTGCCAGATGGGCAAACGCGTTCTGGTAATCGACCACGCTGTTGCCCCCGGAAAGAAAATTCTTATCTCCGGCGGCGGGCGCTGCAATTTCACCAATCTTGATGTTAAGCCTGAACGCTTCATCTCCAACAATCCACATTTTGCAAAATCAGCGCTTTCGCAGTATACCCAGCACGATTTTATCGATTTAGTGAACCGTCATGGCATCGCATGGCATGAGAAGACTTTAGGCCAACTCTTTTGCGATGGACCGGCAAATCAGATCGTTCAATTGTTACTTGATGAAGCTCGCAAGGGAGATTTCACTCTGAATCTCTCAGGAACAATTACGTCAGTAAATCGTTTAGAAGACAGCTTTGAAGTCAGAACTGATAGCGGTGCTTTTTCTGCCTCATCTCTGGTGGTGGCAACCGGCGG
>CAYQVT010000452.1:0-1601 GCA_964420885.1 uncultured Gammaproteobacteria bacterium
CCCCGTGAGCCACAATCTTGATCTTCTGTGGGGTTTTGTAATATCAAAACATCTGAAGATTAGGTATTGGCTCGTTTTTAAAATGATGCTCAATCGAATTTGGAATTTCTTCTGGATAACATACTTTCGCGCTGGCAAAGAAATTTTCTTCATCGAGTTTTGCATCAACACTCCCCTCGATTTCTGTGTGCACGCAGGATGCGGGCAAGTCGACTCTGTCATAGATGACTCGTCCACCCCATAAATGCCCGGTACTCATATCGAGTACTGCACCAGTAAGATTCGTAATTTTGTGATCCTCGGTGATAACGGAGGGGAGTAATGCAACTGAAAGAGAAGAGGATGCTTGGTCGCGGCTGATAATTGTGTAATGCCTGCCTTTGCGGAATAGGTACCCGTTTAACTCAACTTTTTTATTCGGACGCCCCTCGAATCCAGCAGATTGATAAAATTCGCGTGTCACGAGCGCGCCAGTATCGGGCGAATCAGATATCTCCATTGCTCCAACCCAAAAATTGCCAGGGAACGTGCTGGCTGGGCGATAGCATCGATAAAATCCAGGTGCGTGACGTTTCATGTTATTGAGAGTGAATTCCCCAATTTTCATGAAATCAAGCAACGAATGAAAGAGTGGATCTTCGAACTTTTCTGCTATTTCATCCCCTCGATGTCGATTATAGAAAAGGCCTTTGTAATCCAAGAATATGCAGATGCACTTGAAGTCTTCTGGTGTGATTTGTTTATTTGGCTCGTTATCGCGCATAAACTTCCCGAGACGATCCCCATCAACCGTCAACTCATGTTTAGGATCTATATCGCAATTATTTGGGGCGCTTTCAACGAACGCAATGACGTCACTAATAAATTTTCGGCGTGAACTCTTTGGATATTTAAGTCGCATGACCTGACTTAATCTGTCCTGGAGGTATTTTCTATTTTCAGGTGTTTTTTTTGACCGGCGTTGGACATCTTCGCTCGGCGTGTATTCATTAGTTTTTAGATTTTCCATTAGCAACCTCTTCATTCTTCTCATTCAAGCCAATTTACACCAGAGTACCGTAGACAGTACTACCAGGTCATTTGTTCATTTCGGCTAATTTGCGAGAATCAGATTTCAAATACCGCTTGATACTGAAGCACGCTTAGGCATTTCAATTGGGAGGTGATTATGAAAAGCGCAGTAACCGCAGCTCTGAGGGATAAATTATTGGGTGTTACGGTTGAAGAAAATCCAGTTCGGAGTTTTGTCAAAGAGTTGAATGATGGTCTGGAAACCTTTATTGCGAAAACGGAAAAAGAGATTGATTCCTGGCTCAAACAAGAACAAAAACTTACGTACGAGCGCGACGAGCTAGCTGAGCACCATCTACGAATTCTTAAAAGCAAAGACGCACGGCGTGTTATAGAGCTGGAAGATGATGTAGCGATAGCAAAATCCGATTTGTCACAACATGAGTCGCTCGACAAGGCACTGTTGCGTGAAGCTAAAAAAGAATTTGAATATCGCGATAAGGTTTTTAAAATTTGGCGTACTGTTTTGGCAAGACCACCTTATGGTGACAATACTAGCGCTAACGCGTTCCAAAGCCGTTTTAGTGATA
>CAYQVT010000453.1:0-632 GCA_964420885.1 uncultured Gammaproteobacteria bacterium
GGCCATCAATAGCGCTGGATCATTGAACAAAATTGGAGCGGGCGATGCGCTCCCGTAAATTCACATAATTCAATAAAATCAATGCCTTACAGTGTCGAAAAATTCCAACACTACCCCAAACACTGCCAAAACACTGCCCCAAATTGGCGCTCCAAAAATGCTGGAGCGGAGTTGAGATAGCGTTTTGAATTTGTGGGATCGAGTACAAAATCGAACCGAGGCAAATCTATCAAATCAACTTATCGAATATAGACGGTACATACTGATCAATCTGATCCTTCATAAAGTAAACATTGATGTCGTTAAGTTCCGTTAGTGAAAGTCCCCAGTTTAGCTTTGCATGAAGAGATGGCGTAACGATAAAGCTGCTTAGAGAAACTGCTGGGTTCCCAATACGTGTCTCGATCTCTTTGATCGTTTTATGGAAAGAAATTTTCTTATGGCCAGGACCTTCGTGTTGAAGACCGTGTGGCTCTATGAAGGCGAGACTCTGCTGCTCTCCGTTAACCAGCCACAGGAGGAAGTCGGGATAGAAATTTCCTGCTTCAAAAAAACCCATGCCGCGGCCACGACTTTCATTTCGCAAGAGGAATACCTCAATGCCATCATCATTTAGCGTTTTCTATTTAGAA
>CAYQVT010000453.1:642-1582 GCA_964420885.1 uncultured Gammaproteobacteria bacterium
GAATCGAGATAGGCGACCAAATCTTCGGTGAATCGAATTTCACTCTCATTCAGTGAGACAGGAGTAACCTGTATTTTGCCACCTTTACGCACATGTAGGACTGGCTCATAAAGGTGGGCTGCCAGCAGACAGCCTTTAATCTCTCCTGCCGATAAAATCCCCTTCTTTTGGGTGGAAATCTCCTTCGATAGAGCTTCGATGTCAGCGATAAGCTTTGTTTCATTTGCATCGACCAGAAGCTGGTAAAAATCGGTTTTGGGAAAGTTTGGATCATCAGATTCTATAGGCCGTAATTCGAGCCTTGGTTCAATGAATGCAGCTTTCCGATAGTTATAAAATTCCTCAGCGTACTTTTGTAGAAGCTCAGCAGCTATTTCTTGCCAAAGCAGCATATTAGATGGATCATCAAAGGTCATGCGGCTTGATGGAATAATAATCTTGTACCAGGCTCCATTGGTAAGCAGCGCCTTCAGACTGTCCTTTGCGACATTAAAATTATACCAGCTTCTCTCGCGCTTGAAGCGTTCCAGGCGGAAAAAAAGATCGTGCTCATCGAGAAACGCGACATGTAGACTGGAGAAAGTTTGTTCATTTTTTAGGCCGATGGTATCCTCGCGGCGAGACTCAATTGACTGGATTCGCGGATACCAATCGACAGAAATGACCTTTTGACTCAGTTTGTCCGGCACTTCGCCAAACATGGGTACGGCTGCATCACGTTTAAAATCATACTCCTTGCCATCAGCCCTTTTTTTGCGTGGGCGCAGCACCATCAGATTTTGTCCAAAATCATAAGTTACATTTAGGGGAATCTGGAAGATTTCTTTCTTGTCATTCGAGGGCAACTCTTCCTCGTCAAGAAATGCCCGGAATCGCTCCATGAAATTTGCTTCAACCCCGAACACATTAAGTGTTTCCGCATACTGAATGAAATCCGGTT
>CAYQVT010000454.1:0-1503 GCA_964420885.1 uncultured Gammaproteobacteria bacterium
TTAAACAAAATTTAAAGACTGTCATAAACAGCCCATCATCATTTTTTGATGTGCGTGCTGTCTTTTTTGCAGCCGTTTTTTTAACCGCTTTTTTAGCAGGTTTCTTTTTAGCTGTTTTTTTCTTAGCGGTTTTCCGCTTCACAGCCTTCTTTTTTACTGTTTTACGCTTTACTGCTTTTTTCTTCGCTGCTTTTTTCTTCGTTGCGCGCTTCTTCGCTGGCGCTTTCTTTTTTGCAGCTTTTTTCTTCGTAGTCTTTCGAGTCGTTTTGCGTTTAACCGCCATGGTCTTACCTCCGAATCTTGATTCGAAAGCTAGCCTTAACTTAATTTGCTAAAAAAGTATTGTAAATCCGCACAAAGAATGGTGCGGATTAGCATTTTTTTTCATTTTTTTGCATTTTTTTTGCTTAAAACGGAATATCATCGTCCAATTCGTACGATTGACTACCTCCAGAGCTTTGATCCGGAGTACTCGCACTTCCCCCGTAGTCAGACGATCCGCCCATTGAGTTTTGATCATCACGACGTCCATCAAGCATGGTCAGATTACTATTAAACCCCTGTAGCACGATTTCTGTTGTGTATTTGTCTTGGCCGTTTTGGTCTTGCCACTTGCGTGTTTGCAACGCGCCTTCAAGATAGACCTTCGATCCTTTGCGTAAATATTGCTCTGCAATGCGCGATAATCCCTCATTAAAGATCACAACCCGATGCCATTCGGTTTTTTCACGGCGCTCCCCGGTATTTTTATCTTTCCAGCTTTCAGAAGTGGCAATGCTAAGGTTTGCAATTGGACGCCCGTCTTTGGTCTGGCGAATCTCCGGATCTGCACCCAAATTCCCTACCAAAATAACTTTATTGATGCTTCCGGCCATCCTGAACTCCATTCCCACATGGTGATGCGCGTCTTGTGCGCTGTTAAATACATATGCTTTGAGTCTGTTTGCACACCACATGAAGGTTTTCCCCAAACCCAAATTCGTACTGCAAAGTTTTCCAAAACTGTTTTGAACAAATATGTTCACTTATTGTTCGCGTTTTGATAGCGTTCCAAGTAAAGAAACACAAGTAAGGACCAACAAAACTAATCCAGCCAAATTTAAAAAGTTATCCACACCGCATGGTTTCGATCACATACTCTCTGACGATGGGATCGCGTTTGTCTATAAATAAGAGACAACATACCAAAACCGCTATCATCAATCAGAACGACCCTAGAATCTTTGAAAGACCCGAATGTCTCTTAAAACAATCCGCGTAGCCGGTGCACGCGAACACAATCTAAAAAACATCACTGTAGAAATCCCTCGCGATAAGCTTGTTGTCATGACAGGTCTTTCTGGCTCAGGAAAATCTTCATTAGCTTTTGATACTATATATGCAGAAGGTCAGCGTCGGTACGTTGAATCATTATCAGCATATGCGCGGCAATTTCTGGAACTGATGCAAAAACCTGATGTGGATCAAATTGATGGACTATCACCTGCAATTTCGATCGAGCAA